>DASTFJ010000027.1:0-21650 GCA_035708745.1 Thermomicrobiales bacterium | reverse complement strand
TCGTTGATGATCGGCCGATGCGATTGCCGGCGCCATGGAGTCGGGCTCGAACCAGAACGGCGAAGGCGGATCCGACCCCAGCACGACGCTAGCGGCCATTGCGGTGAAGTGATCGACTACTTGCTGGGCATGCGTCGTGGGAATACCCACTCCTCCCATTCCAAGGTCACCAAATTCTTCAGCCTGTTCGAGCAGTCGATTCCAAGTTTCGGCCGGTTCGAACGCAGCGGAATCCAACTGATCCTGACGGAAATAGAGCAGATCGCAATCGTGATCCAGATCGGTCGCGAACCATCCACCGCCGAAACTTCTGAGTTGCGCGATCGCCAGTGGAAGCGGCGCGAGTGTTGGGGGAGCGGGAAGGATGAAATGGTCCCGCACCAGATCCGGGATGGTCCAATTCGGGACGAATGCTCCGGAAAATCGCTCGATCCCTTTGCGCGCGTCGTTCAGCAACGAATCCGATGCCGGTTCGGCCGGCACGATCGAAAGCCGCAGATCGTCGATGGCGTTTGCATCGGACCACCGAACCAGCGATCCCTTTAGCGCGTCCGCGAAGGCCAGATCGGGAGTTTGGATCCGAATGGGAATGGGCGTTGGGGATGGATCGGCCGATTGCGCGTGAATTCCCGTGGGAATTCCAAGCGCAACACCGGCGCCAGCCAGAAACCGGCGCCGGTTGAACATGCCTATCAGTTGTGAACTGCGCAAACGGCTAACCCTTCACGGCTCCCAGGGAGAGACCGCGAATGATATAGCGCGACGCGATCAACGCGATAATGGCGGGCGGCAGCAGCGCAAGCACGGTTCGCGTTCCCACTGCCTGGTAGTCGATGCCGCGGGTGCTTTCCGCGCCAGCGATGATCACTGGCACCGGGATCGCATTCTTCACCGCAATCGTGACGGCCAGAATGTACTCATTCCAGCTGAACGCCATCACGATGACGAACGAGACGACCAGACCGGGCGCCACCAGCGGCAGCGCGATACGCAAAAAGATTTGCAGCCGGCTGGCGCCATCCACCTGGGCGGCTTCTTCGATCTCACGCGGGATTTCCCGGAACATCTGCGTCAGGATGATCACCGGGAAGGGGAGGTTGAAGGTCGCATTGAGCAAGACCAGGGTCCAGACCGAGTCGAGACCGAGGTATGGCACATTCCAGGTGTCGAGCTGCCGTGCGAGCAGATAGAACGGTGTTACGAAGATGACCGGCGGCAGCACTCGCTGCGAAAGAAACCAGGTCGTCAGCTCGCCGTTGGACGGGCGGTCGAAGCGGAAGCGCGCCAGCCCATAGGCCGCCAGCGTCCCCAGCGCAATGGCAAGCGTGGCGGCGCCGATCGAGATGATGAGGCTGTTCTTGATGGCGCTGCGGATTTCGCGCTCGCCCAGCAGTTGTCGCCAGTATTTGGCGGTCGGCTCGAACTGCAGCCACGGGATCCACTTGGTGCCGTAGACATCGTACGGAAACTTGATCGAATTGATGAAGGCCCAGTAGAGCGGGAAGAGTGTCCAGGCGATCACGACGATCAACATGAAGATGACGAACAAGTCCCCAAGCAAGCGTGTGGGATGCCGCCGGATTCGCTCGAGATATGCATCCATCGCCGCGCTACCTCGCTTCCACGTCGTGTTCGTAGAGATTCCTGATGCGGCCCCAGAGCAGCGATACCAGAATCATCACAATGACCAGCAGCAGATAGCCTTGCGCCGCGGCTGAGCCGTAATTGAAGAAGCGGCGGGCGGTGCGAAAGACGTAGAAGCCGTACAACTCGGTAGCCCGGCCTGGACCGCCCAACGTCATGGAAATCACGATATCGACCACCTTGAAGGCATCGATGGTGCGTAAGAGCAGAATCAGCCAAAGGATCGGCGCCATCAGCGGAAGGGTGATGCTGAAGAGCCGTTGGAGCGCACTGGCGCCATCGACCTCGGCCGCCTCGGTGATGTCCTGCGGCAGTGCTTGCAAACCTGCGAGCGAGACGAGAAAGACGAAGGGTGTCCATTGCCAGATGTCGACGATCATGATCGCCACGAAGGCCCATGTGGGGTCCGAGAGCCAGGGAATTCCATTGCCACCTAACGCCTCGATGGCGCGGTTCACCGGCCCGTCGATCTCATAGAAGATCGTCTTGCCGAGATAGCCCAGCGCGATCGGCGAAGCGAAGAGCGGCAGCACCATGATGGTGCGCAGGCTGGAAACGCCGCGCATCTGGCGGTTGAAGAGCAGGGCCAGCAGAAAGCCCAGCACCATCTCGACCACGACGACGACGGTCACATAGACGATGGTCCGTTGCAGGTCGGACCGGAGCGCCTCGTCTTCCCACAGGTTCCGGTAGTTGTCGAATCCGACCCAGCGCAGCATCTTGCCGGATCGAAAGGCGTAGAAACTGGTCCGGATCGCATACAGGAGCGGAAAAAGGGTAAAGAGGAGGATCCAGATGATGGCCGGCCCGATGAAGTACCAACGCGTTCGGTCGCGTTTTCGACTGGCGCGTGCGGTATTGGGCGCGCCGAGGGTGCTTCCGATCGAGTCGGGCGCGGTAGTTTCGGACATTGGTATCCGCTTTCCGTTTTCTTTGAGTTCGATGGGGACGCCGCGGGCGGAGCTCCAACGCTCCGCCCGCGAGCTTTTTCGCAACGACTACTCGAAGCCGAACGACCGCTTGTACGAATCGAGCTGCAAATCACGGCCGAAGCGTTCGGTGATGTCTTCGAACTCCGATGCCGCAGCGTTCAGAGCATCTTCCGGCGATGACTGTCCGGTCATCGCTTCGGAGAGATGCGTGTCGAGCGCCAGCCAGTACTCGAAGGTGCCGGGAATACGCAGGTAGGGGAACTGCAACGGATTGCTGAACGTTTGGAAATAGGCGTTCGTGTAATCCTTGGCGTCCTGCTCGTCCCAGCCGGCCTTGACGTAGTCCTCGATGTTGCCGGTGCCGTCCGGCGGCGGGAAGTCGAAGGTGCGGCCCGGATCGACGCCGTCGAAACCGCGGGCGGCGTAGGCCTTGGCTTTCGGCTCGGTCGCCATCAGCGCGCAGACGTAGTAGGCCGCTTCGGGAGACTTGGCGAATTTGGAGATGACCGGGGCCCAGGAACCGCCGGTCGTGTTGCCGACGATGTTCGGGGCGTCGGTGGGCGCATCGGCGCCCGCCACGATGTTGTAGTAGGACATCGTGCCCGGGCATTGCACCGTTTTCGTCATGCCCTTGACCAGCGACTTGCCACCGCGCTCCGGGGTTTCCTGCGCCAATGCGCCGAGGTCGCCCCAGGTGAAGGTCATGGCCGCCTTGCCAGAGAGGAAGTAGTCCCAGCTTTCGGTCAGCCCCCAGGCCATCATCGCTTCCGGACCGAGCTTCGACAGCTCGACCAGATAGTTGATCGCCTGGACGTGACCCGGGCTGGTGATGAGCGGGGTCATATCGTCCGGGCTGAACCAGTACAGCTGCGGGTTGTCCGGGCCGATCACGAACGGCGCCGAGAAGGTCATGAAGTGGAACATCGCCTGCTGGCCGACGGCCAGGTGCATGGTGATGCCAGAACCCGCTTCGCCATCCGGCCCAAACGGCTTGCCGTTGAAGTACTTGGCGATATCTATGACCTGATCCCAGGTGGTCGGAGGATCGGGCAGATCGTAGCCGGCTTCGGCCTTGAAGGCGGTCTGGTGATCGGGATCGGTGAAGAGATCGCGCCGGTAGTAGAACGCCTGGCCGTCCGAGTCGTAGGCGATCTCGTAGGTCTTGCCGTCGTACTGCATCAGATTGCGAATGGCTGGAAGGACCGAATCGAGACTCCATTGCGGGAAGCGATCGTCGGCAAGCCAGTCATCGATCGCAATCAGATAGTCGCCTTCGACCAGCTCGCCCAGCCACCAGGCGCCGATGATCGAGGCGTCGTAGGCGCCGGTGCCATTGGCGACGTCCTGCAGCAGATTCGGCAGGGTGTCGTTCATGGCGGCCAAAACGATGTCCAGCTTTGCGCCGGTGGCGGCTTCGAATTCGTCGCGCACCTCGAAGATCGGCACCTGGATGGTCTCGTTCGGTGTCAGGAAGGTGACAGTCTGACCGGCGAAGAGACACCCGTCGCCTTCACATGGGGTTGCGACCGCGGGGGCCGCTACGTCGGCCGGCACCGGGGTCGGCTCGTCCTGCGCGCGTGCCTCCGCGGCCTTGAGGAAGAATCCGAGCGCTGGAGCGGTAATGCCGATGGCGGCGGCCTTTGCGATGAACTGGCGACGACTGAGCTGCCCGCTGACCAGCGCGCGGTACAGCTCGTGAATGGTGGGTTGCGACACTGAGTTACCTCCTCGTACTCGGTGCTCCCGGCGCCATGCCGGGTCCGCCTCGCCGGGTTCTCGTGAACCCATTGCCGTGCAAGGCGCGGAGCAGAACTCCCTCGGTTGTGTCAGCGGCCGCGCCCCGGTGCGCGGCCAGAGCGAACCGGCATGGCTACCGGTCGCGTGGTGCGAGTCTCTGAATTGGCTGATCGAATCGGTGGTGAGGGGAGCGCTGTCCGCGTCATCGAAGGCACGCAACAGACTCGTCCGCGTTGTCGATTCGACCGAAGTGCTGTGACAACCGACAAGCGACGGCAGCGCAAATTCGTGACGGGAACAGCCTGTTTCGGTGACGGTTGTACGTTGGCATCATAGGCAGATGCCGTGGACGTCGTCAACATGCAACATGCACCAATGTACGAACTCGCGGCCTCAGGAGCCCTGTGCCGTGCCGCTTCGTCGGTGGGAGCGGCGGGGCTGTAAGACGGCGGGATCGAACCCGATGACTGTCGATTGGGTCCCCGCGCACTGCGCATAGCGTTCGACCGAGGCAGCGCCGCCGCGCCGCAAGATTACGTCGGCGGCCTCGACGCGTTCCGGCGCGAAGATCAGCACGATCGGGCGGTTTTGCTCGGCCAAACGGGCGATGGCAGCGGTATCCAGACCAGCCCGGCGCAAGCGGTCCGCGGTTCTTCCGCGCTCCGGCCGGACGACCTGGGCGGTATGCCCGAACCCTTCGCGATGCACCAGAGAAAGCACGTCGGAAAGGCGCTCGTCGGCGATCGCCGCGGCGGCAGAATCGAAATCAGCGTTCGAAGTGGACAACACGAGTGCTCCGGATCGGTCGGAAATCTGTGACATACGGTCATCATACTCCGCAACCCGGCTCCGGAGCGATGCGACCCCGGTCGAGATCAGCTGAAGTCGAGGAGCGCCTGGGCGACCGTGAAGTAGATGATCAGGCCGGTTGTATCGACGAGGCTACTGATGAACGGTGCGGAGACCACGGCTGGGTCGATCCGCAGATTATGCAGCACGATCGGCAGAATCGAACCGACCGTAGCCGCCCAGAGGGCGATCGAGAAGACGGTGATTGCCACCACCAGCGCGACCTCGGTCGTGGCGCCACTGGTAATCAATGCCCGGCCGAACATCAGCAGCGCCATGGTAATTCCCAACATAAGGCCGGTCGATGCTTCTTTGAGCAACACGCGGATGGTGTGTTGCGGTCCGATCTCGTCAATTGCCAGCGCACGAACGATGGTGGTTACCGTCTGGGAGCCGATGTTGCCACCCGTGCCAATCAGGATCGGTATGAAGAAGCTGAGCACGGTCATTTGGTCGAGCAAGGAATCGTACCGGCTGATGATCGAGACAGTCAGAAATTGCGCCAGGAAGAGCACGAAGAGCCATACGATCCGCTTACGGTAGAGCAGCGTCGGCTTGGCGCGGAGGTACGGCTCGGACAGCGGGGCCGAACCACCGATACGCTCGATGTCCTCGGTGACCTCGCGCTCCAGGACTTCGGTAATGTCATCGACGGTGATGATGCCGAGAATGTGGTTCTCGTCGTCGACCACTGGCAAGGCCAGCAGCTCGTTTTCAGTGAGCAGCCTGGCGGCGTCTTCCTGATCCGCGGTCACCAACACGGTGATCGGGCGTGTGACCATCAGATCGCGCACCAACGTGTCCTGGTTGGTCAATACCAGCCGATGCAGGGAAAGCACCCCAAGGAGATGATCCTCGGGGTCGGTGACATAGACGTAGTTGACCGTTTCGGCTGTTTCCGCGACCTTGCGCAATGCCGCGATGGCCTGGTCGGCGCGCAGCGTGGGAGCAATCGAAACGAAGGCCGGGGTCATCAGACCGCCGGCGCTCTCCGGCGGATAGGCCAGCAGCGCGCGCAGCTCCTGCGCTTCCGCCGGCTCCATTTGCACGAAGATGACTTCGCTGTGCCTGGGTTCGAGCTCGCCGAAGATGTCGGTGGCGTCGTCGGGATCGAGCTCTTCGAGCACATCGGCCGCATCGGAGGCCGGGATCTGCTCCAGCACATCGGCGGCGTGCTCGTCATCGAGCCGCTCGATCAGATCGGCGAATTCCTCGTCACCGACCAGATCGAAGAGAGCGCTGGTTTCGGCCGCGTCCAGCGCATCGAAGATTGCTTCCGCATCTTCATCGTCGACTCGACCGGCGAGCAGCACCGCGCCGGCGCGGTCACCGGAGGCAAGCGCCTCCCGCAACCGCGCGACTGTATGTTCGGGGGTGAGGTTCGAATCGTCGGTTCCGAGCCGGGAATCCAAAACGATCGATCCGCGTCAGATTAGGATGACGCGAGATGCGCCTTGCGCAACGCTGGGCGGATCCAGCGTGACTTGCCCTGCGGCTGCTGCTCGGTTTCGACTGCCGGCTGCGCGCGCTCGACCTGCGGCTGGGGCTCGGCCGGCTCGCGCTGCACGACAAGCGCAACCGCGCGGACCACGGGCTGATTCTCGCCATCGGCGATGTGATATCGCATGGATTTCTGCATGAGGCACCGTCCTTTTTGGTTCCAGAAACGATTTACGTCCTGGACCGCCCCCGGACTCTCCGGGGCGAACGGCACGAAATTTCAGATCGGGGCGATCGAAATCAGTGGGCTCGCATGCTCCGGGAGACCGGGTTAGCAGGTCCAGGCTTTGTAGAACTGCCGGCGTCCAACGCCGCTCCCTTCACTGAGCCGAATGCAGGCTGGAGGCGCTCTCGATGAGCGCGCCTGCATATCACGGTCGCCACCTGGGCGACCGGCATAAGTTTAGTTGCCGGGCAGGGAACGAGTCAAATTTTTGGAGTTGGGAGTCAGGAGTTAAGGAGTTTGCGGGTGTGGCTCATTGCGATTCGAGCTCGGCGCCGGCGTCCTCGACCCGTAGTGGTCTAGCAATCTAGCAGCAGCAGGACAGGGACGTCCTTGGATGTGAGAGAGGTTGAGGCCGCGCCCGTGTGATGAGCGTTGCTGAGACGACCTAACGCTCAGGTTGTGGCTCTTCGCGGCGAATTGCCATTTCCACGACGTGGAGTGGCGTTCCTTCCGGGGGGATGTATTCGGTATGGGCTCCGGTCCGCTGAAATCCGACTTTTTTGTACGAGGCGATGGCGCGGGGATTGTGCCGGAAGACCTCGAGCTGCACCTCGTCGAGCCCCAGCGTTTCGAACGCCTCGTCCACGACCAGGCGGGTCGCTTCGGTGCCGTACCCCTGCTCCCAAGCAAACTTTTCGCCGATGACAATACGAAAGAGGGCGGCTTGCGGGGCGCCGGGGCCGGCGTCGGTCAGGGCCGTCGAGCCGATCAGCTCGTCGGTTTCAGCGATATGGATGGCGTAGCAATAGCCCTGGAGTGACATAGGAAGAATGATGGTGTCGAAGTAACCGCGTGACTGGCGTTCCGTGAGTGGAGTCAGATCGTGGCGTAAGAGGTAGGCAATCTCTGGGTCGGCATACCAGCGTTGAAATGCGGCACGATTCGCGGGCACGTGGCGCCGCAGCCGCACCCGTTCACCTTCGCGCACAATCGCTCCAGCGCTCGGCAGCTCGACCTCGCTCGGCGGTTCATTCGCGTTGGCGGTCCGACGGAAGCGGGCGCGCAACCCGGACAGCATACCGTCGGCCTTTTCGGTTTTACTGGTCGTTACTGACAACTCGAGGTCCTGCAGCCGGTCCGGGATTCCCACGATCGCTGGAACGGCGCCCAATTTTCTACAGTGTAGCCCGACCATGGAGACGGTGGCGATACGATGACTGCTTGTTTTCGATGGACCTGGCGCTGCGCGTTGCTGTTCGGGCTGTTGACCGCGCTGCTGGTCCCGACGGTACCGGCCCACGCCCATGCTGAGCTGGCGAGCTCGGCGCCGGGAGCCGGGGCCGCCGTGGCGTCGGCGCCTGCGGATATCGAGCTTCGTTTCACCGAAACGGTCAATCCCAGTCTCAGCTCGATGGCTCTGGTGCGCTCGGACGGAACGTCCGTGGCGCTGGGCTCCATCGCGTTGGATGCCAATGATCACCATATCGTTCGCGCCTCCGTCCCCAACTCTGATTCGCTAGCGCCTGGGGTGTATACCGTCGTCTGGGGCGCCTATTCCGCCGAAGACGGTCACGCGTCGAGCGGGTCGTTCACATTTTCGGTCGGAACGGGCGAGATGCCCGTGCAAGGGACCGCCGGATCTGCTGGGGCGTCGGATTGGTCGATTGCGGGCAAATGGCTGGAGCTGATCGGTCTCGTCTTACTGACCGGTCTTGCCTGCTTTGGGTTGGTGAATGGCCGCGCGCTCGTAGCTCATCGACCGGTCGTTCTCGTATTGCCGGGGATCGCGATCGTGGGCGCGTTGCTTTCGTTTCGGGCGCGGGAAGTGGCGGTCAGCGGTGGATCGATGCTCGGGGGCATTTACGCCGGCACGTTCTCCGATTTGCTTGGGTCGACCTACGGCCAGGCCTGGCTTGTCCGACTGGCCGCGTTGGTTGTTGCGTTGGTGACCGCGTGGTTGCTCCCACGATATCCGGAGGGGCGACTGATCGCGCTGCTGCTCGCCTGCGGAGCTCTTGGTCTGGCGTCGATCGCCGTATCTGGTCATGCTGGTGCAGCGGATCCTGCGTGGCTGGCGGCATTGGTCGATCTCATTCATCTGGCGGCCGCCTCGGTATGGCTCGGTGGGCTGCTTGGGTTACTCGTCACCCTGTCACCGGCGGCAAATACGGAGGCGGACCGGCTTTTGCTCAGCCGGCAGGGAAATCGCTTCATCGTCGCCGTCGTCATCGTCGTCCTGGCCGGCGTCGCTTCCGCCTATTGGCATATCGACGGCCGCCGTTCGCTGCAGCACACCGACTACGGGCGCACCCTGCTGTTCAAGATCGCTATCGTGGCTGCCATCCTCGGAGTCGCCTGGTACAACCGGCGGGTGCTGCAGGCGATTCCGGGGCGCCCGCGCTGGATCCCACTGGCGGTAGGGTTGGAATTGGTAATGGCGACAGTCGTGCTGCTCTTTTCAGCCGATCTCAGCCAAACGCCGCCGGCGAATCAACCGCTGGTCGTGCCGGTCGCTGCTCGGGCGCTGGAGCTCTCGGAAAGTGCAGAGACGGGTGCATCGACCGTGTCGCTCAGCGGAGTGTTGACCGGCGATCCAATCGATGTCGTCACCGTGTCCATCTCACCTGCGACGGGCCTACAGCGCGTCATCGTTCGAACGTCCCTGGAAACCGAAGGAGGAGAGACAGTCGGCGACCGCTTCGATGCCGCGGCAGTCGACGGCAAGCCGAGTGTCTTTGTATTCCCGGCTGGACGACTCGGGATCGCCGGTCCGTGGCAAGTAGAGGTGACGGTCAGGCGCGCGGGTGTCGAGGATGAGGTTGGTACGTTGCCAATCGACACCAGCCAGCTCGCCGTCTATGGCACACGTGTGTCGTCAGACGCCTGGAGCGGCTTTCGGGTGACGACTCACACCGGGCTGGCGCTCGTGCTGGCGGCGGCAATGCTCGCGATCGGGCTGGGCGGACTACGCCGCATCACCGGGTTGGAGCCGCTGGCGAGCGCGTTTCTGCTGGCGGCCTCGCTGGTGATTGCCGGAGGTTTCGTGGTCTCCGCTGCGCGCAGCGTTCTCCCGGTGACGCCCGGGCATTCGCTGAGCCCACCGGTCGACTCGTCGACTGGTGCGATCACCTATGTGGGCGACCTTTACCTGGCGAACTGCGCCATCTGTCATGGCGCCGGTGGCCGCGGAGCCGGAACGTCCAATTTGGCGCACTTACATGGCAACGCTGCCGATCTCACCGGTGGCAGCACCGAAGCGCAGTCGGATGGCGATCTCTTCTATTGGATTGGCGACGGCGTGCCCGGTACCCGCATGCCGGCGTTCGACCAAGCCCTTTCGACCGGCGAGCGCTGGAAGCTGGTTCAGTACATCCGGCAGCTACAGAGCGAGGCGCGGGAGGCCGACGCCGCCGAATGAAAACGCGCGACCGGCTCGAACCGGTCGCGCGTCTCTTTTCGCATTATGCCTGTCGGCCTAGTAGTCGGAGTAGCGAGGTTGTTGCTGCCCGCGCATGCTCTGGAAGCAATCGCGGCAATAGACCGGTTTGTCCGTCCTCGGCAGGAACGGCACTTCGGTCGCGCGCCCGCAGTTGGAGCAGACCGCTGGATAGAGCTGGCGCGGCCCGGATGAATAGCCGCCTCCTCCTCCACCGTTGGCCCCATAGCCGGCCGAGTCATATCCGCCGCCGCCGGAATTGCGATCGGCTTTCCGTTTGGCACGGCACGATTGACATCGCATGGGGGGCGAGAACCCGCGTTCGGTATAAAACGCCTGCTCCCCCGCTGTGAAAACAAACTGCTGACCGCAATCGCGGCAGGTGAGTGTTTGATCACTCATTCCGCCAGATCTCTCCTACCGTGGCGATCCCACGACTGATAGTGAAACGAACACATGCGACGTTCCCGGCGAAATGGTTCCGTGAAGACTCGCCAAAAGGCGCGGTCCGTTCTGGCACACTCGTTTGGATGCGTCCTCATTTTCTTATATCACCGGATGAGAAAAGTCAACTATCTCACGCAAAATGACGGAAAACATCAGCAATGCGCTTCGTCTTGTAAGAAAATGCAAAAGACGTTGTATGGCGCTGGAGTGTCGAGCTCCTTCGGAGGCGGCTCCGCGGGCGGAAGTTGGGCCGAACGACCGGTATAGCAACGGCGATGCGTCCCGCTGGAAGGGCTTGGAAGCTGTGTTAGGATGCTGAACGTTTCCGCACGCCGGGAGTGCGTCGCACCGGCGAACGTCTGCAATTCCGGCGACGACCTGAGCTGAAGGCGCCAAACGACCGATGAATGTTCATGAATACCAGGCCGCGAATGTGCTGGCGTCTTTCGGGATCCCAGTCAATGGGGGCAAGGTCGCCGACACTCCCGCCGAAGCGAAATCGATTGCGCAGACCATCGGGTCGGCGGTTGCGGTGAAGGCTCAGGTCCACACCGGCGGCCGCGGCAAGGCGGGTGGCATCAAGCTGGCGAAAACTCCGCAGGAAGCGGAGGACGCCGCCCAGAAGATCCTGGGGATGGCGATCAACGGCCGCGTGGTGCACAAGGTGCTGGTCGTTCCGGCGGTCGACATTCAGCGCGAGATTTATCTGGGAATCATTCTGGACCGGGCGCAGCGGCAAGTCTCGCTGATGGCGAGTGCCGAAGGCGGGGTCGATATCGAAACCGTGGCCCGCGAAACCCCGGATAAGATCGTTCGCGTCCTGGCCGATCCTTTTCTCGGATTGCAGGCGTGGCAGGCGCGTGAGGTCGGATTTTCGCTTGGGCTCGATGCCAAGCAGGTCGGACAATTCGCGGATATCGCGGTCAAGCTGTTCACCGCCTTCCTGAAAACCGACGCCACGCTGGCGGAGATCAATCCGCTCATCGTCACCGGTGAGGGGAAGGTGATGGCGCTCGACTCGAAGATGAGCTTCGACGACAACGCGGTCTTCCGCCATCCGGATATTCTCGAGCTGCGCGATCTTGCCGAGGAGGAACCGACCGAGATCGACGCCAAGGCGTCGGGGATCTCGTTCGTCAAGCTGACCGGCAATATCGGTTGCATCGTCAACGGCGCCGGTTTGGCAATGGCGACCATGGACGCCGTCAAGCTGAGCGGCGGAGACCCAGCCAACTTTCTGGATGTCGGTGGCGGCGCATCGGCCGATCAGGTGGCCAAGGCGTTCAGGCTGGTAACCGCCGATCCAGCGGTTCAGGCGATTCTGATCAATATCTTCGGCGGCATTACCCGCGGCGATGTGGTCGCGCACGGCATCCGCGATGCGTTGGGCCAGGTGGCGGTGAAGGTGCCGATCGTGGTGCGGCTTTCCGGCACGAACGCGACCGAGGGCCAGGCCATCCTGGCCGAAGCGGGAATCACCGCCGTCGATTCGATGGATGAAGCCGCGCGTGAGGTCGTCGATGCAGTTGGCAAGGCGGCGTAGAGAGCATTTCCTCCAGCAGGACAGGGGTGAGCGTTGAGCATTCTCGTCAATTCCGCGTCGCGAGTCCTGGTGCAGGGCATTACCGGTAAAGAAGGGTCGTTCCACACCACGCAGATGGTCGAATACGGCACTCCGGTGGTCGGCGGCGTCACACCGGGCGGAGCCGGCAAGGCGGTGGCCGGAGCACCGGTCTTTGATACGGTCGCGGACGCGGTCGCCGCCGTGCAGCCGAATGTCTCGATTATTTTTGTGCCGGCCAGATTTGCGCCTGATGCGATCTACGAGGCGGCCGCGAACGATATTCCTTTCATCATCTGCATTACCGAGGGCATTCCCATCCTCGATATGGTGCCGATCTACCGATATGTCAGGGATCGCGGGTTGCGGCTGCTCGGTCCGAACTGCCCGGGTGTCATCACGCCGGACGAGGCCAAGGTCGGCATCATGCCGGGGTTCATCCACAAGAAGGGACCGATCGGTCTCGTTTCCCGCTCGGGCACGCTCACCTATGAAGTGGTCGATGCGCTGACCAAGGCGGATCTCGGTCAGTCGACCGCAGTTGGCATCGGGGGCGATCCCATCATCGGTACGTCGTTCATCGATACGCTCGGTCTGTTCCAGGACGATCCCGAGACCGAGGCGATCGTGATGATCGGCGAGATCGGGGGCACCGACGAGGAGAACGCGGCCGCGTTCATCGCCGAGCATGTCACCAAGCCGGTGGTCGGCTTCATCGCCGGACGCACTGCTCCTCCGGGAAAACGCATGGGGCACGCCGGGGCCATCATCTCCGGTGGCAGCGGCACCGCCGATGGCAAGATCGCGGCGATGAAGGAGGCCGGCGTGAATGTCGCGATCCGGCCCTCCGACGTGCCCGGGCTAATTCGCGAGGCGATTGCTCGATAGGGCAAGAGGCAAAAGGCAATGGTAGTTTGCGGCGGGACCGGTAATTTCCGACCCTCTCCCTGCCTCTTGCCCCGCACTCCCTGATTTCACGGAAAATTCAGAAAACGATCAGATTGAATTCAGTCCCCGACGTCAGACTCGATTTCAGCGAACGAGGATGAACCGTTCTGCTGCGAGCGCGAACGGTCGCGTCGCTGGAAGTCGCCAGCCGTGAGCTGGCTTCGAGGGACGAAATATGGAGAACTTGCACGATCGATCGACCCGGCCTAACCGACAGCCCTGGTCGCCCAAGCGGATGCTGGCTGCCGGTATCCTGACCTTTGGTCTCGCGTTTGGGGTGGGCTCGGTTGGCACTATCGGCAATCTCATCCAACCGGATCAGGTTGCCGCTCAGGGCACTACGACTGAGCAGAATGCTCAGACCGATGCGCAGGCCAAAAGCGTGGCCGATGTCTACGCACAGGCAAATCCCGCGGTCGTGACAATCACGACCTTCGTCGATGCGTCGACACTCCAGCAGGCGCAGGGCGGTCAGCAGATTCCGGGCATGCCCGGCCAGCAGCTTCCCGGTCAGGGACAGCCCCCGGCCGACAATGGCACGACCGATTCGGGTTCGAACCTGGTCGAGTATGCCTCCGGGTCCGGTTTCATCATCGATGAGCAGGGCCACGTGGTTACCAACAATCACGTGGTCGAGGGCGCGGCGGCCTTCCAGGTCCGGTATTCAGACGGGACTGTCGAGACCGCCACGTTGGTCGGGACCGATCCGTTCCAGGATATTGCGGTGCTGCAGATCGATCTCGCGGACGGCGCCACGGTTCCGGCCACGGTGTCCTGGGGCGATTCGAGCCAGATGCGCCCGGGCGATGAAGTCGTCGCCATTGGCACGCCATATGGCGAGTTCAACAACACGGTCAGCGACGGCATGATCGGCGCGGTCGATGGCGATCTGAATTCCGGCGGCGGCTATAGCCTGCCGAATCTGATCCAGCACGATGCCGCCATCTATCCCGGCAACTCGGGCGGCCCGCTCCTGAACATGGACGGCCAGGTTATTGGCATCAATGTGGCCAAGGCCTATGGCGATGCCAGCAGCCAGAGCACTGATGAGGGTTTCAACTTCGCCATCGAATCGAACGCCGCCAAGGTGATCGTCGACGAGATCGTTTCCACCGGTCACTATGCCCGCCCGTATCTCGGTATTCAGGCGCAGGCCACTGAGCAAGGTGTCCAAGTGATGGAGATCGAAGCCGGCGGCCCGGCTGCCAATGGCGGTCTGCAGGCCGGCGACATCATCGTCGGCGTGAACGGCGACAACTCGACCGATCCCAGCGAAGCGCTCGACACCATTCTCTTTCAGCAGAAACCTGGCGACACGGTCACGCTCGATGTGATTCGCAACGGCCAGCAGACGACGGTCGATGTCACGCTCGGTGAGCGTCCGACCACTCTTCCCCAATAGGAGTCAATCGGGGCGGTTCCGCCTGACCGTCCTGACGAGCTCACATAAACCGGGCGCGGTCGAGTCATCGAGCAATCGAAGACCGGCCGCGTCTGGGTGTCGAGCCATCACGAATCACGAAGGCGCGTGATAATCCCCGATGCGGAGGCATCCATGTCGACATTGCTGCAGACGGACAAATCGATGACCGAATCACCGACGGCGACACGAGCGATACGAGTTTTGGTAGTCGAAGACGACCCTGGCGTGGCGAGCTTGTTGCGCCGCGGTCTTGCGTTCGAGGGGTATGAGGTTTCGCACGTTTCCGACGGCGGGCAGGCGTTGGTTTCGGTGCGCAACCAACCTCCCGAGCTGTTGATTCTCGATGTGATGCTCCCCGTGATGAATGGCATCGAAGTTGCCCGCCGGATCCGAAGTGCCGAGGCGCAGAGCGGCAGCAAGTCGCTTCCTATCCTGATGCTCACCGCTCGCGATGGCGTGCCCGAGCGCATCGCCGGGTTGGATGCCGGGGCCGATGACTATCTGGTCAAGCCGTTTTCGCTCGACGAGCTGATGGCGCGGTTGCGGGCGCTCCTGCGGCGAGGGGCGACTTCCGCCGACGACCGGCCCTATGAGGTCCTGTCGTTCGAAGACATACAGATCGACTTGGGGACGCGCATTGCCACACGGGGCGAGCGCGAGCTGCGGCTGACCCCGCGCGAGTTCGATCTGCTGGTCTATTTCCTGCGCAACCCCAACTTCGTCCTGACCCGTGCGCAGATCATGCAGCGGGTGTGGGGTGACGATTTCTGGGGCGATTCGAATGTGCTCGAGGTCTTCGTGGCGAACTTGCGCAAGATGCTCGAGGCCGATGGCGAACCGCGCGTGATTCAGACCGTACGCGGCGTCGGGTATGTACTCCGCAAATCGCCGGCATGAACTCCGAGCGTACCAGGTTCTTCCGATCGATCCGCTTTCGGCTGACAGCCTGGTACGCCATCATCCTCTTCATCATTGTCCTGCTACTCGGCGCGGGCGTCGCCAAGGTATTGGAACGCGAGCTGCGGAATGATGTCGATGTGCGCATCCGCAACACCGCCGAGCAAATGCTCAACCAGTTCCAGCTACAGGTCGGCGGCCAAACGGCGTATCTGCAATCGCTGCCAGCTGATTCCTTTTCCTTTCCGAGCCAATTGATCCAGGTCGTCAGCCCGAACGGCGCGGTCTATTTCTCGACAGAGAGTCTAGGTGACCGCACCATTCCGACTGTGCCGGCTGCTGCTCAGACTGGTCAGATGCGATACGGGACGAGCGTGCTCGACGGCGAGACGGTCCGGGTGCTGACGTATCCGATCAAGCTCAATACTGGGGCCGTTATCGGCGCAATCAATGTGGCTGAGCCGCTCATTCAAGTCAACGACATGTTGCACGATCTGCGCCGCCAGTTTCTGGCGGCGGCACTGGCCGGGGCGCTGCTGGCGTCCGTCGCTGGCTGGTTTCTTGCCGGCCGGGCGCTGAAACCGGTCGACCAGATGGTGCAGCGCGCGCAATCGATCGCCAACAGCCCGAGTGAGCGTCTTGCGCTCGATCAGCGGCTCGATGTGCCGTCCACCGAGGATGAGCTCGCCCGGCTGGCGCGCACATTCAACAATGTGCTGGGTCAGATGGAGCTGGCGTTTGCCACGCAGCGCCAGTTCGTCGCCGACGCGTCGCACGAGCTGCGCACGCCGCTGACGGCGATCCGCGGCAATGTCGATCTGCTGGAGATGCAGCTCAGGCGCACCGGGACGCTGGACCCCGAGGCGGCCGGCTCGATTCTCGACCTTAAGCGGGAGAGCGGGCGGATGTCGCGCCTTACCGACGATCTGTTGACGCTGGCGCGGTCGGAGGCGCCCGGCGGTCTGGCGATCCAGTGCAGCCCGGTCGATCTATCCGAGGTGGCGAAGGATGTGGTGCGATCGGTATTGGCGATCGGGCCGGAGCCAGCCATTTCGATCGAAGGCGACGAGGAGGTGGTCATTGTCGGCGACCGCGACCGGTTGGAGCAGGTGATGCTGATCTTCTGCGACAACGCCCGGCGCTATACCCCGGCCGATGGATCGATCGTCTTGCGGGTCAACAACGATCGAGGCGGCGCTCGTTTCTCCGTTACCGATACTGGCACGGGCATTTCGTCCGAGGATCAGCAACGAATCTTCACCCGGTTCTTCCGGGCCGATGCCTCTCGCGAGCGTGCCAGCGGGGGAGTCGGACTCGGTTTGGCCATCGCCAAGGCGATCGTGACCGCGCACGGCGGTGAGATCGAGGTGAAATCGGCGCTTGGCGCCGGTTCGACCTTTACGGTCATCCTGCCTGCCGGCGGATGCGCTGAACGAGAGCGCTGACGGATTGCGAACTCGCCGGCTACGTCGACTTCGCATGGGACGATGGCGGGGCTGCCGCATCTCCCTGCAACTCGAGGGCACAGAGGCCGTTCACTACGGCCAGCTTTCGTAAACGCCGTGTGATGAGCGCTAAATCCGGTATGCCCGGATGATGATGCGATCGGTGTATTCGGAGCCGGTCCAGGCGCCGCCGCAGGTGATGAGGGTCAGGGCTTCGTAGCCAATGTCATTGATGATCGACTGGGGATCGACCGTCCGGGGGACGAGTGTATTGGAATTGACGACATAGGTAGCGCCGGCGCCGTCCGCCCCAACCAGATAGATCCTGTCGCCGGGCTGCAACAATCCCAGATTCCAGAAGACCACCGGGCCGTAGCCCCACCAGTCACGATGCCCGGCGATGACGGTATTGGTCCACTCGCCGGGACGCGAAAACGAGGCATACCATCCAGCTTTCCACGGATCCCCCGGATTGGTCATCGTTCCGTCCTGAACGGTCGTGATTTCGATCGACGCGTCGACCCGGATTGTTGGGATTTCGATCCGGACGGGATCGAACGGTTCATTGGCATTCGGAATCGTGCCATCGCCGGAGAAGGCGACAAACCGGGAGGGATCGAAGAGCGGCAGCTGGCCGCGGTCTTCCGGCCCGGTCGGGACGTCCGAGTGCCGGGCCAGCTCGAGCCCGATTTCGGCGAGCGCGGCGCCATCCGGTCCCAGGTCGATGCGGCCATATTCGAACCACTGGGTGCGAATCGCGCCATGCCGGTAGGCGGGGCTCACCGGACTGCCGAGCAGATCTGGGCCGCCCCATTGTTGCCAATACGGAAGGAGGGACTCGTCGATGGCGGGAAACGATCCCGCGCCGCTCACATTCGTTTGGAGCACGATGTCGCTCGGCGACAGCCCCTGGATTGCGCGGGAGGACGGCTCGCGGCGTCCATTCACCAGCGCGGGATCGCCGCGCAGCTCGTCCAGCAAATCGACCCCGGCCCGTAAGCGCGTGGTCGAGCCATTGCTTTTGAGCACCAGCACACCGTATTGGAAGTATTGAGTGGTGCGGCCGTTGCGTTGGACGACATTGGACACGGGGAGGCCGAGCGAGGTTGCGCCGTCGTGGTCGACCCAATAGCGCAGGAAGGGATCGGAGAGCGCGTGGCCGGTCGAGGCGACATAAAAGCCGGCGGATGGTCCAGTGGCCGCCGCCGGAGCCATGCCGAGAACGCCCAGCACCATTACTACCGCAAGGGCGGCACGAAGGATGCGGAGCTCGAAAACGGTCTGCGCCTCACGCGGGGGATGAGGGAGCTCGGTCACGACTCGGCAGGTGGCTGCAAAGCTCGGAGAGCTAGAGGTACTTGGAGATCAGGAAACCGCCAAGCGCCCCGATACCGAACACGATCGCGCCGGGCACCAGGAACCCCAGAAACGAGGCCATACTGAACCCGAACGCGTAGATGCCGGTTCGCTCGCGCACGGCATCGTCCGGGCCGAAGTCTTTGTAATAGTTCAGTTCATCGTTATTCATCGGAATCTCCGAAGTCCGATCGGCCGGTCAAAGGTCCGATCGCATGATCGCGCGTCAGCACCGAAATTATATCGCAACGGTTCATTCGCTCCCGACGTCATGTGCGAAAGAGCCGGCCGGATCGCCTGCCGGCAGATTGCGCATGGCCGGAAAGAGGATGACATCGCGGATGGTGGTCTGATCCGCGAAGATCATGGTGATGCGGTCGATGCCGATGCCTACGCCACCGGTCGGCGGCATGCCATACATCAAGGCATTGATGAAATCGCGGTCGATGGGCATGGCGTCCAAGTCGCCGGCGTCCTTGTCCCTCTGCTGTTCGACGAAGCGGCTCCACTGATCGATGGGATCGTTCAGCTCAGTGAAGGCGTTTGCCAACTCGCCGCCCGCGATATAGAGCTGGAACCGCTCGGCGTGGGTTGGGTCGTCCAGCTTTCGCTTGGCAAGCGGGGAAAGCTGGACCGGGTAGTCGATCAGGAAGGTCGGCTGGATCAGATTGGGCCGTACGAACTGCTTGAGCAGCTCGTCGACGATGCGCGGCCAGACCGTAGTGTGATCGACATCCGCGCCGGCCGCGCGCGCGGCCGCCAGCAGCGACGGCTGATCGGGGTGTTGGGTGTAGTCGACCCCGGACTTGTCCAGGATGGCCTGCCGGAGGGTGATGCGCGGCCAGTCTCCGGAGAGATCGATCAGGTGGCCCTGCGTTTCGAACACCTGGCCACCGAAGATGCGCTCCGACGCGGCGCGCACGAGCCCCTGCACCCGCTCCATCATCGTGGTGTAGTCGGCGAAGGCCTCGTAGAACTCGAGCATGGTGAACTCGGGTGAGTGATTGCGGTCGACGCCCTCGTTGCGGAAGTCCTTGGCGATCTCGTAGACACGCTCGAAGCCGCCGACGATCAGCCGCTTCAGATAGAGCTCATCGGCGATGCGAAGGTAAAAGGTCTGGTCGAGTGCATTGTGATGAGTGGTGAAGGGCCGGGCCGCCGCGCCACCATAGAGGGGCTGGAGCACCGGAGTTTCGACCTCGAGATAGCCATGGCTGTCGAGATAGTCGCGAAATGCCGATACGAGCTTCGAGCGGATCTCGAAGATCCGCCGCACCTCGGCATTTGCGATGAGATCGGCATAGCGTTGCCGGTATCTGATTTCGATGTCCTGCAGGCCGTGGTATTTGTCCGGCGGCGCATTGAGCGCCTTGGAGAGCATCGTTACTTCCCTGGACCGAACCGAGATCTCTCCGGTCTTGGTGCGGAAGAGGGAGCCGCTGGCCTGCACCCAATCGCCCAAATCGAAGAGATGCAAGAATTCCGCGAAGCGCTCCTCACCCAACTCATCCTTGCGCAGATAGAGCTGAATCGTGCCGTAGCCGTCGCGAACCTGAACGAAGATGGTTTTGCCCATATGGCGAATAGCGGTGATGCGGCCACCGACGGCCACCACATGCTCGGCCGCGCCTTCGCCCTCGTCCGATTCGAAGAGATCGACCGTCTCGGCGGTGGTGTGGGTGCGCCGCGAGCGGGTGGGGTAGGGCTCCACACCGGCGTTGCGGAACTCGCGCACCTTGTCCAGCCGGACGGTCTGCAGTTCCGAGAGCTCGGGTTCCATCGATTCACTCACTGAGCAATACTCCAGACAACCAAAAGGCCGGGCGCTCGCGAACGGCGCCCGGCCATAACGATACCGCGACGCGTATGGGCGTCAGGCCACCTTTTCGATGGTATAGGTGAAGGCGCCGCCAGGCGTCTCGACGGTGGTCTTGTCTCCCTTCTTCCGCCCGATGAGCGCATTGCCCACCGGGGAGTCGGTGGAAATCGCACCGGCGCGGGTGTCGGCCTCCTCCGGGCTCACCAGCCGCCAGGTGTCCGATTCGCCGTCGTCGCTGACGATCGTGACCGTCGAGCCGAGCCCGATGGTTCCGTCGGACGGCTTTTCCACGATCTCGGCGGTATCGAGCAAGAATTCCAGCTCGGTGATGCGGGCATCCGTCATCACTACTTCTTCCTTGAGATCCTCGTACTCGCTGTTGTCGGAGATGTCGCCGTGCTCGTTCGCATCCTGGATGCGCGTGGTGAGCTCGGGCAGCTTGGTGTGCTGCAAATGCTCGAGCTCTTCCTTCAGGCGGTCTCTGCCTTCAGCAGTCAGTCGGACGATGTGGTTGCGAACCATATAGGGCCTCGTTTTCTCTTGGGGCCAGCGATCAAACGTCGATCGCGCCCATGCGTGGGATCCGCTGATACCGATCCCGGTGATCCAGTAACTCGATCGAAGCTGCCGCCCGGCGCGTTGCAACACGACAGCGGGAACAGGCTGCGGGTAAAAAAAAGAACGCCGTGCGGCGCCTGCGTGACAGCTCTAACGGAAGAAGCCAAGGGCGGCGCCCTTAGCTCGTCGTTGGAATGATTATAGCGAACTCGCGCGTTGGAGGGGAACTTCCTCTGGTCGACGCGGCACGGCGCAGGAATTTGCGCGAGCGAGGACGCCGACCCTGGCCCGGCGCCGGTGGTATATGCAGCACCTACCGCCGCCTTCGCGTGGCCGGGTTTGGCCGGCTTCGAGTCTCGGGGCGACATAACCAGCGAGACCGTCCGGATGCAAATCTGGGCACGTTTGTCTCTTGCAAACCTCGAGGTGAACGTGCATTGACACCGCTTGCTTCGCGTGACTACACTGGCTCCGTTACCTGATCGGCGATCTTCCTCTCGATTCCCGTTGTCGGAGCGAGGATGTGGCGTGCCGGTCTGGGAGGGGTGACATATCTGGGGAGGGGACATGGCCCAGAAGCCGGAATCGGTGGATCGCGTCGATCCACGAGACCTCGCGATTCGGCTTGCAACCTGTTTGTGCCTGATTCTTGGCGCGTTTGCCGCGCTCATGCTGGTTTAGGAATCAGACACAAGCTTCTTGCAAACTGAAAGCAGCGGAGCAGTCGGGCCAGATGGCTCGGCTGTTTTGTTTCTCGTCGCCCCGACCGCAGTGGAGGGTCCGCACGTTGCCCTGCTGCTCAGCCTCTGTTTCGCGCCGCTGGACGGAGCTCAGGGTCTCCGCGTCCTGCGATCGCGCGCCAGCGCGATACTCAACTTTGGCCCTTTGACGCAGTCGGCCACCGCCCGATGCGATGGTCGGGGCGCGGACCA
>DASTFJ010000026.1:0-2558 GCA_035708745.1 Thermomicrobiales bacterium | reverse complement strand
GTAGTAATCGCCCTCGAAGTTGACGAGCACGATCTGAAGGTAGTCCGGTCCGACCTCGACGTATTTCAATTCGCCGGGGCCGATATCGCTCGTCTTGCCAACGACATAGAAATTCAGTTCGCTGTCATCGACATCGCCGCCTGGACGGCTCGGCGCTTGCGACGGCCGCGTTCCCGCCTGGACTGCTCGACCAAGTTTGCGCAAAACCATATCGCTCCCTACTCGTCGTCATCGTGACCGACACCGTAAATGCCGGCTTTGAGAACCTTGAGACTCAGGAGCGCGCATTTCAGGCGGGCCGGGCTGATGGGCACCATCAGCTCTTCCAGCAGATCTTCCTTGGTGATCGCCTTGACTTCTTCCAGCGATTTGCCATCGGTCATTTCCATCAAAATGGAAGCCGACGCCTGCGAAATGGCGCAACCGCGACCGGAAAAGGCGATCTCGTCGATCTTGTCGTCCTTCACCCGCACATCGATGCGAATCTCGTCGCCGCAGAGCGGATTGACGTCCTCGTAGGTGAAGTCAGCCGGATCGAGCGTGCCCTTGTTCCGCGGATTGCGGTAGTGGTCGAGAATGATGTCTCGATAGAGATCGTCGCTCATGGCTTATGCGAGTCCAAAGACCTTGTTGGCCTTGTGCAGGCCGGCGATCAGACGATCCACATCGTCTTTCGTGTTGTAGACGTAGAGACTGGCGCGCGTGGTGGCGGTGACACCCAGCTCGTGCATCAGCGGTTGGGCGCAGTGGTGCCCGGCGCGGACCGCGATATTCTCACTGTCCAGAATCGACGAGACATCGTGCGCGTGGATATCGCCGAGGGTGAAGGAGATCACGCCGGCCCGCTCATTCAGATCGTCGGGGCCGAACGCGGTCAAACCAGGAACACTCGGCAGCTGCTCCAGCGCATAATCGAGCAGCTCGACCTCATGCTGGCGCACCTTCTCCATACCCAGGTCAGCGAGATACTGCATCGCCGCGCCCAGACCGACCTGGTCGGCCACCGCCGGGGTGCCGGCTTCGAAGCGGGCAGGCAGATCGGCAAAGGTGGTCTTTTCCAGCGTGACCTTGCGGATCATGCTGCCCCCGCTCATATATGGCGGCATCGCTTCCAGCAGCTTGCGCTTGCCATAGAGTACGCCGCTGCCCATAGGGCCGAGCATCTTGTGGCCGGAAAACGCCATGAAGTCGACATCGAGCGCCTGCACATCGACCGGCATATGCGGCACGGATTGCGCGCCATCGACCAGCACCAGCGCCCCGGCGGCATGGGCCTTTTGCACGATTTCGGCGATGGGATTGATCGTTCCGACCGCATTGGAAACATGGGCGACCGCCACCAGCTTCGGCTCGTTCTTCAGGAGCGTTTCGAACGCCTCCATATCGAGCCGCTGGTCACTGGTCAGCGGGATGTAATCGATGATGACCCCGCGCTCCTCGGCAATCAGCTGCCAGGGAACGAGGTTGGAATGATGTTCCATGACCGACAGCAGAATCCGGTCGCCCGGATTCAGATTCGCGCGGCCCCAGGAGCTGGCGACCAGATTGATCGCCTCGGTCGTGTTACGAACGAAGATGCATTCGCGCGGCTGCGCGGCGTTGATGAACTGCGCGGTGATGTGCCGAGCTTCTTCATAGCGCAGGGTGGCCTGCTCGGAGAGCTGGTAGACCCCGCGGTGGATATTGGCATTGGTGCGCGCATAGAAATCGCTGACCGTGTCGATGACCACCGCCGGCCGTTGCGACGACGCGGCGCTATCGAGAAACACGAGCGGCACCCGTCCCTCGGACGGCGCCTGCTGAAAGATCGGAAAGTCCTTGCGAATGGCGAGACCGTCAATCGTCGAGGGCTGCATGGTTACGGTCATGAATGGAACTCCCTGCGGTCGTTGGGCATTAGGCAAAAGGCAATCGGCAATAGTGAGAAGCGCCGGCTCGATGCGACAGATTCACTATTGCCTTTTGCCTGTTGCCCATTGCCTCGTTCCGTTTACATACCCACCTTGTGGGCGATTGCGCCTTCCAGAAAGCCCTGGATCTCCTCGGCCGGGATACGGTCGATCACCGGGCGGAAGAAGCCTTCGACGATCAGCTTTTGCGCTTCGGTGTAGGGGATGCCACGCGCCTGGAGATAAAAGATGTGTTCCGGCACAACCTGCGAGATGGTCGCGCCGTGGGTGCAGCGCACGTCGTTGGCCGCGATCTCCAGATTCGGGATCGAGTCGGCCCGCGCCTCGCGGCTGAGCACCAGATTGCGGTTCTGCTGGTAGGCGTCGGTCTTCTGCGCGCCCTCGGAGACCTTGATCAGCCCCGAATAGACGGTGCGCGCATTCTCCTTGAGCGCCGTCTTGAACTCGAGGTCGCTGGTCGCGTAGGGCGACTCATGCAGCTGCCAGGTGTGATGGTCGAAGAACTGATCGCCATCGGCGAACGAGATGCCCAGCATCTCGGCCAGCGAGTCTTCGCCCTGCATGAGTGAGCTGATCGAGCTCTTGCTGAACTTCGAACCCAGCGTGACATGCAAGGAATTGAGGGTCGCATCGCGTTGCAGCGTGGCG
>DASTFJ010000025.1:0-12189 GCA_035708745.1 Thermomicrobiales bacterium | reverse complement strand
GTCGGACGAAATTTGCTTCCGTGGCCACCAATGCTGGCGCGCTTGCAACTTGCCGGGATAGTCGTCTGCGCACGGCCAACCTTAGGTAGGGTGCGGGCCCCTGTGCCCGCCCGTGTTCCCAGATGACTCGGCCGAGTGAGCTTTTTTATAGAGAAGTGCAGGACGTCTCTGTCCTGCTGTAGCCGTCATACGCCAAGCAAGAGAGAGACCTCCTGCACTACACCTCAGGTCCCGGAGACGAGAGGGCAGAGACGCCCTTCGCTACGATCGTCTCCGGACCCCGGGCTCAGGTCAGCGTTTCGACGATGCGGCAAAGACGCTCGACGCCGGGAACGGTGATCGGGTCGAGCACCACTTGAATGTGATCGATACCGGTGCCGGCGACATCGCGCAGGAACTGGGCGATCTGCTCGTCGCTGCCGGTGAAATGCGGCGCGTCGGGATCGTTCTGGTTGTCGAGCGTTTCGATACCCTGGAACCGGACGAAGACGGCCGTCGTGCGCTGGAAGCTACTGGGAGCAACCTGCTGCGCCGCGGCGACTGCATCGACTTCGGCGATCAGTTTGGCGAGGCGGACGGGGTCGTTGCCCCACCAGCGGGGCCAGCCATTCCAGTACTGCACGTGAGGTAGCGCAAGCTCCAGCATCTTGCCACCCTTGGAGCCGATCATCAGGGGCGGGCCTTGCGGCCGCGGGCCACGTGGGCGCAGCTCGCAATCCCGGGCGGAGTAGTAGTCACCCTCGAAGTCGATGTGGCCTTCCTTCAGCAGCGTGCGGATGATGGTGAACGCTTCCTCGAAGCGGCTGAAGCGGTGATCGTAGGGAAACCCGTACGCGGTGTATTCCGTTTCGTTCCAGCCAGCGCCCAGACCCAGGATGAGCCGGCCGCCGGAGATCTCGTCGAGCGTGTCGGCCATCTTGGCGATCAGCGCGGGATTGCGAAACCCGGTGCAGAAAACGAGCGGGCCGAGCTCGACCCGATTGGTGATGGCCGCGACCGCGCAGAGCATCGACCAGCATTCCCAGGGGCCGGTCACCTCGCCGGATTCGGACCGGTAGAGAAGGTGGTCGGGCATCCAGATCGAATCGAGCCCGCCATCCTCGGCGGCCCGCACAAGTGCCGCGGTTTCCTGCCAGCCAACGATGCGCTCGGTTTCGGGAAGATGCAGACCAACCTTGACGGTGCGCGACGAGGACATCCGGCGTGAGCTCCTTCGGGTGCGAGTCGACTTCGGACCGAGGCCGATATTGTAGGGCGCTGTGCTCAGGCGCGCGCGACCCTACCCCGTCATTCCGAGCTTGTCGAGGAACCTCTCGTTGCCGCGAACCCCGGCCTTCCTCGTACTACCTCGGTCGTAGGGCACGGACTCCGCGCCGTGCCATCGAGCGCAGCTCGATAACCAACCTGACCAAACCCCAACGACCATAGAGATGGGTGTGGGGCGGCCAAGGCAACCACAGGGGGTTCCCTACCCAAGTGACTCGGTGGAGACTGGGTTGCGGGGAACGGAGAGGTCCTCCGACTTCGCTCAGGACGACGGTTACTCCGACGCCTCGTTCAAATCGAGGTTGGTTTCGTAGATATAAAACGTGTCGATGGTGAGCCAGGCGCCCATGCGCTCGCCGAGCCGGTTGGAGAAAGCGGGGAGCGGCGCCCCGGTCGCGAGATCGTAAAGCTGCATTTCGACGCGGTGCGAGCCAGGCGAGGTATCGGACGGAATCTGGATCGGCTGATCGACCCCCCAGAGACCGTGCCGCACCGGCGGCTGCAGCTGCAACGGCCCCTCGCTGTGCCAGACGACCTCGCCCTGGGCGTCGACGACGCGCATGCGAATGCCGACCGAGCTGTCGAGCTCAGGATCGAGCCGGTCGAAATAGAGGGTTTCCCGAATGGTCGCGCCGCGGACGATCGAATCCTCCTTGTTGCGGCCGGAGGCGACCAGCCGGCCCGCGCCGGTGATATCGATCATCCCGGTGTTCCCGTTTTCCAAATAGGCAGGAATGCGATCGTCGCGGATGTCGTACAGGCGGGCGTAGTCGAGTCCGTTGAGGGTAACGGTCAGCACCGGCGTTTTCTGCTCGATGAGCTTCAGCAGATCGGGCCAGACCCCGTTGCGGGTCAGCGGCGTGACAGAGAGCAGGTAATAGTCGGATGAAGCCCAGCGGAACATCCCGCCGGGATCGTCGACGAACGCGGCGAAACGGGCATCGCCATCGAGGAAATAGCTCAGCGGGGAGCGCCAGGCTTCAGTGGAAACCACGATATCGCCGCCGTCCGGTTGGGCATTCAGATAGTCGGCGACCTGATCGAAGCCTTCTCCCCAGCCGACCATCATGGAATCGGTCGCATTCACCGTGCCACCCATGAGTGGGCTGTAATAGCTGAGGTAATACGGCCCGGTTTGCGCGACCCCGGAGAGCTGAATACCAATCGCGAGGGTAGCGGCCAGCAGAGGATACGCATTGGCGGGACCGGGTAGCCGGCGACCGATCAACCGGGCGGCTTGCAGGATTCCCCAACCACCCGCGAGGGCAATCAGCGGAAACGCGGGCATGAGATAGCGGTCGAACTTCTTGGCGGCCAGGGTCATGAGCAGGGTGTAGGAGCCGGCGCCGATAAGGAAACCAAGGACGATCTGCCGCTGGGCGCGGGCGAGCGCCCAGCGGCGACCGAAACAGACCAGCGCGATAGCGAGGACGAATCCGGCCAGGGTGGCGGGGGTGGCCCGCCAGAGAAAAGCCACCGGATAGAAGCGGTAACCGGGATCGCCGGTGAAAAGCTCGCCATCGAAATAGATGACCCTTTCGTGCCCTTCGATGGCGGCAGTTTCGGCGAACGAGAACATGCCGCTGAAAACGGTGCGCGGCGCCGTGGGCAGCGCGGGCCAGAGGATGACGGCGGTGGCGAGCATGGCCACGCCCCAAACGAACATCGGCCAAACGAGCCGTTCCTTCAGCTCCGCCCAGGTGGGACGGCGGACCTTGCCATTGGTCAGCGCGAGCAACAAGAGCAGCCCGAAGATGGGAATGAGCACGGCGGTCTGCGCGCGCGTAAGGATCGTGAGTGAGCTCGCGACGCCGCAGACCAGCAGATCGCGCTTGCGCCGGCCACGATGAATGAAGACCAGCATGGTGACCATCGCCAGCAGAAAGAAAATGGCGGCAATGGCATCGACATGGAGCAGCTTGCCCAAGCCGATACCGTACGGCTCGAGCGCGATCAGCAGGAATCCAAGCAGCACCTCGGCCAGCCCGAGCAAGCGCAACGCATACCAGAAGGCGAGTGCGAACGCGATGGCCGCGAAGACGACCAGCACCTGCCGGGTGGCGACCAGGACATCGAGCGGATCGTAGCCCGCTTGCTCCAGCACCGAGGCAATGTAGTTCTGCCGCTGGGTGATCTGCATGCCCATCTGATCGGGATAATCGCGCGCGGCCAGGAAATAGCCGATCGCGCCCGCCCACATGACCGGCACCCCGGGATGGGCATATTGATACGTCGAGGGCCAATCGCGGCTGGCGAGCGCCTCATAGAAATTGGCCGAGCGCGCGAGCCAGATCGGCTCATCGGGCGTCACCATGCGGTCGAGCTCCTCCCAGCGGGGAAGCACGAAGGCGATGGTGACCAGCGCGAGCGCCAGCAACCGCAGCCAGAGGGCCGATCGGGAACCGGGCCGCGCGGCGCGACGACGGGAATCGCGCTGGGGCGCGGTGACGGTGCCCGACCGGCGTACTCGATGAGCTGGCTCGATCCGGCCGGTGGGGAGAAGGGCCGGGGCGGAGCCATTCGCCGCGGGTTCGGGCAACGCCGCGATCGGTTGTCGAGGGGCGGTACTGGTCATCAGGGCCTGGAGCGGTGTTGCCTCGGTCGTTGGTTCATTCGAGCACGATTATCGGCCCCCCAGCGAATCGGTGTCGCGCGATTGCCGGCATTCAGTGGGATTTCAGCAGATCGATGGCCCTGGCATGTGCATCGGGACACCGGAATTGCGTGCCCGCTGCGTCTGTCTGCGGCAACGGATCGGGCGGAGGATCGGCGTAAGCGCCGGCCAGATCAGGCGCTCAGTAATTCGAGGCTCGTTCATGGGAGACGAATAGGCAGTCCTGCCGATTCAGGCTTCTCCGGCCGGCCTCAATCTGAATGCAGGAAGCAACGACGGTTCGTGCAGATGCGGCGCGATGCACCAGGGGGAGCTCGATCATGGTTCAGGTGTTCCCGGCACAAATGTCCCCGACTCGAATACCCTCACGCGTGCTGGCGATGGGGTCGATCGTGGCGACCGCGGCCCTCTGGGGCGCATCCACGCCCTTGGTCAAGCAATTGGTCGATACCGTTCCCCCCTGCACGCTGGCGGCGATGCGGCTGGCGATTGCGCTGGCGGTACTCCTACCGGTACTGGCGCTGCAGGGACGCCGCCCGCGCGTCGGCTGGACCGAGGTCCTGCTCGGCCTAACCGGGGTCGCAGCGTCGCAGGTGCTGCAAAATCTCGGAATGGCACACATGCCGGCGGGTCCGGCCGTGATCGTGCTGCTGGCCGGGACCGTGGTGCTGACGACGGGGCTCGGCTGGGCGGTCCTGGGAGAGCGCTGTTCGCTTCCGGTCATGCTGGCGATGGTCGGGTGCGCCGCCGGGGTGGCCCTGGTGGCAGTCGCCGGCGGCGGGGCACTGGCGTTCCCAATCGAGGGGATGCTGCTGATCCTCGGTTCGGCCGGCGCCTGGGCGATCTATGCGGTGCTGGGTCGCCGCGCGAACGATACGGATCCGGCTGAGGTCACCGCGGGCGCGCTCCTCGTCGGATTGATCGTCTTGCTCCCGCTCGTAGCCTATGAGCGGCCAACCGAGCAAACCCTCTCGATGGGAGCCGGCGATCTACTGGCCCTCGTCGTGCTTGGGACCCTGGTGACCGCGGGGTCGTATCTCTGCTTCGCCTACGGGATTCGCCATTTGCAGGCCAGCGAGGCGAGCGTGCTCTGCTCGGTCGAGCCAGCATTTGGATTGGTGTTCGCCTGGTTGCTGCTGGGAGAAGGACTCTCGGCCCCGAAGGCGATCGGCGCGGCAGTGATCGTTGCAAGCTGCCTGCTGGTGGCGCTGGGAGAATCGGAGCTGGAGCCACAAGGTTTTCCGCTGGCGGCCGAGGCGGTGTAGTACCAGAGCGGGTCTCTTTGGATGAGTCCTAGGGCGTGCTGAAATACCTTTGTGAGCGGTGTGCAGCCGGGGTAGTGCAGGACGTCCCTGTCCTGCTAGAGCCGCACGCTTCGACTCCAAAAGCACACGGAGGTCCTGCACTACGACCTGAAATTGAGTTTGTCAACACGCCCTGGTACAACGCCGCTCGTCATTCGATCGGTTGCGCTCGATACCGTTCGGAGTCCCAACGGGACGTTGCTTGAGTAGCGCGGCGGCTTTAGCCCCGCGTGGTCTTACCCAATCGCCCGTTCGACGTCCAAACGACCGGCCGCAATAGCAGCCTGGAAATCCGCGATGGTGGTGGCGACGCCTGCTTCGAACGGACGCCAGCTCAGGGGGCCGAGCGCTTTGTTCACCTCGGTGTCGTCCATGCTTTCCGGGAAGGGGAGCACGACATCGTCGAACGTGATCTTGCCTTCGATCGAGGGAACCGCCGCTTCGATGGCGTCGATCACCTCGGGCACCGTCTCGACCGTGCCGCCAAGATTGAAACAAGGCGCTCCGTCGATATCGGCCCGCGCGGCAGTGATGAAGGCCGCGGCCACATCTTCTGCATGCTGGTAGACGGCGCTCCCGCCGAAGTTGATATTGAAGGGACGGTCGATGGCGGCGGCGAGCATCGCCTTGGTCGGCAGGGAGCTCATGCCCTGGTCGCGGCCCGGACCGTAGACGAAGAAGGGACGCAGCCCAACCGTCTTGAGCTGGTTCTCCTGCCAATAGACCTTGGCGGCCCATTCATCGGCCTGTTTGGACACGCCGTACAGCGTGGCGGGCATCAGGGGCGCATCGTTGGTGACCGGACCCGCGGGATACAAATTTGCCGGACCATAGACCGCGATGGAGCTCGCGTAGGCGACGCTCTTCACCTGATCCATATGCTGCCTGGCGGTTTCGAACACGATGGTGGAACCGACCACATTCACCCGCATCCCGAGAATCGGATTGGCGCGCACCATCGGCACTTGCAATGCGGCCAGATGGATGACGTTGGTGATGCCGTTGTCGACCACGGCCGCATCGAACGCCTCGGCGTCGGTGATATCGCCTTCGATGATGTTGACCTGGCTAAATTGCCCCTCGTCCATGATCAGCTTGAGCCGGTGCGGGTTGCCAGGGAGATCGTAGGTGTAGACAGGCGTGCCCTCGTCCACCAGCCGCTTGACCGCCCAGGCGCCAATGCAGCCAAAGGCCCCGGTAATCAGGAATTTTTCGTTCGCCACGTCAGCCATACCCTGCTTTCATCGCTGTGCCTTGCGGAGTTCGCGGTCCGCCCGATTGGTCCGCATGATAGCGGAACGGACGACAGATAATGGGCGACGCAACGGGCAGGCGTGCGGGCCAGATCCGGTGGCTGCGCTCCGACGGGGGCACGAGGAAGGCGGAGTCGCGGATATCGAGCGGCCGCGTTCGGCACACGCTGTGCTGGAATCACCCGTACGCGGGTGCCAGACCGGCGTCTTCGGCTTGCCGATTCATCCCGCGATCGCTTGCCGAGTCGACGCGGAGTTTTCCCACTGGCTAGAATGTGCGAACCTCATGGGAGACGCACTCTTCTCCGATCTGGTTCGCGTATTCACGGCCCAGAAAGGGTTCACGCGATGGCAGTTGGCGTATTTCCCATGCACCCGCGCGACGAACCGCCTGACATTGTCTCGATCGCGTCGCAGCATGGCTTTCACGCTCCTTCGATTCCCGCGCCCCGCACCTCGTTTTTCGGGCGGCGTCGAGAGATCGAAACCGTTCAGGAGCTGCTGAACCGTGAGGATATCGCCGCCGTCACGCTGACCGGACCGGGCGGCGTTGGCAAGACGCGCATTGCCATCCAGGCGATTACGCCCCCCGGTGATGCGACCTCGTTCGTCGATCTCTCCGATGTTCAGCAATCCGAGCTCGTCCTCCCCGCCATCGCCTCGGCGCTGGGCGTTCACACCGCGGGACGCTCGGTGCTCGACAGCCTCGAAAGTGCCTTGCGGCACGGCAAGTACTTGTTGGTCCTGGACAACTTCGAGCAGGTGCTACCGGCCGCTGAAGCGCTTGCCGGCTTGCTCGGCGCCTGCCCCCGCCTCAAACTGCTCATCACCAGCCGGGCGGTGCTGGGCATTCCGGGCGAGCATGTCGTCGACATCCGGCCGTTGCCGCTGCCGGTCGTGGACCAATCCGCGCTCGAGCAACAGGCAGCCGCGTTCGATGCCTGCCGCCTCTTTGTCGATCGCGCCCAGGCGCTCGATCCAGCCTTCACACTCACGCGCTCGAATGCCGAGGCCGTAGTGGACATCTGCCGCCGGCTCGACGGCCTGCCCCTGGCTATCGAATTGGCCGCCGCCTGGATCTCGGTGCTGACCCCGCGGGAATTGCTGGCGCAGATCGAACACCGGCTGGATTTGCTGAATATCGGCCCTCCCGGCGTCGACCGGCGACACCGCACGATGCGCAACGCCATCGCCTGGAGCTATGGCTTGCTCGGCGAGGAATCCCAACGGCTCTTCCGGCAGCTTGCCGTCTTCATCGGCGGTTTCACGTTGGAAGCCATGCGCGCGGTATGCGATGACGGTTCCCCCGATGTCCTGCAGGAGCTGCGAACGCTGGTTGCCAATAGCCTGGTCCGACGCGTCGATCTCCCCAATCCGGATTCCCGGTACATGATGCTGGAGACCGTGCGGGAATTCGGACTCGAACGTCTCGACACGAGTGGAGAAGCCGAGACCATTCACGCGCGGCACGCCGCATACCTGCTCGACCTGGCCAGGCGCGTCGAATCCCATGTGAACACCGCCGAGCGCGATGTCTGGCTCGATCGCATGGAATCGGAACAGGGCAATCTGCACCAGGCGTTGCGTGCGGCTATCGACCGCTCGGACGCCGAGTACGCCCTGGACGTGACCGGGGCGCTTCTCCCCTACTGGCAATTCCGGTTCCATTCGAGCGCCGGGAGCGATTGGCTGCAGCAGGCACTGGCGCTGGATGTGGAGGTTTCCGCCCCGGTCATGCGCAAAGCCCTCGTGTGCGCGGGAACCCTGTCGTATATGAATGGCGACATGCCGGCCGCCGAGGGATACCTGACCGATGCGTTGAACCGCTATCAGGACGCCGGTGATCCCGCGGCGATCGGCCGCATCGAGCTGTCGTTGGGGCGGATTGCCTGGGATCGAAAAGCGCTGGCCGACGCCCGGTCCTGGTTCGATGCCGCGCGCGAGCGATTCGAGCAAGCCCACGACCAAGCTGGGCTCGCCTGGAGCTTGCACTATCTCGGGCTGGTTGCCTTCACCAAGGGAAACAACTCGTCCGCGGCAAACGATCTGCAACAGGCAGCGCACATCTGGCAGGCGTTGGGATTTGGCTGGGAGCTCTCCTGCTGTATACCGGGACATTTGGCCGATGTCGCGCGCGCGTCCGGAAATTTCGATGAGGCCATGACCCTCTACCAGACGTGCCTCTCCATTAACTGGGAGCGGCAGGATCTGGAAAACGTGGCTTGGAGTCTCGTCGGGCTGGCGATCATCGCCCACGCCGACGGCCTGACCGGCGAAGCCGCCCGCCTGCTGGCGCTGGCGAACCAATACCGCGCAATCACGGGCGCCCCCCTTACGCCGCACATCGAGCGCGACCACCGCATGGCAACCGAAACCATCGTTTCCGGAATCGGCCAGACCGAATTCGAGGCGATCCAGGACACCGTCCGCGCCGTCGGTCCATCGAGCGAAATTGCGGACGCGCTGGCGCTGTCACGCGTCGCCGTTCCCCCGGGTGCGGCGCTCACCGCGCTGCCGCCCCAACTTGCCAAGCTTGGGCTCACTCAGCGTGAGCTGGAGATTCTGCGGCTGCTGGCAGCGGGGAAGTCGAATCGGGAGATCGCCGACATCCTCTTCATCAGTCCTGGCACCGTCAAAGTCCATGTGACGCATATCCTCGCCAAGCTCGATCTCCCGTCCAGGTCGGCGGCAACGGATTACGCCCACCGGCACGGTTTGGTCTGACCACATCGGCATCCTCGAACGGACCGGCCCGACTATGACGAAAGTCATAGACCGGCAATCGTCCTGCCGGCGAAAACTATTGCTTTTAGGCGATGCCGATCCCCTACCCAACAGGCATGATGGCACATGAGTCATTGGCTCTAGGGACGGGCGCTGCGTCCGTCGCCACCCTCGTCATCAGCTCGCACAGAAGGAAATCAGGACGGATGACAAACGGTTCGATCTCCTGACCAAGTCGCTTTCGTCCGGCATCTCCCGGGGTTCGCCTTTGCATTCGATGGTTGCCGGGCTGGGCGTGGCGGCCATCGGGGTGACCCAGGCATCGGCAGCGCCCGTTAACGGCAACGGCAGCAAGAAGTGCTACGGCGGAGGCTCGCAATGTACGAACGGCAAGCAATGTTGCTCAGGCACCTGTACCAACCGGGTCTGTATCCCCGAGGTCGACGTCTGCGCCACGATGAATTGCGACGACGACAATCCGTGCACGATCGATAGCTGTTCCGGCGGTCAATGTATCCACACACCGGCGGCAAAGGGCACGAGCTGTGGACCGGGGGGCGCATCGTCCTGCGATGGCAACGGTCAATGCCTGCCGCCGACGGCCTGCACCCCATTCGAACAGCACGCCTGCTATTCCGGCCAACCCGGCACCGAAGGCGTCGGCGTGTGCAAAGCAGGTACCGAAATGTGCGATCCCATGGGCATGGGCTGGGGACCGTGCATCGGCGAAGTGACCCCCTCGAAGGAGCTCTGCTTCTCCGGTCTCGACGAGGACTGCGACGGCATGGTCGACAATGGCTGCCAGAACGCCTGCATCGTACCGTCGGACTGCATGATCAACGAGACCTTCTGCCAGCAGGCCACCTGCATCCAGGGCCAATGCGGGGTAAGCAATACCGCCGGCGGCACACCCCTTCCCGACAACCAACAAATTGGCAGCGATTGCCGAACGGCCATTTGCGACGGCTCGGGCAACACCATCTCCATCCCCGACGATACCGATCTCCCACCGGAAAAACCGTGCGTGAACTACGTCTGCAAGGACGGTCAGGTCTCCTGCACCCTCGACCCGGCGGGCACGGAATGCACCACATTTGAGGGCTAGCCCGGCCAATGTGCCGAAAACGGGTCGTGCGACCCCGTCTAGCTGGCTAACACCTCCACCCACCTTCGCCGCGCCGGTCTGGGATATCCCGGACCGGCGCATCCCGCTGTCATTCTGAGCCGCAACGAAGGCTCTCTCGTTGCACGGAACCCAAGTCCGCGATGGATACATTGGACGACAAGCCCCGGCTCAATGAACCAGGTTGACCGGTCTACGACTTTGGTCATAGACCAGTTCTCACCCTGCCGCTGAAAACTATGCCCTTTGGGCGATGCCGAAATCCGGGCCTACCCCCACCATGATGCAAGACTCGCTGGACCGCATCACCTGCCTCATCGCTGCCTGCGATCCAGCAGTCGTTACCGGTTGTAGTACCGCGCCGGAACGCACGGCTGCGGGTCATCGAGAGGGAACGACACGATGGACGGAAACGGATTCGATGAGCTCACCAGGCGGCTGGCCACCGGCCGGTCACGCCGCTCCGTGCTGCGCGGACTCATGGCAGGCGGTACCGCCCTGGTAGCAGCGCGCGCGGGCACCTCGCTGGCCGCCCCCAAGGTTGATCTTTGCCACTGGGACGCCAGCTCGGGCACGTATCAGTGGCTCTCGATCAGTCAGAACGGCTGGCTCACTGGCCATAAGGATCAGCATCCAGAAGACTTCCTGCGGAGCAACTGCTGTACGGCCGGAGAGTGTGGAACCGACACCATCTGCGCCACCTACAGCTGCAATGCCGGCACCTGCGCGCAGACTCCGCATCCCGTCGATTGCGCCTACAGCGACTTTGACGAGTGGGGCGCCTGCTCTGCCACCTGCGGCGGAGGCACACAGACCCGCACCCGCACGATCGTCACCGACGGGGCCTGCGGCGGCATCCTTTGCGATGAGGAGTCCCTGTCGGAGCAACGGACGTGCAATACCGGGCCTTGCTTCGAGGACTGCCTACCAGGATTTGAACCCTCAGACGAGGGTTGTCTTGCCTGTGGCATCGGCACCTTCTCCGCCGGCGGACTGGCCTGCGTTCCATGCGGCCTCGGCACCTATGTGGATTACCAGGGTGCCGATCAATGCTCTGCCTGCGCCACCGGCTCCTACATCGATGTAACCGGAGCGGCGAGCTGCATTGACTGCGAGTGCGATGGTCTCTGCGATGCGATCACCGGTGAATGTGCAGGCGGCGGGCTGGTACCGCTCTTCGGCGAATGCAGTGTGGACGGCGATTGCCAGTCCGGTCAGTGCGGCTGCGACGCGCCTCCAGGGTTTCCCGCCTGTTTCTGCCGGGAAGAGACCTGCCTGGCGGAGGGCAGCGACTGTTCAGGGGGGTTCGGCGCAGTCTCGTGCTGTACCGGCGACTGCACATTGTCTGGCGGGGTTGGAACGTGCCTCGCTAACATCTGCAACCCGCCATGCCCAGCCGGACAGAACTGTGCGTTCGGCACCACTTGCATGGGATGAAATCTTGGCCAGACGCGTTGCAGCATTTGCAAGTTGCTTGGTGACTGCTGCCCGGCGACAGTGAGCTGCGGAACGGAACGCGCATTTCGGCAGAACGAGTACGATGGGGTAGGCAAGGTGTCTACCCCATCAATTTACGTCGAGGCTTTGCGCCGAGTTCAAACTACGCGCTTCTCGGTAGACCTCTTTTCGAACACCCCCTACTGACCACGCGCGTCACGCCACGCCAGCAGCTTGTTCAAGTCAGAAAGATCATAGTCCGGACCGGGCGACGCGCAAAGAAAATGCGTCACCCCCGCGTCGTAGTACTCGTCCAGCTTATCGAGCTGCTTACCGAAGATTTGCACCGAGCGCTCGATCTCGCCCGGATCGCGCCCGATCTTCGCGCACCACTCGTCCAGCACTTGGTTCTTGTGCCGCATGACCTCTGGCTCTTCCTGCCCGTTCCAGATGGTCGCGTATTCCGCC
>DASTFJ010000024.1:0-24605 GCA_035708745.1 Thermomicrobiales bacterium | reverse complement strand
GGCTCGCAACACGATCTTCCTGAAATTCGACCGGTCGGATGGTGACTGCCCAGTAACCCTGGGTCTTAATCTTGTCGGCAGTGGATTGCACGAGGGTCATGGCGAAAAATCCTGCGCTTGTTGTTCGAAGAGGTCTTCATCCGAGGGAAGGGCGGATGGCTGGGGCATGAATCCTGCCACGGTCGCCAAGCGAAAGAAATGAGCAACGCGCTTCTCCAGGGCCAGGGAAAGAAGGCGACGCATGTCTTCGGCCGTCCGAATTTCGACAGTCTCCGGTTTTCTTGTTCCTCGGACGTAGAGGGCTCCGGCTCGAAGTACCATATCACCTGCTGGGGATCGGTACCCCTTACGGGCGAATACTGGGGTTTCGTCGAATTCTGAAACGTCAATAACCACGAAGTCTTTTTCACGGAAGTGTTTGATCTCGATATCTACTGAGATCGCGGGATCCACCCAATCGGCGCATTTGTCACTGAAGTCGTCGAGAGTCCAAGTGGAAGCGTCGACTTTAGGCAGTCCGGTAAGAATTGTCTGCCCTGCCCGTTCTTCAACGCCAAGGATTACGAAACCACCTCGCTGGCTATTGGACATCGCTAAAACGGCGCGGAGCACGCGTCTCAGCAGGTGATTGTCATTAATTGGGCCGCCGCTCTTGAATTCCACATTTCGGCTTTCTCGCCCGCGTTCGACGATTGCTTGAAACTCGTCGTCTGTCATTCGGCTTTCTCAAAATCCGAAGGCACAATTCCAGAAACGCACTTTCGAGAATTATTTACCAGTTTCCCGCAACCGCGCCATCCGGCTCACCGCGTTATCCAGCAGCGACGCGAACTTCCCGCGATCCTTCTGTGAAAACGGCGCCGGTCCGCCCGTTGTCATCCCCATCGAGCGCATCATCGCGGCCATATCCCGTCCAGCGACCGCCTCGCCGATCCGCGTGGGAGAGAACTCCTTTCCCCGGAAATCGAGCGTGCGCACCCCGTTTTCCAGCGTCCGTTGCGCCAGCAGGATATCGGCGGTCAGCACCAGATCGTCCGCTGTCGCCTGCTCCGCGATCCAGTCGTCCGCCGCATCCAGCGCTCCCGGCACCACCATCATCCGGGCATCCAGATCTGCCATCTCCGGAATTCGCAGCGGACTATTCGCCACCACCATCAACGGAATCGAATACCGCGCCGCCACCCGATAGACCTGCTCCTTGACCGGACAGGCATCAGCATCGAGATAGATGATGGGTGAAGTCGTCATGAGTGCATTGTAGGAGGTCTGGATCGGGTAGCACGCTCCCAGGAAGCCGATCTCGCTCGCGAGGATCCAGGCCGGGATGCGGTGTTCGAGTTCGTGCTCATCTCCAGATTTCGGTGATTTGCCAAGCGCATACCTGTGTCAATTGCGGAAGACGACGACACTTGAACTCAGCATGATCCGATGCGGATTCCAGAGAATATGTCATGTACACCCTGATCGAACGACCCGGCCTCCGAGCGCCCATCAAATCCTGGATGCCTCCCGAGGAGATCGAGGAGGGTGCCATGCAGCAATTGATCGATATCGCCAGTCATCCCGAAGTGGGACCCCATATTGCGGTGATGCCCGACTGCCATGTCGGGTATGGGGTGCCGATTGGTTGTGTCGCTCCGACGATTGGCGCAGTAATTCCGAACGCGGTTGGTGTCGACATCGGATGTGGATTGCATGCGATTCAAACCGGCGTGCACTACGACCGGGAACGGATGGACCAGCGTTTTTGGCGCGAATGGGGCGGACAGGTGAATCGCGATATTCCCACCGGGTTCCAATCGCATAAATCGCCGGAGCCCCTGGGAGCGCTCGACCAGTCGTTGCGGGCGTCGTCGTTGCAGGCGCTGGTGCGCGAGCGTGCTGCCTTCCAGCTTGGCACCCTGGGTGGGGGCAATCATTTCCTGGAAGCGCTTGTCGATGATGACGACGAGCTCTGGCTGATGGTGCATTCCGGCAGCCGTCACACCGGCTTGCGGATCGCAGAGCATTACAACCAAGCGGCCATCGAATCGACCGAGCGGCGACGTTTGGTCACCGCCAAAGACCTCGCCTCGCTGCCACTGGACGATCCGGAGGGGCAAGACTATATGACCGATATGGGGTGGGCAGCGGAATACGCGCTGGCCAATCGTCTGCTGATGGGGCAGCGGTTGCACAGTGCATTCCGCACAATGATGGAGCGGAGAAAGCTCGATATCGGTCCTGATGAACCGCGCCGCGTCATCAACATCCATCACAATTTCGCCCGCATCGAAGACTACGACGGGCAATCGCTGGTGATTCACCGCAAGGGAGCGACCAGTGCCTACGACGGGGAGTATGGCGTGATACCTGGGAGCATGGGCACCGCCAGCTATATCGTGCGCGGGTTGGGCAACGAGCAAAGCTATCGATCGTGTTCCCATGGGGCCGGACGGGTGATGGGCCGCGGGGCGGCCCGGCGCGAGATTACCTCGGATGTCTTCGCGGCCTCCCTGGCCGATACCCACTCACGGGCATCGATGTCCTATGTCGACGAAGCTCCAGCCGCCTACAAAGACATCCATGTCGTCATCGAGCGGCAACTGGACCTGATCGAGGTCATGCATGTCTTGCAGCCGATCATGACCGTGAAGGGTGATAGTCGCGCTCGGGACGACTAACCGATCCCTGCTGCTCTGTGCCTAAATAATCGGCTTGCCACCGCCCCAGGTTTGATAAATGATCAAAAGTCCGAGCACGACGAAGATCGCGCCGGCAATCAGCTCCGCGGCTGATTCCACTTTCGAGCCGGTTTGCTTGCCGAGCCAGAACCCGGCGAAAGTCACGATAAAGGTCAGCACCAGCAGCCACGCCATGAACCCGGTGAGCGATTGGTCGCTGCCCGCCAGACTCAGACCGGCCGCGAACTTGTCCATGCAAATGACCAGCGAGATCCCGAACAGCGCCCGCACCGAAAAGCTGTCGATCGGACCGAGATCTTCGAACTCGGGTTTCTGCACCGCCTCGAAAACCGCCCGCAATCCGACCAGCAGCAACAGCGCTCCGGCGAAATAGGTGGCGTGACTCCCCAATCGGTCGCCCAGCGAGCGTCCCAGCAAGACCCCGGCCACGAGCATGAGAAACGCCACGATCGCAAAGAGCGCCGCCGTGCGCGCCCATTGCCTTCGCGGCAGCCCCTGCAATCCGAGCGAAATGCCCCCGGCAAAGATATCCAGCGCCAGCACTACGGCCAGCAACAGCATACCCAGGGTCAATACTCGACTCCCAGCGCACCGAGATCCGGCGCATGTTCAGTCCCAGTGGACGTTGTGTTGGCGCCCGGGGAGTTCGAATCCCGGTCGGCTGCTATCTCCGGCGCTCGATCGATGTAATCGCGATCGGGGGTTCGAGGTGCTGCCCCTCGGCCGGTGAGCCATTGATGGCGTGCACCACATCCATTCCCGCGATTACCTGCCCGAACGCGGCAAACCCTTGGCCATCCGGATTGCGCATACCGCCGAAATCGAGATCCGGCTGGTCGCCGACGCAGATGAAGAACTCGCTGTTGGCGCTGTCGGGCGTCATGCGGGCCATCGAGATGGTCCCATCCAGATGCTTCAAACCGGTGACGCTGGTCCGCTCCAGATCGACGCTTGGCACATCGCGGCGCGGATAGTCGTCCAGGCTGGCCACGCCCCCCTGGATCACCGCGATCCGGATCGTGTCATCCGGCTGATTGTCCGGCGTTACCGTGCGATAGAAGCGGCTGCCGTCGTACTCGTCTCGATCGACATATCCAAGAAAATTCGCGGCCGTGCCGGGCGCATGTTGCTGGTCGACCTCGACCGAGATCGTGCCCAGCGGTGTGGTGATATCGACAATGGGATTGGTGGGTGTGCTCATGGGCGGCAGTGTAGCAATTGGGTCCGGAGCCCGGAGGCCGGGAAAACGGATAGCTCGATGACCAAGGTTCTCCGGCCCCGGACTGCGGACCTAATCTCCCGTCGTCACCATCAATTCCACATTTGGCGGGGTCCGCAACGTCGAGGCGATGACGCAGTACTTTTCCGCGCGCTGCACGAGGCGCTCGAGCCGGTCAGCGGGGGCGTCGGCGTCGATGTCGACCAGAATGCGGATGTTCGTGAAACCAACCGGGGTTTCCGGATTGGTGCCCATCGTGCCCTGGAAGTCCATAGTGCCTTCCACCCGCACCGCGGCCTTTGTCAGCTCGATCCCCATTGCCGCCGCAACCATCCGCAAGGTGATCTCCTGACACGCCGCCAGCGATGCCAGGAAAATATCGCCGGAGCAGGGGAGGTTGCCCTCGCCGCCGGCCAGCGGATGCGCGCTCGAATCGAATCTCCAGCTTGGATCGGCCTCGGCCGCGATCGTCACCAGCATCGGATCGTTGCCCTCGGTGACGCTGTCGACCGCGATCGTGATCTTGCCGGCATCGGGATCGGCCGCGAACCGCTCCTTGATCGGCGCCTGCCGCTCGCGAATGGGGTTGGATGCGCTCATCTGATTGTCCTGTTCCTGAAGAAGAACGTCGAATGGTCAGACCATCGACCATAGAACCAATCACTGCCCTCGTCAACACACCCAGACATTTGCACGAAGCTGAGGATATTCTGTTAACCTGAAAGCCTCACTCCCGACATGACGCAGTGGCCGCAAGGCATGGAGAGGAGGAGCCCCATGGAACAGATGCAGCCCGGAACCGCCGCCAAGCCATCGCTGGAGGCACCCATCATCGTTACGGAGGTCATCGCGCATCTCTGCGAAGGGGAGTGTCATGCCTTCGGCGACCTGGTCGAATGGTGCGAAAGCCGTGGGGATTGCACCGTCGCCGTCGTCTGCCCCTCGTGTGCGCGCCAATGGATCATCGATGACGACGAGCTCGACGCACTCCGCCGCTGGACCGCCACGAATGGAACGCATCTCGGTTGCGGCGTTTCCTTCAAGGCGTAGCCGTTTCGAGCACGCAGCACGCATTCAGCGGGAACGGTCTGGGTCACGATCGAAGGTCCGGTCTCACTGATCAGGCACACCGATCGTGTCCTTAGCGTGCGAAAATAGGCTGCAACGTGAAATTGCCGGTGCCGACCGGCGCGTTCCATCCTACGGAGTCTCCATCGTGCCCACTACCGATATCCCGCCGTTCGTTGCCCGCTGGTTGGAAACTGTTCCCGCCGCACGCCTCGACGATGTCGCTCCCGATCCAACCGCGACCGCCGTTTTCGGCGCCGACATCATCAAAGGCTTTTTGCGCGAGGGCGCGCTTTCGTCCGAACGGATCGATGACATCACCGGTCCAGTGCTGGCTCTCGTTCAGCGCGCCTGGGATTACGGCGTGCGCGATTTTGTCTTCCTGCAAGACTCCCATCCCGCCGACTCCCCGGAATTCGAGGCGTATCCGGCCCATGCCGTTGCCGGCACCTCCGAAAGCGAGATGATCCCCGAGCTGGCTGAATTGCCCTTTGCGAACCGGTTCACCGTCATCCAGAAGAATTCATTGCATCCCGCCATCGACACTACGTTCGATACCTGGCTGGACGCGCATCCGAATCTGCGCACCGCGATCGTGATTGGCGACTGCACCGATCTCTGCGTGACCGCGCTCGCGATGCACCTGCGGTTGCGCGCCAATGCGCGGAGCATCCAGGGATTCCAGGTCATCGTGCCGATGGACTGTGTCGAGACCTTCGACATCCCGGACGATCCGAGTCTTCCGCCCGGCGCGGCGCATCCTGCCGATTTCTTTCACGCCGTCTGGCTCTATCATCTGGCATCGAACAACATCCGCATCGTCAAATCGCTTTCATAGCAACAGGCGTTGGGCCGGTCTGTGAGGCGCATCCCAAAAGGAGATGCTTGGAGAACGCATGAGCAGCAACAACCGTGGCTTCGTGGATGATCCAGCGGAGATCCAGAGCTATAAGGGCGACCATGCGTTCTTGCCAGAATCGACGGCCCTCTATCTCGATCTTTACCACCTCGATGCCGCCTACATGACCTGGAAAGGCCATCACACCGGCGCTGCTACGTTCGATCTCTACGTTCGCTCCAATCCGTTTGCTGGCGGATTCATGCTGGTCGCCGGACTGGAACCGGCCATGGATTATCTCCAACGCTTCATCTTTACCGATCCGCAGCTTGCTTATCTCGAACAGATCAAGCACTACGAACCGGCCTTCCTGAAATACCTCAGCCAGATGCGCTTTTCCGGAGATATCTTCGGTATGCGGGAAGGCGAGATCGCCTTCCCGAACGAACCACTTCTTCGGGTGACGGCTCCCTTCCATGAGGCGCTCATCCTCGAATCCGGATTGCTGCGGGCCATCGGTGTCTCGACCCTGATCGCGACCAAAGCGGCCCGGCTCACGCTCGCCGCCCGGGGGGCCAGCGTTGCCGATTTCTCCTTTCGACGTGCGCATGCGCCGTACATGGCGGCCCGCTCGGGATATATCGGTGGCTGCGACAGCACGTCGTTCGTCGCCGCCGCAATGGCCTACGACATCCCCGCCAGCGGCACGATTCCGCACGCGCTGGTGCAGGCCTACCCCACCGAGCTCGAGGCATTCCGGGCCGTGGCGACCGCGCTTCCGCGCTATAGCCTGTTGCTCGACACCTATAGCGTTCCAGCGGGAATCGAACACGCGATCGCCATCGCGCAGGAGGAAGATCCCCGCACCGGGCACCGGTTGTCCGCCGTTCGCCTGGATAGTGGCGACCTGATTGCCGACAGCTTCATGGTGCGGCGCAAACTCGATGACGCAGGCTTGCCCGATGTCAAGGTGCTGGTCAGCGGCGATATCGACGAATACCGCATCGTCGAGATTCTCGATGCCGGCGCGCCGGTCGACGGTTTCGGGGTCGGCGGCAATCTCGGGGTTGGGTTGGGCACCGCCGCAAGCGGCACGGTCGGCGGGGTCATCGGCGCGGTCTATAAGCTCGTCTGGTTCGACAGCGACCCCGATTATCCCGCTCGGATCAAGATCGCCGGAGGCAAGAGCACCTGGCCGGGTCGCAAGCAGGTCTACCGGATGGGCGAATTCGACCGGGATCTCATTGCGCTGGAGGGCGAGCGGGCGCCCGCGAACAGCCAGCCATTGTTGGAGCCGATCGTCATCGATGGCAAACGGGTGATGTCAGAGGAATCGGTGCACCAGATCCGGTCGCGAGCGATGGCGTCACGCGATGCGCTCCCCGCGTTCCTGCGCGAGCTCACACCCGAAAGACCCTACCAGGTGGACATGTCCGATGCGCTGCTCGAGCTGCGCGAAGAAACGATCGCCCATTACCAGATGCAGGTGGAGCGAAATCCGTAACCGTTGGCCCGGTATCGCTTTCCGATAGGCCGCAACCGGCAACAAGTGCAGCCGGCGCAGCATAATGAAGTGTCTTTGCCGGTCCGCCCGAGGCGGTGTCGCAGTGTTCACCACGCGGGCGGCCGGTTCGCCGTTCGCCGCGTGCCTGTGGCTGCCCGTTGTGGGCTGAGGAAAGGAATCAATGGCAATTTCTACCATCGCGGGCTATCCCCGTATCGGCCGCGACCGCGAGCTCAAATGGGCGACGGAACGGTATTGGGCCGGCAAAATCGATGCGGGCGCGCTGCTCGCCACTGCAAAGGATCTCCGTGCCGCGCATTGGAAAACCCAACGAGACGCGGGTATCGATCTGGTCGCGGTGAATGATTTTTCGTTCTACGACCAGATGCTCGATATGACCGTGCTGCTCGGCGCGATTCCCGAGCGCTTCGGAAGCGGCCCGGTCGATCTGGATACCTACTTCCGCATGGCGCGCGGCGAGCGCAAGACCAGCGGTGTGGCCGCGCTCGATATGACCAAATGGTTCGATACGAACTATCACTACCTGGTGCCCGAGCTGTCTGCAGATCAGACGTTCCAGATCGGCTCCGATAAGCCATTTGCCGAGCTCGTCGAAGCGCAAGCGCTTGGTTTGGAGGGGAAAGTCATCCTGATCGGCCCGGTGACCTATCTGCGCCTGGCCGAAATGCAAAATGGGCAAGATCCGCTGGAGTTGCTGCCGCGCATCTTGCCGGTCTACCGTGAGATCATCGCGCGGCTCGCCACGGCCGGAGCAACCTGGATCGAGCTGCATGAGCCGGTGCTCGTGCGCGATCAGGACGAGGCGGTTTCGGCGGCGCTGAGCGAGGCGTACGCGGCGCTTGGCGCGGCGGCCGGCGCTGCCAAGTTGCTCGTGCATGTTTCCTATGGCGATCCGGGCGTCCATCTGCCGGTCCTGCTCGGCTTGCCGGTTTCCGGCCTGGGCTTCGATCTCACCCGGGGAACCGGTCTGATCGATCTCCTGCTGGAGACTCCGTGGCCCGATGGCAAGGTTCTCGGCGCCGGGGTCGTCGATGGACGCAATGTCTGGATCGCCGACCTGGCCGATGCGCTGGCCGATCTTCGCAATCTCGCCGCTCATGTGGGCCGCGATAACCTGCTCGTCACCACCGCATGCTCGCTCCAGCATGTGCCCTACGATGCCGGCCGGGAAACCCATCTCGATCCCGAGTTGCTCAGCTGGCTCGCATTCGCTGAGCAAAAGCTGGCAGAGCTCACGCTGCTCACGTTGGCGGTGAATGGGGAGGACCAGTCGTCCGCTATCGTCCAGAATCGGGAGATCCTGCAGCGGCGAGCTACCTCCTCGTTGCGGACCGATCCGGCAGTGCAGCAGCGGGTCGCTGCCCTGCGGGATGTAGAGCGTCGCCGCGCTGTGGCCGCCTCCGAGCGCGCCAGGATCCAGGCGCCGGCGTTCGAGCTGCCACCGTTGCCGACCACGACCATCGGCTCCTTCCCGCAGACCACCGATCTGCGCAAGGCGCGCCGTGCGCTCGATAGGGGCGAGATCACGCAGGAGGAATACGACGCCACTATTGCGCAATCGATCCAGGACACCATTCGTTTCCAGGAGCGGATCGGACTCGATGTGCTGGTCCATGGCGAGCCAGAGCGCAATGACATGGTGCAGTACTTCGCCGAGCTGTTGAACGGCTTTGCGGTCACGGAGCAGGGCTGGGTGCAGTCCTATGGCACACGCTGCGTCCGTCCGCCGATCATCTTTGCCGATGTCTCTCGCTCAGCCGCGATGTCGGTTCGTTGGTCGAAATACGCGCAATCCCTCACCAAACGCCCGGTCAAGGGAATGCTCACCGGTCCGGTCACTATGCTCAACTGGTCGTTCGTGCGGGATGATCAACCGCGCTCCGCCACCGCCGAGCAAATCGCGCTCGCGATCCGCGACGAGGTGCAGGACCTGATCGACGCTGGCCTCACGGTCATCCAGATCGACGAGCCCGCCCTGCGCGAGGGACTGCCGCTCGACCGTTCGAAGTGGGGCGCCTACCTCGATTGGGCCACAGCTGCCTTCCGGCTGGCATCCTCGAACGCCCCGGCCGAAATTCAGATCCATACCCACATGTGCTACTCGGCGTTCGGCGATGTCATCGATGCAATCGACGCCCTCGATGCCGATGTCCTCTCGATCGAAAACGCTCGCTCGGCTCTCGAAATGCTCTCGGTCTTCCGGGACTTCGATTACCAGAAGGGCGTGGGCCCGGGCGTCTACGATGTCCATTCTCCGAATGTGCCGGCCGTGGATGAGTTCGTCGAGGTCATCAGCGCCACCGTCGATTACCTCGGACCCGAGCATGTCTGGATCAATCCGGATTGTGGACTGAAAACGCGTGGCGAGCGTGAAGTCGCCGAGTCGCTGGCCAACCTGGTGGAAGCCACCAAAATCGTCCGCGAGAATCTTGCCGCTTCCGCCTGATACGCTGGGACATTTGCTGGGGAAATACATTGACCCGGTCTTTCGACCGGGTCAATGCGGGAAGGGGAGGGGTGAAGCGTGTGCGGCGCTTCACTGGGCTTGGGAGAGAGCATCGATTTTGGGGTGACGCTCTCATACACATCTACGCGGGTCGGTTCGAAACGGATTCATCCTGGTTTCGAGCAATGTTTGGAGCCGTTTCGCCGGTTCGCTATCCGTACCGCACCACGACGAAATCCGCCTAATCGATCGTGGGGGCGCCGGCGGTCAGCGCTGGCGCCACTTGGACGCATGGCACACATCTCACCCAGATGTCCGATCTCGTCCAGAACCCAGGGAGCGATACGAGAGGGCAGAGAAGCCCTCCGCTTCGATCGGCTCAGGCATGGCGCGGAGTCCATGCCCTGCGATCGTCGCAGGGCTCAGGGCTGCGGATACACTCCCGGCAATACGCTGGCGCATCACGTGCTCGGGGCCATCATGTCGATCGATCACGCCACCATCAAACGGCTTCCACGGCCCCAATCCTCGCTTGTGGGACGCACCGCCGAGACTGCGGAAATTCTCGCGCTGTTGGCGCGTCCCGATGTGCGACTGGTCACGCTGACCGGTCCCGGTGGCGTCGGTAAAACGCGGCTCGCATTGCACGCCGCGTTGACTGCGCCGGGGTTCGTGGATGGCCGCTGGTTCATCGAGCTGGCCGGCATCACCGAACCGTCGCTGATTTTGCCGCGCATCGCCCAGGCGCTCGAACTGCGGGAGCGGAGCGAGGACGCGCTGCGGGATCAGCTCGTGCAGGCGCTCGATGGCCGCGATGTGCTGCTCGTCATCGATAACTTCGAGCATCTGCTCGATGGCGCCGTCATCCTTTCCCAGGTGCTTGGCCAGGTGACCGGCCCGAATGTGCTGACGACCAGCCGCGCACCGCTCAATCTGGCGCGGGAATATCTCGTGCAGATCGGACCGCTCGATCTGGCCGGTTCGACCGATGGCGCGGAGACCAGCGAGGCCGCCCGGCTCTTTCTCCAACGCAGCGAGGCGATTCGCCCCGGCTATGAACCCAGCCCGGCCGATCTGCGCGCGATCGAGGCGATCTGCGCCGAGCTCTCCGGGATTCCCCTTGCGCTCGAGCTGGCCGCCGCCCGCACGCGCATCATGGCGCCCCAGGCGCTCCTCGCCCGGCTTTCGCAACCGTTGCGCCTGCTGACCGCCGGGCCCACCGATGCCCCGGAGCGGCATCGCTCGATGCGCGACGCGATCGACTGGAGCTACCGCCTGCTGCCCGACGATCAGCGCGCTTTGCTGCGGGCGATGGGCGCCTTCGCGGGCACCATTCCGCTGGATGGAATCGAGACCGTGGCAACCGCGGCCAACATTGGGAGCGGAGGAGCCACGATCGAGCTGATCGAGCGCCTGGTGGATGCCAGCATCCTCGATACGGTCGATGCCGGGGACGGCAACCCGCGTTTTCTCTTGTTTGCCACGGTGCGCGAGTTCGTCAACCGCGAAATGGAGCTCGCCGGAGAGCGCGCGGCCATGCGCGATCTGCATGCGAACTGGGTCGACCAGCTCACGAGCCACTACGAGCCGTTGGCGCTCTCCGATCGGGAGCATCTCGTCTTCGGCCGCATGCGGCTCGATCTGGACAACATCCGTGCGGCGCTCGGCTGGTTGCTGGAGCGGGGAAATATCGAGCAGGCGGCGCGCATCGCCGGGAATCTCTGGGTCGTCTGGGCGTTCGACGGGCAAACCAGCGAAGGACGTCGCTGGATCGAGCGCATCATGCCGCTACTGTCCACTGCATCGCTGGACCCGGTCGATGAATGGCGCTTCTACTACAGCGCGGGCATGGTGGCCTGGGCGCAGGGCGATGCGCCGCTGGCCACCGCGCGATACCAGCGGGCGCTCGAGCTGGCGCAAACGCTCGACGACCGGGCAAAACAGGGGATCACCCTGCACTGGTTGTCGCAATCGGCCTGGTATGAGAGCGACTACCAGCGCATGATCGAGCTGGCGCAGGAAACCCTCCGCTTTGGCGACGACAATCCCAGCGCGGCTGCCGGCGCGCACGATCTGCTCGGTATCGCCGCGATGCGGCAGGGGCGGCTCGAGGATGCCGAGCGGGAGCTCGCCATCGCGCTGGAGCAGCAATCGCAACAGTCGCTCATGCGCGGGGTCGTCTGGACGCTGCAGCTGCAAGCCGATCTGTCCCAGCAACGGGGAGATATTCCCGCCGTGGCGCGAGCGCATCGCCAGGCGCTTCCGCTGGCCCTCGCCGCGGCCAATCACTGGGCGGTCTTCGAGTCGCTTTCCGGCTTGCTGGCGGGGACGCTGGCGCGTGGCTGGATCGCGGAAGCGCTCGAGCTGCTGGCCAGCGCCGAGCTGCTGATGACCAGCGCCAGCGTCTTGCCGCGTGAGGGCACCTGGCTCTCCGATGCCGACCGCGCGCGCCTCAAGACCGGACTCCAGCTGGACGATCTGCACCGGCTGGCCGAGCGTGCGGCCAACCTGACCCTCGCTCAAGTGGTCGATCGCGCCGTGGAAATCGCCGACTCCCTCGCGTCCGGTAAGGACGCGATCCCGGTCGACCGGCCGCGGCAAGAAGCGGCGCCCACTGATTTCGCCTTGTCGCGACGTGAGCAGGAAGTGTTGGCGTTGATGGTGCAAGGGATGTCCGACCGCCAGATCGGCGATACCCTCTTCATCAGCTATGGAACCGCCCGAACGCATGTCTATCACGTCCTGCAGAAGCTCGATGCGCGTAACCGCGCGATGGCGGTCCGCAAAGCGTTGGAGCATGAGCTGATCTAAGGTAACAGGCGAGCGGTCTCTCCGAACCGTCATCCCGAGCTTGTCGAGGGATCTCTTGTTGCCCCGCGCCGCCCGCCTAGTGGCGCGTTATTTCGACTCGTGCTGTCGTTGAAGCTGATTCCAAGCACGACCAGGGTTGCGAGTGAACGAGAGGTCCCTCGACAAGCTCGGGATGACGGATGGGGGAGGCGCTAACGACACGATTCTGCGTGCTGCGTGCTGCGTGCTGCCGTTACGCCGCGGATTCCGCCGTGGGTGGGGGAGGAGGCGGTAGCTGATGCCCCGCGCGCCAGCCGAGGCCGATGATCACTGCCGAGAAGATTGCCGCCACAATCGCCGTTTCGAGATGATTGGCGTGATACAGCTCTTTCACCTTGTCGTCGTGCAGGATCATGCGGGTCGCAGTCACGATCAACACCACGACACCCACATAGAGCAGGATCGGCAGGCGTCCGAGCACCCGCGCTACCAGCTCGCTGCCCAGCATCAGGATCGGAATGGAAAAGAGCAGCCCGAAGATCAGCAGTCCCAGATGCCCTTCCGATGCCCCGCCGACGGCCAGAATGTTGTCCAGACTCATCACGAAATCGGCCAGAATGATCGTTTTGACCGCCTGGGACATCGATGCCGCCGCGGAGACGTTGTGCGCATCCTCATGCGGCCGCACCAGCTTGTAGGCAATCCAGAGCAGCAGCACCCCACCGATCGCGCGGAGCAATGGAATGTCCAGGAGCAGCGCCGCCAGGATCGTGAAGGTGACCCGCAACACGACAGCGCCGACACCACCGAAAACGATCGCGCGTCTGCGTTCTTCGGCCGGCAATCGCCGGGCGGCCATACCGATGACCACCGCGTTGTCGCCCGAAAGAACAAGATCGATCAGCACGATGCTGGCGATCTTGGCTATGAAATCCGCTTCCATTCAGAATCAGCTCGTTGGCGCGCATGCAACACAACGGCCCGTACGGCCGGCGGAGCGCCGTTCTCAATAGTAGTGCAATCGCACGCATGGCCGAGTCATACGTCTCGTCCCAGGTCCTGAAAGAGCTGCTCGGTTTCGGCCGATGGCGTCATACCGGCATGAGATGCGAGAACCGTGCGGCATTGGGTGATTGCGCGTAGGAGACCTGCGCGGTTGCCCATAGCGACCGCAGCCCGCATTCGGATTCGGTAGGCCGCCTCGTTGAGCGGATCGACGATCAGGAGCTCCTCAGCTTCGCGTTCGGCGCGCAACGGCTGATTGCGTCGCAACTCTGCTTCGGCCAGGCATTCGCCCGCATGGATCTGGGTGTCGCGGAGCTGGCGCCGCCTGAGCTCGACCCAGGGAAGCCCCTCACCCGGCAAGAATCCGCGCGCGGCAATTTCCAGCGCAACGCGCGCCTCGGACAAGGCTGCCCGCGCATCTCCCTGCGCCAATGCGGTTTCGGCCAGATGCAGCCCGTACCGCGCACGCTCGAAATCGATGAAGACATGGGACGGCAGACGGAGGCGGTAGCCACCGGAGTCGTTGACTACCTCGATGCCGGGCACTGGCTTGAGCGTGGAGCGCAGGCGGCTGGCAATGGCGCTCAGGGCGGTGTCCCATTCGTCGGGAGGCTCGTCCCCCCATATGGCCTCGCCCAGTTCGTCACGACTGGCGATTCGCCGTCGTTCGAGCACCAGATAGCTCCACAGACGGCGCCCCTGCCGGGCAGGAAAGTCGCGTTCCAGCACGACGACGGTCCCTGCTTCGATGGCAAGCTTGCCGCAGATGGATACATTCAGCCGGGGTATGTCATCCGTCTCGCGGCGTACCATCCGATTGCAATCCTTCTGCAAGCTCGTTGCAAGATCGCTCCGCTAGGATCGACACAATCGGCCGAATGTGTCGATGGGAGGCGCCAACCATGCGAAAGATCGTTCGCTGTTCCTGCGGTATGCAGTTCCAGGAGGAAGACGAATCGGTATTGATCTTACTGGTCCGCCGGCATGCGCTCGATGCGCACGATCTGGAGCTCAGTGACGATCAGATTCGCGACCTCATGGAGATCGAACAATAGTTCAGGAGAGGATGTCGATGACGAAAACACTTGCCTGCGGCGAGATCATGGAGGGATGCGCGGCGACCTTTACCGCAGAGAGCGAGGACGAGCTGCTCGGGCAAGCCGCGCAGCATGCCGTCGAAGCCCACGGACTCGAGGTAACGCCACAATTGGTCGAGCTCGTGCGTGGTCACATCCGCGACGACGCTTGATCTTCCAATCGTTTCATGCGAAGCACGACGCGCTGGTAGCCGCTTTCCCACATGCCGGCGCGTCATCGTGCGTGGCTATCCGCCCAACACCATCCGGTCGAGCACCATCGCCGCGAAGAGCAGCGCCAGATACCAGATCGAATAGAAGAAGGTCTGCCGGGCGAGCTTCTTGCTTCCCTTGCGATAAAGCGCGACGGCCAGCCCAAGGAAAATGGCGTTCAACACGACCGCGGCGACCAGATAAATTTCGCCCAGACCGAACGGGGTGATCAGCAACGCGACCGAGGCGAGCAGCACGGTGTAGAGCAGCACCTGCTTGCGGGTTTCTTCCTCGCCGGCCACCAGCGGCAGCATCGGGACACCCGCCCGGTCATATTCGCCCTGCTTCAGCAACGCCAGCGCCCAGAAATGGGGCGGCGTCCAGTAGTAGATGATGGCGAACATCAGCACCGGCGCGATTGCCAGCGATCCGGTCACCGCCGCCCAGCCAACCAGTGGCGGAATTGCCCCCGCGGTTCCCCCGATGACGATATTCTGCTCCGAGCGCCGCTTCAGATAGTAGGAATAGACGACGACATAGTAGAAGCTGCCCAGCGCCGCCAGTCCGGCCGCGAACCAGTTGGCGCCCACGCCAAGGATCAGCACGGCCAGCACGGTCAGCGTCAGCCCGTAGATCAAGGCATTGCGGGGCGAGATCTCGCCGGAGGCGGTCGCGCGGTGCTGGGTGCGCGCCATCTTCTTGTCGATATCGCGGTCGATATAGCAATTGAGCGCATTTGCGCCGCCGGCCGAGAACAACCCGCCCAGCATGGCCGCGATGACGATACGGAAGCTCGGCAATCCCTCGGCCGCCACCATCATCGCCGCCAGCTCAGTCGCCAGCAGTAAGGTCAGAATGCCGGGCTTGGTCAGCGCGATGTAGTTGTCGATTTGCCGGCGCCAGGGAATCTTCGCGGCCGGTTGGGCTGTGCCGGCCGCGGTCGAATCGGGAATGGCCGGAATCCGGCTCAAGCTCGTACGCAACGTCTCGTCGACCGGTTGCGGTTCGACGAGACCATCCAGAAACGAACGAAATCTGCCAGTTTGCGCTGCCATTGGAAATCCCGGGGATAAACTGATGTGACGCATGCGCCGCATCGTTTGCCGAAGCTGGCCGCACACTGGTGGGAATTGTACGCTGCCCTGGCTACCTGGAGGCGCTAAGTTGGAACGCGATCCTGCTCCGTATGCCGGCACGGTCCGCGCGCCGGAATTCCTGCCCGGCCTCGATTGGATCGGCAGCTCGCCTATTCGCCTCGCGGAGCTGCGCGGCAAGGTCGTGCTGCTCGATTTCTGGACCTCCGGTTGCATCAATTGCATTCATATCCTGCCCAACCTGCACCGGTTGCATGAGGCCTTTCCGGACCGGTTGCAGATCATCGGAGTCCATACGCCCAAGTTCGCCGCTGAAAAGGACCCGGACCGTCTCGCCCTCGCGGTCCAGCGTCTCGGGATCGAGCACCCGGTTGTCTCCGATCCCGACTATGCCATCTGGCAAGCGTTCGCGGTCGATGCGTGGCCCACGCTCGTCTTCCTCGACCAACAGAGCCAGGTCGTCGCCAAACACGCCGGCGAATTCGACTACGATCGCGTCCACGCCTTTATCACCCAGCTCCTTCGTTCTCCCCTCTCCCCATCGCCTGTCATCCTGAGCGAAGCGATGGATCTCTCTCGTCTTCCGGGAGCGGGAAACCCTTTCCCTGATCCGCCCCACATCCTCCGCTTCCCCACCAAGCTGACCCTGGACCCCACTCACTCCCATCTCACCATCTCCGACACCGGCCACCACCGCATCTTGATAGCGAGCTTGGCTGGCGAATCCCAGACCATCATTGGCTCCGGCGAACCCGGTTCGGACGACGGATCGTTCGAATCCGCCACCTTCCGCGCACCCCAGGGGCTGTCCTACGCTCCCGACGGCCGCTCCCTCGTCGTGGCCGACACCGGCAATCACCTGCTGCGCCGCATCGACCTGCAAGCCAAAACCGTCGAAACCATCGCCGGCACCGGCGAGCGCGGCTTCCCCATGGGAAACGGTCCCGCTCGCGAGATCGCCCTTGCGTCGCCGTCGGATATCATCTGGTTCGCAGATCGCTATCTGATCGCCATGGCCGGTACACATCAGATTTGGGCGTTCGATCCGCGAGCCGATCGCCTGGAGCTCGTCGCCGGCACTGGAGTCGAATCGATCCACGACGACCTCTTTTTGCAAGCCACCTTCGCCCAACCTTCCGGTGTGAGCGCGCTTGGCCGCACCGTCTATGTCGCGGACGCCGAATCCTCAGCTGTCCGTGCGCTCGATTTCGAAACGGAGCGGGTGCGTCGCATCGTTGGCCGGGGGCTTTTCCATTTCGGTGATCTCGACGCCATCGGCGATAGCGTGCGCTTGCAGCATCCGCAGGGTATCGCCGCTACCGAAGAAGACGGAAAACCGGTGCTCTATTTGGCCGACACCTTCAACAACAAGATCAAGCGAGTCGATCCCGTCCGCCGTGACGTCGTCACCATTGCCGGCACCGGCGAGCAGGGGAGGATCGACGGTGACGCACTCGATGCCGAATTCCGCGAGCCGTCCGGCCTTGCCCTGCGCGGCCGCACGCTCTTTGTCGCGGACACGCACAACCACTGCATTCGCGCGGTCGACCTGGATTCCATGCACGTCCGCTCGCTCATGCTCAGCCCACGGCGTGAGCCGGAGGTTCCGAGGTCAGGCGGTTAGTCGTAATCCAGGTCGCTGGCTTCGATGGTGAGGAATTGCTGGGTACCCGAGACCGTGATTTCCTGGGCGGCGTTCATGGCCTCGACGAACCCGGGTACGGAAAAGACGATCAGGCGCAACTTGTCCCAGGCTTGCAGGCTCTGAGCCTCTACTTCGAGGGTGACCATATCGAAATTGCCGGTCAACCCGCTCAGGACCCGCCAGCGAATTCCCTTCAGCTCCTCATAGCCGGTCAGCGATTCGATCGCCTCGGCAATCATGCCGGAAAGAACGCTTCCGTACCCGAAGTTGGCCTGCAGCTCTGTGCGAACGACGATCATGACGTCTTCCTCCTCACGCGCTGGCGTGGGTGCGGCGGGTAGTGATTGTCCGCTTCCGGCATGATAGAGCCGTTTCGCGCCCCGTCAAGCGCCTATCGTCGTCCCGACCGAAGTGGAGGGACCTCTCGTCGCCCGCGACCAAGCCTGCAAGCGAAACGCAAAGCTATCGTTATCTCGGCCCCTTCCGTCATCCCGACCGAAGTAGTGGGGGCCAGCCCACAGCGAAGTCGAAATGGGGCCTCTCGTCGTCCCGCAACAGCCCCACCGCCGAACAGCGTCGTGCGCCCTTGCCGCGCCTCACTCCGAATCGTCGCCGTCCTCCGGCTCATCGAAATCGCCCGCTTCCGCATGCGATCTGCTGGACCTACCCGCTGCGGCGCTTCCGTCCCAGAGCAGGGTGATCTCGGTCAGCTCCACCACATTGCCATCCGGATCGTCCAGGTAGATCGCGATATTGCCATTGCCGAAATCCACCCGCTCGACTTCGTGCCCCAGCTCTTCCAGCCGGGCCTGCGCCTGGTCGATCGTGCCCAAGGGGATGCGGACCGCGAAATGCACATGCGCGCCACCGCGGCCGTTGTGGATCGCGACTGCTCCGCCCGAGGCAACCGGCCAGAGTCCGAGGAATCCCTCGCTGCCCAGCGTCATCCAGGTGGCCGGCCGCTCATCGCCCCAACGAGTTGCGACTGGCAACCCGATGGCTTCGGTGTAGAACTGCTCGGACGCTGCCAGATCGGCCACCTCCAGCACCAACTCGTACATCCCCGTCACCGGGGGCGGGGCGGGAAGATCGAGCCAGCTCTTCGAGAAATCCGTCATTGCATCCCTCCTGCATGGTGTGTGGGCCGCGTTCGGCCGCGCGTTCGCATGCACGTCATTGTGACCGAATCTCGTTTCCGCCACAGTGGATCGGCGCTCTACCTGCCCAAGTCGTGAATTTCCATAAAACCTATGCATCCGAGCAAAAATCTGGGGAAAGCTTTGCAAAACTCAGGCTGCAAAAAAAATGCTTCCTGCGTTGCCGGGGCGTCGAGCTGCGCCGATGTTCGTCACTCGGCTGGAACTTATCCTGCCATTAGGTTACTATTCGTAAGCAGCTGCATGGATAGGCAGCAAGGAGACCGTATCGCAATGACCGATCCCATTCTGGGAAACGAAACCCTGCCGGTGACGATGATCGCCGACTTCGCCTGCCCCTGGTGCCGCATCGGCAAAGCCAATCTCGATGCCGCCATTGCCCAGTGGAGCGGCGCGCCCATCGATTTGACGTTGCTGCCCTTCTTTCTCAATCCCGCTTTGCCAGCCGAAGGCGCCGACTTTCGCGAGCATCTTTCCCAGAAAATGCCGGGGGTGTCGCTCGACGCCATGTTCGAGCAAGTTTCTCAGGCTGGTTCTCGTTCCGGTCTCGAATTTCGCTGGGATCTGCTCAGCAAAGCGCCGAATACCACGCTGGCCCATCAACTGATTTTCATCGCTCCGGATGCGGCAAAGAGCAAGCTTTCGACTGATATCTACGACGCCTATTTCCTGCACGGGAAGGACATCACGGATCTCGATACGTTGCTCGACCTCGCCGAAGCGAACGGTCTCGACCGTGAATCCGTCCGCCAGCGCCTGCTGGCCGGAGAGGGCGCGGTCGAGGTGCGCAGCATCGCCCGGCAGGTCTCCCAGCAGGGCGTGACCGGGGTACCCTTCTTCATCTTCGACGGCAAGCTCGCGCTCAATGGCGCGCAGCCGGCCGGGGTGATTCTCGCGGCGATGCGCCAGGCTGCCGAGCCGGTCGCCGCGCCCGCTGATTAGTCCACTTCCACCCTCCCCAACCCGTGCAAGGACCGGCCCACCCGCCGGTCCTTGCCATGCCAATTGCATCGTTTGCCCGCTCTGCGGTCGATCTGCGCTCTTGTCGAACGACTACAAAAGAGAGGGAAGTTTTTTCGACGCGGACCCTCTTGACACCGGCGAACATGCGTTCTAGCATGGGGTCCGCCCCGCCTTCGATGGCGTTATGCCTTGGAAACCAAAGGGAGGAACAATGAGCACCAACGCACCTGCCGCGATTGCCTGGGATGAGCTGCATACCCCGGATCGCGCCAAAGCCGAAGCGTTCTACAACGCGCTCTTCGGGTGGACGTCGACCCCGGTCGAAATGGGTCCAGACTATACCTACCACCTGCTCAACCGCGCCGATAACGGCCAGATGTTCGGCGGGTCCCATCAACAGGGTCCGGACGAAGCCGGCCAGCCGGCGTTCTGGCTGGTCTCGCTTGGCACCAACGATGTCGACAAAGTGACGGCCAAAGCGTCCGAATTGGGCGCGACCGTCATCATGGAACCGGCGGATATTCCCGGCACTGGCCGATTTGCCCTCCTCACCGACCCGCAGGGCGCGACCTTTAGCGCACTCTCCTATGCCGACGGCGGGACGGCGCCGGATCGCGGTCAGGGCCCTGGGGACATCGTTTGGCATCAGCTGATGACCGGCGATCCCGATGCCTCGATTGCGTTCTATTCCTCGCTTTTCGGATTCGATTCGAAACAGGCGGACATGGGCGAGCTGAAGGCCCCCATCTTCGAGCAGAACGGCGAAATGTTCGCCGATATCATGGCGAAGCCAAAGCCGGATGCGCCCGATACCTGGATCTTCTATGTCGAAGTGAAGGACGCGATGGAAACGGTCCAGCTCGCCATGCAGTCCGGTGGCAGGGTGATCGCGCCGCCCATGCCGCTCCCGCCGATCGGCACGATCGCTTGGCTGGCCGATCCGACCGGCGCGATCTTCGGCATCTTGCAGCCATCCGAGCCGGCGGCCAGCTAACGCATGCCGTCCACGATGCAGCGGCAAGCCGGGGACGGGCTCTTCGCCTGGTACGACCTGATGGCGGTCGATGAGGCCCGCACCAATCCGTTTTACAGCGAGCTGTTCGGATGGGACTTCAGCTCCGAGCCACGCCCCAATGACGGCTATCGCATGGTGACCTTCGACGGTCAGGGGATGGGTGGAAGTCTGCCGTTCAAAACTGAATCGGGCCGGAGTCACTGGATGGGCTACATCCAGGTGACCGGAATCGAAGAACATGTCGCCCGGGCGCGCGAGCTGGGAGCTGACGTCCACGTCGAGCAAATGGAGATTCCGTCAGTCGGGAAGTTCGCGGTGCTCGACGACCCGACCGGAGCGCCGTTCTATCTCTACGAGATCGCGCCGGAGTACCGCGCCACTTCGACGGGGTACGATCGGGGAGCGGGGCACATCATCTGGAATGAGCTGATCACCAACGATCTGGCGACGGCCGCCGCGTTTTATCGCGAGATTGCCGGGTGGGAGCTGATTCCGATGAGTCCCGACCCATTGAGCTACACCGTCGCCAAGGTCGATGGCGCGCCGGTCGCCGGATTGTTCCAGCCAGCCGAACCGCCGGCGAACTCGGCCTGGATCATGAGCGTCGCCACGGACGATATCGATGCCACGATCGCCAGGGCGCTCGAGCTGGGCGGTGAGGTGATCCATGCCGCCACGACCGTTCCCGGCGTTGGGCGGACCGCCTGGATTGCCGATCCGGCCGGCGGCGTCATCGGCCTGATGCAGCCCGAGCGCGGCTGGCTCGCGCGACTCTAGCTACAATGCACTGAAGGCGCCGCGTCAGTTTGGCGCGGCGCCGTTTCGTTGTTGCGACGATCGCCGCGAAGGGCGTCGCTGCCCTTGCAGTCCTTGGAGGAGCCACCACTATCATGACGTTCACCCTCGATACTTCGACCGACCTGGGCAAGCGCGCCAAGCACCTGCTCGAGACCGGCTATGTCGCCTGGCTCACGACGGTCGATGGCGACGGCCGCCCCTTCCCCAGCCCGGTCTGGTTTCTCTACGAAGACGACGGCACCGTGCTCATCTATAGCCAACCCAACAAGCCCAAGCTGCGCAACATCGACAGTAACGCTGCGGTCGCGCTCAATTTCGATACCGAGGAAAACGGCGATCGGGTGGTGATTTTCGAGGGAGCCGCGGTGATCGACCAGTCGAGCAAAGCCGTTGCCGACCACCATGCCTATCTCGCCAAGTATCACGACGGCATTCTCGCGCTCGGGATGACCGACGAGTCGTTCTCGAACGATTTCAGTGTGGCGATCCGCGTTGTGCTGCAGAAACTCCGAGGGTGGTAGGAACAACAGGCAAAAGGCAATGGGCGCCAGACAATGGTGGGTAGAGCCGGAGATGGGCCACTTCGACACGCTCCTTGCCTTTTGCCTTAAATCACCCCATCGTCATACCCGGAAATAGTGCCCGGAGCCATCCTGGTGTGGGATACTGCTCAGTCGCCCGGCGTGCTGGAAGCCGGCCGATAGGCACCGAAACCAGGAACAACGTGACCTCAGAACTTTTTCGCGCCCCAACCTCCGACGAGCTCGAGCTGGCCCGTCTCCAAGTCGAACTCGAATCCCGCCGAAGTGAATTCGAACATCTCGAAACCGAGCGCGATGCGCTCGAGATTGCCCTTACTCGCTTCGCCGCCGATGTCAAGGCGCGCATCGGCGATGTCAAGGACGAGATCCGTCACATTCGCCACGAGCTCGAAGAGATGCGGATGCGAATCGCGCGGCTGCGGGCCGATCCACTCGCCACGCCGGCCGATGTCGAACGCGATGTTGCCGAAGAGATGGCCCAGGCCGAGGCCGAGCTCAACGGCGAATTCATCAATCCAAATAACGGTAATGGGCGCGGTCGCGGCAATCTGCCAACCCGTCCCATGAGCTCGATCGAAACCGAAGCCGAGGTGCTACGGCTCTACCGCGAGCTTGCCAAGCGGCATCATCCCGATCTCGCTCGCAGCGCGGCCGAACGCGAGCGCCGCACCGAGCTCATGTTGCGGGTCAATGTCGCCTACCGCGATCGCGATCTGGCGACGCTGCAATCGATCTTTCTCGAAGTGCAGCTCGATGCGCCGCTTTCTTCGGAAGAGCTCTGCCGCCAGCGGTTGGCCTGGACCAGGCACGAGATCGCGCGCCTCGACCGTGAAATCCGGGCGCTGGTCATGCGCATGGAAACGCTCACCACGACCGATACGTATTCGCTTTGGCGGTCTGCGGAACGGGGCGAGCCCGCCCTCGACGATCTCGCGCTCCGCACCCGCCAGCGGCTTGCTCGCGAGCGGGAGCGTCTCGACGACGCAACGGCTCAATATGACCGCCTCGCGGTCCGCCGCCAGGTGATGCAGCGGCGGGCGGCCAGCCGGTCGTATGATGCTGCCCAGGCGTCCGGCGGGAGCGACTGACCCGCCCGCCTCCACCAGGAACGAGGAGGTACTTCGTCGACCATGGCCACTCCCGGTATCGAGCGACACGAATTCGGCGCCACCTCGGACGGCGAGACCGTCGAGCGCTTTGTCCTGACCAACCAGTCCGGGGTGACTGTCGCGCTGCTTTCCCTGGGTTGCATCATCCAGTCGATCGACGCGCCGGATCGTGACGGGGCCTTTGCCAATGTCGCGCTCGGTTTCAACCGGCTGGACGACTATCTGACCAACCTTCCCTTTTTCGGTTGCATTGCCGGCCGCTTCGCCAACCGGATAGCTGCCGGCCAGTTCGAGCTCGATGGCGAGCGCTACCAGCTCGCCACCAATGAGCGCGCCAACACGCTCCATGGCGGCATGCAGGGTTTCAACCGCTTCGTGTGGGACGCCGATCTACTGGAGGATGGCCGCACCGGGGTGGCATTTCATCGCGTCAGTCCCGACGGCGAGGAAGGCTTTCCCGGCGCGCTCGATGTCACTGTCACCTACGAGCTCAGCGAGCAAGATGACCTCACGATCGACTATCGCGCGACCACCGAGAAGCCAACGGTCGTCAATCTCACCAACCATTCCTATTTCAATCTGGCGGGCGAGGGGAACGGCACCATCGAAACCCATCGCCTGCAGATCGATGCCAGCGCATTTACCCCGGTCGATGCCGCGCTTATCCCAACCGGCGAGATCCGCCCCGTGGCCGGGACGCCCTTCGACTTCCGCTTCGGTAAGCTGATCGGCCAGGGACTCCGCTCCGACGACGAGCAAATCCGGCTCGCCACCGGGTTCGATCACAACTTCGTGCTCGATGGCGACGGGCTGAAGCAAGCCGCCGTGCTCGCGCATCCCGGCTCCGGCCGCACCCTCACCATCCAAACCACCAAACCCGGTATTCAATTCTACGCCGGCAACTTCCTGAATGGGGCGCTCTACGGTCCCTCCGGCCGCGCGTATCGCCAGTCGGACGGTCTCGCGCTGGAAACCCAGTTCTTTCCGAACTCCCCCAACGAGCCGTCGTTTCCCTCCCCGGTCCTCCGCCCCGGCGCGGAGTACCGCCATCAGACCATCCTCACCTTTGGCACAGAGGACGAATGACCAACCGGCCCCTCCCTTGTCGTTTTTCGACTTCGATCGAAATGACAAGAGGGGGTGCGTACAGTGGCGGCAGCGACTGACGGCTTCCTTCGCTACGATGCCGGAGCTGAGCGGGCTTTTGGAAACATAACGGTGGAGGAGTGCATGAAGGTCACCAAGGTCGAAACGATCTGGCTCGACGAGTTCTCCAATGTCATCTGGATCCAGATCCATACCGACGAGGGACCGATCGGGCTGGGTGAAACCTTTTTGGCGCTCGCGCGGTCGAGGCGTACATCCACGAAACCGTCGCCCCGTATCTGCTGGGCAAGGATCCACTCCAGATCGACCGG
>DASTFJ010000023.1:0-14294 GCA_035708745.1 Thermomicrobiales bacterium | reverse complement strand
TCGAGGTGTGGGATCTCTCCTCCGGCATGACGCCGATCTATGACTGGCTCGATGAGCCGGCGGCCACTCCGGCGCCGGGCAAACCGCTCGGGACCGAAGCGACCGACCCAGGCCGCTAGCCGCACGCCGGCAACCTCGGATCGGGGAGCGGTATGGGTTCGCCCACGCCGCTCCCCGTCATCCCGGGCGAAGTCGAGGTTACCTCTCGTAGACGCGGAACCTCGTTCGACTTCGCAACTGCTGTGGCCTACCGCATCGTCCCTCTCCGCATTCGCTCGAACGCAGGTCGCGTCGAGCGCCGCAAGCGTAGGGCAAACAGACACGCCCAACCTCTATACTGCGGCGACACACCATAAAACTCTGCTTGGCTCGTTGGGTGAACCGAACGGAGAACATCATGCGCCGCATTACGCTTGCACTCTTCCTCGCGCTTGCTCTGGTCCTTTCGCCGCTTGCGGGAATCTCTCTGACCCACGCGCAAGGTCAGGTCTACACCGATTCGATGGATTCGGCTGCCACCGGGCTGCTGAGCACTGAAACCTTCGATCCGTCTATTTCCTTTGCCTATCAAAACGGCCAGTTCGTAGTGAACGTGCAACAGCCGTCGTACCAGGGCGACATCATCTCGACGCTGTCCGTTCCCGAGCTGGCCAGCTCTCGCCTGACTGTCGACGCCGCGATCGCAGGCGAACCTACCAACAAATATGTCATCGCGGGATGCCGCCATACCGATGCCGGCGAGGGATATTTCTTCGGGTATCTGCCAGCCACAGGCGACCTGCTCATCTGGCGGCGGGACACCAGCGGAGACACCAATATCGCCCAGTCGGTCGACGCGTCGTTGATCGCGCCGGCCAATGCGACCTACCAGATCGGGATCGATTGCTGGACGAATGTCATTACCGGCATCGTCAACGGGCAGCCGGTGGTGAGTGCCTTCGATGACACCTATCCAACGGGACGTCCGACCATCGGAGTGGGCGCCAACGGTCTGCAAACCGACGGTCTGACGGTGGCGTTCGACAATCTGACCGTCACTGACAACGGCAATCTCACCCTTGGACCGGAAACGCCGGTCGCTCCCCTGCGGCCATCCTCCAGTGAAACGACGACGGGACAATCGACCGCGATCGAGGACCCAACCATCGATCCGGATGGCACGCTGGCGGACGCGTTCGCCGTTTCCTTGCAGACCGCGCCGATCGTGTCCGACCTCGAAGGAAGCCTCGCTGTCGAATCGGGCAGCACCTATCTGCTGTCTGCCGGCGTCGAGCTGGTCGATTTCTATGCCGAGCTCCATTTCGCCACGCCTGATGTTCCGGCGGATGGAATCTTCATCGTGGGCTTTTGCTTTTGGGTCGATGCGGACGGGAATTGCTACGACGTCCACCTGCTGGGCGATGGCGGGGGCCAGGTGACCTGGGGTTATGGCTACTATCCGGCCGTCGACGCGTATCAGACGCTCCAGACCGGAACCATGCCGGCTGAATCGGTCGATCCCACGGTTGGAGCGACCAACTTCCTCAGCCTGACGGTCTATCAGGGCACCGCGATCCTGAGCGGTAATTCGTTCGCCGCCGATGCGGTAATTCCATTGCAGGGCACGCCGATCTTCGGCGATGTGAAATCGGAGATCGCGTTCATCGACAGCACCGGCGCCGCCAGCGCCACCACGCTGTCGATGTCGACATCCGACTTCGCGGTGTGGGATCTCAACTCGGGTGTGGTGCCCGCCGGCTCCACGGACGTGGCCGACTCCGAGCCAGCCCAATCGGCGTCATCCGGCCCCACGCTGCCGCCGGTGCAGGGATCGTCCGGGGTCGAGCTCATGTTCGACCAGTCTCGTAAGGCGGCGATTGGCAATCCGGCGCTGGCCGCGGGACTCTCGGGGAGCTTCACCCAGGAGAGCGATGTCTATGCCTTTGTTGGGGCGAATGTCAACCTGGGGGATTTCTATTCGATCGTGACCTTCACCAATCCGACCGATCTGTCCGCGCCCTTCGATGTCGGGTTGGGCTTCCGGGCCGATCGAGGAACGGAATCGGGGGTGCGCTTCGTCGTGAGCTCGGACGGTTCCTGGTATTTGCAGCAACCGGGGCGGACGCCCATCGCCAGCGGGGCCGCCGGCTTCGATGCGACGGCTGGGGCGTCCAATGTGATCGAGCTGCTGGTGCAGGGCGCGACCGCGATCGTCGCGATCAACGGGACGGTGCTCCCTCAGCTCGATCTGTCCTCCGTTACGACCAGGGGCGACGTGTATGCCGGCGCCGGGTTTTTTCAGGGCGATACGGTCGCTGGGCGGGTGATTCCCTATAGCCAGTGGTGGATCTATCCCACCAACGTGCTCGACTTCCCGAGCGGATGATTCTGGAGCGCGTTATCGATTCGACTGCCAGATGGAGCCGTTCAGCACAGCCGCGAACATCGTCCAGAGGAGATAGGGAATCAGCAACAGTGCCGCGGTCTTGGAGACGCGCCAGGCGGCGAGTATGGTGAGAACGATCACCACGTTCAGGACAAGAATCTCCACGAACGCACTTCTCGGGTGCTGCCAGCGGAAGAAGAGGAAGCTCCACAGCAGGTTCATCAAAAACTGGATGGTGAAGAGCTGCAGTGCCGGATTAGCCGCTGGCCTCGTGCGCCGCGCGTGCCAGAGGAGCGAAAGTGAAATGCCCATCATCGTATAGAGCGTGGTCCAGACCGGCCCGAACACCCAGCTCGGCGGCTGAAACGAGGGCTTTTCCAGCGATTGGTACCACTCGCTGTCGCCGCCGCTGCCCGCCAGAATCCCAGCTCCGGCGCCGAGCGCGTTGAGCGCGGAGACCGTCGCCAGGGTTTCGCCGAACGTGCGGAGCGACGAGCGGTCGTTCTTCGCATGCATCAATGCGTACGCCATAGGGCATCCCTTTCGATGAGTTCCAGAGCGCAAAAGGGGCGCCGGAGAATGACCAGCCGGGTCCGGCACAACCCGGTGACTACTGTGATGGACGCCCTGGCTCGAGCCTAGCATCGGGCCCTGGGCACATGAGGATTTCGTGAGCCGATAGCGCGCAGCGCGGCCGGCGCGACTCCGATAAGCTCTCCGCGGCAATCTTTGGGCCATTCACCAGAACACCCAGCGGAGGACACTGTGCTGATCGGGTACGTGAGCGATGAGAACTATGTCGCGCTTTCCGAGGTCGCGATCGAGATCGACCGGGACGGCGAGCTCATCGAGGTGGTTCGATCGACACCGCGCGGCGGCGTCTATGCCGGGCTCGAACCGGGACGGTATCGGTTCTCGCTCGTGAAATCCGGCTTTGGCTCCAAGAGCGTCACGCTCGACCTCCCCCTGGCCGAGCCGTATCAGTTCCGGCTCCTTTCGGACTGCATTCTGGGCTATGTCTGGCCAAAATGGGCCAAAACTGGTGAACGCTCCGAATTTCGGGTGCATTCGCACGAACCGTACAAGCTCTCGCTCTGGCGGTATGGACTGGAAAAGGAATTCGTCGCGACGCTGGGCTGGTTCGATGAGCACGGGCCGCGCGCGGTTATGCAGATCACCCCCGATGGAGACTATGTCCAGACCGGGGTTCAGTGGAACAAGACCGGCTATGGCAATCCGCATCTGACGCAGTTCGTGACTGGGCCGGAGCGCTCGGGTCTCTACTATCTGGAAGCAAAAACCGACACCGGCAAATTCTTTTCCTTCCCCTGGGTGGTCGCGCCGGCCAACCCCGCGAATCCGATCGCGGTCATCCTTTCGACCAATACCTGGAATGCCTACAATAACTTCGGCGGCCGAAGCAATTACGTGAATTCCACCAGTCTGCCCCCGGCGCCGTCGGTCAATGCCCGCCAGGACTTGCTGCGCTATGCCGCGATAAACACCTTTGGCGAATGGGGCTTTCCGGACGAGGAGTACCAGCCGGTCCACTTCGAACGGCCGGAACCGGGGAACAACATTCCCGAAGGAACGCAGGTAACCGATCCGATCGTGGGCCGACTTGGTTGCGGTATGGCTCCGGCGGAATGGCGCTTGCTCGGCTGGCTGGAGCGCGAAGGTTATGGCTACGACGTCTACAGCGATCACCAGCTGCATACCGGCGCGCTCGATCTGACCGCGTACCAGGCGGCGATCGCCAGCGTGCATCCGGAATACTGGTCGCGCGAGCAATACCGCCGCATCGAGGACTGGGTGCGGAACGAGGGCGGCAACTTCCTCTACCTGGGCGGGAATGGGCTGAATTGCGAGGTCGAATTCCTGGACGATGGCGCGGCGCTGAAGTTCTACAACTACATGCCGACCTCGGGCGGGGATATGGGCTATACCGACCCTGAGACCGGCGTCCTCATCGAGAGCCGCATGCACCGGCGGTACAAGAGCGAGGCCGAGCTGCTGGGGGTGGTGACGACTGAAAGCGGAATCATGACCGCCGCGCCGTACAAGGCGGTCGATAGCGGCCACTGGATCTTCGAGGGCACCGGGCTCCGGGACGGCGATCTCTTTGGCAAGAACGGTTTGCAGGAGCGCTGCTGGGGTGGCGCCTCCGGGCATGAGACCGACAAGATGAGCGCCTCCTCCCCGGCCGAAGCTCGGCTGTTGGCGAAAGGCCTCAATCCGGACGAAGGCGGCGCCGAGATCGTGCAATACGACCTCCCCTCCGGCGGCTCGGTCTTCTCGGTCGGTTCCATCACTTGGCCGGCCTCCCTATTGGTCGATGAGTTCACCTCGCAAATCACCAGGAACGTGCTCGATCGCGCGCTGAATAGATGAAAATCCGATCGCCATATGGAAGACTCGTGCATTGCCCCCGTGAATGGAAATAGCCACCACATCGGTTTGAGAACGTTTGCACATCCGCTTAGGGCATGATTGCAAACCTGTCTCATGGTTCGAACGTCACGTGTCCAGGGTTTAGCGGCGTCTCAACATCGCCATTCCATGTCCCTTGACCAAACTGCGCCTTTGCCGATACGCCTTCGCAGCAGCGGATTGACATAAGCGCCCCGGCTCGATATGCTGTGCGCCAGTCCAGGGAGAGATGCATCGCGCAGCGGATTCAATGCGACCGCTTGGGGAGCAGACGTATGGCTCGATGGCCCGTTTGGTGGTTTGGGCTCGTTCGTCTCGTGCTGGTTGCGACATTCGGCGTGACCGGGTTGCTCGTACCCGGGACGCCGGCGCGGGCGTCGCAGAGCGCCGAAACGACCTATACCAGTCCGAACTTCGGCTATTCGATTGCCTGGCCGTTGCCCTGGTACGTCTCCAGCGAAGGCGTCGATTCAGGGTATGACATGCTGGAGCTCTCTGATGACCAGAGCAGTGTCCAGTTCTCTGGCACCCGGTTCGGGGATGTGACGGCTCAGCAGGCGGCCATGAGCGTCGTCGATTCCCTGCGCGAGGATCCGACCAACGCAAATGTCGCCGTACTCGACAAAAGCAGCTGTCCATTCCAGAGCAATGGCGCCGTCGTTTGCTACCGGTACGACGTGACCCTGGGTGAGGGGCCGGCCGTTGGCGTCACCGGAGTGATCGAAGCGCGGTCGCTCGGCGATGGCCTCATCCTGCTGATGATCGCCGGGGTGCGTGAGCCGCATCTGGCCGAATATCTGCCGAAGTGGTCGTCGTTCGAGGTCGCGGCTCCAGCAGCGCCACTCCCTGAGATCGCTGCCAATCGGGATTGGCAGGTCGTTTCCTACGGCGATGCCACCTATCGCATCCAACCCGGCGTCCCCGACCTCGATCGGGATTTGGCGGTCGAAGGAATCGAATACGCCCGCAGAACCGTCGCGGCGATGACGGGTTCGTGGAGCAAGGACCCGCTATCGGTAACGGTGTTGAGCAGCGCCTATCCGTTGGATTCCACGCAATACGGGCTCACCAGAGGCTCTGGAATCTGGATCTACACTGGCTCGGACAGCTGGCCCACGATCTCCCCAATCGAGCGGCTGCAGGGGCTGGTCCACGAATACTTTCATCTCTACCAGTTCGACCGGCTCAGCACTGTCGATACCGAGGTCCCGGCCTGGTTCCTCGAAGGATCGGCCGAAGCGTTTGGATATCTGGCGGTGAGCCAGTTCGGAATCACCGATCAGATGGACTTCGTCGAGTTGGGGTTGTTCCGCCTGGAAGCGAATCCGGTATCCGGGTCGCTCTGCGAATACGTGGACGACGACGAGACCTTCCCGTTCGAGATCTACTCGCTGGCCTATCTGGCCGTGCAGGATCTGCTGGCCCGCAATGGCGAATCGGTCGATGCCCTGGTGGATATCTTCACGCAGATCGGCAATGGCGCGACATTCGAGGCAGCGTTTGCCGAGACCTTCCAGACCGATCTGGTTAGCTTCTGCGCCGGCGAACCTGGCTGGCGGGCGACGCTCGCCCCGGTGGACGACATCCCACCTGATCTGGCGGTCTATCAGGGAAAAGACCTGCCAGGCGCCGTGCGCATTGCGGTCATTCCGGCTCGGGTGCGCCCGGGTCAGCAGATTCTGATAACCGCGGTCACCAGCGCGGGAGCGAATTGCCAGTTGACCGCCAGCTTCCATGGAGGCGTCCGCCAGCTACGCCAGGAAACCTTTGCGAACGGATCGGGCGAAGCCTTCTGGTTGATGATCGTGCCGGAGGGGACCCTGCCCGGCGACGCTGTGGCCTCGATCGATTGCGGCGCCAATGTAGTGCGACAGCCATTCTCGGTTTCCTGATGCCATCCCCATCAAATGTGACCGGCGCCCCCGCGGAGCAGCGCCGCGATTCAGATGCGGCGCGGGGCCGAGTCCGACCACGACGTCACCATCTCGTCCACATGCGTGCCATTTCCCAGGCATCTGTCCACACGGCGAACCGGACTGGTATGATGGCGGCTCACACGAGGACTGGTGGCGGTTTACCAGAAACTGCTAAATTACTTTCGACGTTTGTAGTGCAAGAGCGGAAAACGGCGGCGAAACCGATGGCGGTTCGCCCGCCCTCTGTGCCAACGTCGACTCGGACGCACGAGTCATTCGACCTGCTGCCTGGTTCCGAGAACCAGTACAGCGTTTTGGGAAAGGACACCATGGACGAACGAGACAACGACCTCAGGTTTCTGATCGATCTCGCTCGTGGACGGTTCTCCCGCCGCGATGCGCTCAAAGCCAGCGGCGCGCTTGCCGCCGGCGCCGCCCTTGGTGGCGGATTGACCGTTCGCCAGCTCGCCTCCGTTTCCGCGCAATCGCCGGAAGCCGGCGCCGCTCCGTCCGGAGAGGTGGTCTGGGCGCTGGACGCGCCGCCGCCGAACCTGATCCCCTTTGGCGCTGTCTCCGGCCCGGCCTGGAACGGTCGCGAGTTCTTTTATGACTCGCTGCTCATGTGGGATCGAGATCTCAACCCAATCCCGGGACTGGCCGAATCGTGGGAAACCGACGAGGAGGGCAGTTATATCTTCCATCTGCGCCAGGGCGTGAAATTCCACAACGGCAAAGAAATGACCGCCGCCGATGTGAAGTATTCCGTGGAAATGGCGGTGGCGCCGCCCGAGCCAGGCGTGGCGATTGGGATTCTTGCAAATATCGCTGGCGCTGACGTCATCGACGATTACACGGTCAAGATAAACACGGCGACGGTCGATCCGACCCTGCTGGGAAACTTGGCCTGGGGCAGGTACACCGCGGTCGTGCCGGAGAACTTCTACGACGACCATAACGCGCTCAGCGAAGCGGTCGGCACCGGTCCGATGAAGCTGGTCGAGTATGTCCAGGACGACGTCGTCATTATGGAGGCCTTCCCCGATTTCTGGGGCGAGGGAATCCCCTGCATCCAGAAGCTGAGCCTCAAGACCCTGACCGAGGAGCAAACGCGCGTAGCGGCGCTCCGTTCGGGCGAGATCGATGGTGGAACCTTCAGCGCGGACGTGGTCATGACGCTGGAAGGCGACGAGAGCCTCACGATCCTTCAGGGGCTGGTCTCGACACCGAATGTGATCCAGTTCCAGACCGCCGAAGCGGATGTGCCCTGGCGTGACACCCGCGTGCGCCAAGCGATCAATAAAGTGGTCGACCGCGAGTTGATTCGGCAGAACGTGTTCGGCGGCAAGGCAGAAGTGACCGGCGCGATCCCTCCGGGATACGGCGAGTACCCGCTGACTCCCGAGAAGCTTGCCGAGCTCTACGCGAACGATGTCGATGCGGCCAAGCAGCTCATGATCGATGCCGGTTACGAGGATGGCTTCGAGGTCGAGCTGCAGGCGATCGCGGCGCCGCGATCGTATACGCAGAATGCCGAGATCGTTTCCGAGGCGGTCAAGCAGCTCAATATCGACGCCAAGGTGGTCCCGCTGGAAATCGGCACCTTTGCCGACAACAACGGCAAGGGCCTGTACCAGTGGCAAGCCACCGGTCGTGGCATGCGCGGCGACCCGTCTGGTTACGTCATCGACTTCCGCCAGGGAACCACCCAGAATGTGACCTGGTTCGGCGATGGCTGGAACAATGAGGAATTCAACGAGCTCTACGACCAGGCGTTGGCAGAACTGGATCAGGCTGCTCGCGTGCCGATGTACCAGCGCATGCAGGAGATCATTGCCGAGGATGTGGCCCATCTCTATCTGGTGCAGCCGTACAAATTCCAGGCGGTCAACAGCCGGCTGACTGGGATGTATGTCGCTTTCAGCGACAACAACCGGGGCCTGCGCGAGGCGTGCGTGTCCGACGCGGAGTAGTACCGCCGCTCATCGAGGACGGGAGCCGCGCACCCGCGGCTCCCGTCCGCTTTTCCAGAGGTCTGTGGCACCGCTGCTCCAAGACAGGGCGTAGCGCATGCAACCCTCGCCCCTTGCCCGGCTCGACCGGTCGCGTCCGTGGTGGTCCCTCCAACGATACGCGCGATGCCTCGCCGCCATGCCGTCCCACGACGCCAGCCTCGCCCCTCCCATCGATCTGGAAAAGGCTTCTTGAGGTTGACAGGAGCGCCGCTACCATGCGGGCCGGGTTGATGTCGGAAATCGAAGGGTCGAATCGTTCGCCGTCCGGATAGGTGCCAGATTGGGAGCGCCTGTCCACAGAGCGAACAGGGCTGGTAGAATGACGGCTCACCCGAGGACTGGTGACTGTTTACCAGAAACTGCTAAATTACTTTCGAAGATGGTTTCCAAGAGAGGAGGGCAGCGGTCTGCCCAGCGCCAATACGCCGGGCCACGAGCGAACGCCGGCTCGTATCTATGAGTCAATCGACCCGACGGCCGGTCATCGAGACCGGATTACCGATAGCCGAAAGGACAACCGTGGACGAACGCGATAACGACCTGAGGTTTCTGATCGATCTCGCCCGTGGGCGGTTTTCCCGCCGCGATATGCTCAAGGGCAGCGGCGCGCTGGCCGCCGGCGCCGCCATCGGTGGCGGCTTGACCATCAAGCAGCTTGCCAATGTCTCGGCGCAGTCGCCGGAGGCGGGAGCGGAACCGACCGGTGAAGTCGTTTGGGCGCTCGATGCGCCGCCACCCAATCTGCTGCCGTTCGGCGCCATCTCGCTGGCGCACTGGCAGGGCCGCGAATTCTTCTATGACACTCTGGTCATGTGGGACCAGGACCTCAATCAGATTCCGGGGCTGGCCGAATCGTGGGAGACCGATGAGGCCGGAAACTACACGTTCCATCTACGTCAGGGTGTGAAGTTCCACAACGGCAACGAAATGACCGCCAAGGACGTCAAGTACTCCATGGATATGGCGGTGGCCCCGCCCGAGCCAGGTGTGGCGGTTTCGTACCTGGCCAATATCACCGGCACCGAGATCGTGGACGATTACACCGTCACGGTGAACATGTCCAAGATCGATCCAACCCTGCCGGGGACCATGGCCTGGGGCGGATACACGCCGATCGTGCCAGAGAATTTCTATGACACGAACAATCCGCTCAGCGAGGCGGTCGGCACCGGCCCGATGAAGCTGGTCGAGTATGTGCAGGACGACGCGATCGTCATGGAAGCCAATCCTGATTTCTGGGGTGAAGGCATTCCCTGCATCCAGAAGCTGACCCTCAAGACCCTCACCGAGGAACAGACGCGGGTGGCCGCGCTCCGTTCGGGTGAGGTCGACGGCGGCACATTCAGCGCCGACGTGGTGGTGACGCTCGAAGGGGACGACAGCATCACGATCCTCGAGGGGCTGGTTTCCACCCCGAACGTCATCCAGTTCCAGACGGCTGAGGCCGATGTTCCCTGGCGCGATACGCGCGTGCGGCAGGCGGTCAACAAGGTGGTCGACCGCGAGCTGATCAAGGCGAATGTGTTCGGCGGAAAAGCCGATGTCACCGGTGCAATTCCGCCGGGCTATGGCGACTATCCGCTGTCGCCGGAGAAGCTGGCTGAGCTCTATGCGAATGACGTGGAGGCCGCCAAGCAGCTGATGATCGATGCCGGATACGAGGATGGATTCGAGGTCGAGCTACAGGCAATCGCCTCGCCGCGCTCCTACACCCAGAATGCCGAGATCGTCTCCGAGGCGGTCAAGCAGCTGAATATCGACGCCAAGGTGACTCCGCTGGAAATCGGCACGTTTGCCGACAACATCGGCAGCGGCGCCTACCAATGGGGAGCGACCGGGCGCGGTATGCGCGGCGACCCGTCGGGCTACGTCATCGACTTCCGCCAGGGCACGACGCAGAACGTGACCTGGTTTGGCGATGGCTACAACAATGAGGAGTTCAACGAGCTCTACGATCAGGCGCTGGCCGAGACCGACCAGGCTGCCCGCGTGCCGATGTACCAGCGACTGCAAGAGATCATCGCCGAAGATGCGGCCCATCTCTATCTGGTGCAGCCGTACAAATTCCAGGCGGTCAATAGCCGGCTGACTGGGATGTACGTCTTCTTTGGCAACACGAACCCCGGTCTGCGCACGGCCTGCGTGTCAGACGCCGAATAAGACCGGCGAACCGTCGGAGGGAGTCGCGGCATCGCGGCTCCCTTCCACCGTCACACCCTGAGTACGAGCAGGGTGAGGATTGAAACGTTGTCCAAGTACATCGCTCAGCGAATCGCGCTTCTCATCCCGACGTTGATCGGGATGAGCCTGCTCATCTTTGCCATGTTGCGGCTTTTGCCAGGCGACGTGGTCGATATCATCGCCGGCACCGACGGCACGGCGTCATCGGCAGCGAAGGAAAAGCTTCGGGAGTCGATGGGGCTCAACGATCCAGTCCCGGTGCAGTACGTCAAATGGCTGGGGAATCTGCTGACGGGTGATCCCGGGAAATCGATGCGTTCGGGCGAGCCGGTCGGCGAGATCCTGATGCGGGCCCTGCCGATCACGATCGAGCTCGCCATTCTCGGTTTGGTTTTCTCGACGATCGTCGCAATTCCGCTCGGCGTCATTTCCGCCGTCAAGCGCGATACGGTCTTCGATTTCGCCTCGCGCGTGGGCGGCCTGGTCGGGCTCTCGCTTCCCAACTTCTGGGTCGCGACCCTGATGCTGCTCTTTACCTCGAAAGTCTTCGGTTGGACTCCTTCGATCCGCTTCATTCCCTTTACCAAGGATCCAATCGGTAATCTGGAACAGATGATTCTGCCCTCGATCGCGCTGGCGATCCCATTGATGGCGATCACCATGCGTATGACCCGGACTACCATGCTCGAAGTGCTTGGGCAGGACTATGTCCGGACCGCCAATGCCAAGGGCCTGGCGCCACAACCGATTCTGTACCGCCACGCGCTCAAGAACGCGCTGATTCCGGTCATTACCGTCATCGGATTTCAGCTCGGCGGCTTGATGGGCTCGGCCGCGGTGGTCGAAGTCGTTTTCGGATTGAATGGAGTGGGCAATACGCTGCTGCAGGCAATTTTCAATCGTGACTATCCGCTGGTGCAGGCCGCGACCCTCTATCTGGCGGTGGTCTTTGTCATGATCAACCTCGTCGTCGATGTGCTCTACGCCTGGCTCGACCCGCGGATCAAACTCGGATGAGTGTCGTTACCACGACTCCAGATGTCATCACCGAAGGGCGGGTGGCCCGAGCGGAAACCCCCTGGTGGCGGTTTCCGAAGCGGTGGCGCAACCCCATCGGTATCGCCGGCGCCATCATCGTGCTGTTCACGGCGCTGATGGCGATCTTCGCGCCGCTGATCGCGCCGTACGAACCGTCGGCCCAGGGAGCCATTCGCCTCCTTCCACCGAGCTGGGACCATCTGATGGGCACCGACGAGCTGGGGCGCGACACCTTCTCGCGCATCGTCTATGGCTCTCGGGTTTCCTTGCAGGTCGGTATCCTGTCGGTCGCGATCGCCCTGGCAATCGGGGGAATCCTGGGGCTCGTCGCCGGGTATTTCGGTGGTTGGGCCGATACCTGGACGATGCGGCTGGTGGATATCATGTTCGCCTTCCCGGGCATCGTGCTGGCAATTGTGATCTCGGGGTTGCTAGGCCCCAGCCGGCGAAACGCGATGATCGCCATCGGCATCATCTATGCGCCCGCGTTTGCGCGCGTGGTGCGCGGGGCGGTGCTGGCGGTCAAGAGCGAAGCCTATATGGAAGCGGCCAGGGTGCTGGGCGCCAGCAATGCGCGGCTCGTGCGCCAGCATGTGGTGCCGAACATCCTCGCGCCGCTGATCGTGCTGACCACCCTCTATCTCTCCAGCGCCATCCTTTCCGAGGCGGCGCTGAGCTTCCTCGGACTGGGCACCCAGCCGCCGGAGCCAACCTGGGGCGGGATGTTGAACATCGCCCGCACTTATATGGAAATCTCGCCCTGGATGGCCGTCTTCCCCGGATTGGCGATCGCCATTCTGGTGTTGGGCTTCAATTTCCTGGGCGACGGTTTGCGCGACATTCTCGACCCGCGCCTGCGGGAGCGGTAGAAAGCTGACGATGGCAACTGGTCCCGAGATGGATGCGGTCGATTCTGCTCACGTTCGCGACGAATATCGATACGAAAAACTGACCTGGCCCGAGATCAATGAGGCCATCACTCAGAAGAAAGTCGTCGTGCTGCCGGTGGCGGCGGTGGAGCAACATGGGCATCATCTGCCGATCGATGTCGATGTTTTGCAAGTCGTCTCCATTTGCGAAGAAGCCGGACGGCGCGCGCCCGAATCGATGCTGGTCATGCCGGCGGTGCAATACGGCTATTGCCATCATGTGCTCGACTTCCCCGGCACCATCAGTATTCAGCCCACCACCTTCGTGAACTATCTGCTCGATATCACCCGCTCGCTGGCGTGGCACGGATTCGAGCGCATCGTGCTCATCAACGGGCACGGCTCGAATCATCCCCTGGTGGAGCAGGCCGGCCGCCAAACCATTCTGCAAACCGACGCGCTCTGCGCCTTCCTTTCCTGGTGGCAGCTGGGCGCGACCTACTGGAACCAGGAATTACGAGAGTCCGGGCCCGGCGGCTCGGCGCATGCCTGCGAGCTGGAAACCTCGATGTATCTGCATCTCGACGAGGCCGGGGTGCGCAAGGACCGCATCCGTGGGACCGTGCACGAGGACGTGCTGGAAATCCCCGGCGCCGACAAATGGCAATGGGTCGATCTGACCATGGGCAGCGGACCGGCCGGCATCGTTGGTTGGACCTCACAGATGTCGGAAACCGGCTCGATCGGCATGCCCGAGCTTGGATCCGCCGAAAAAGGCGCCAGGCTCTTCGATCATGTCGTGACCGAGCTGGTCGATCTGGTCGGCTGGCTTCGCACTCGGCCGGTGCGGCCACGACGCGATCATCATCTCGAATCTCGAACCGAATCGATGCCGTTCGGGTTTTGAGTTGTAACGAGCAACTGGTAACTAGCAACTAGTTACCAGTTGCTAGTTACCAATTGCCAGGCACTAGTTACTCGTCACTGGTTCATGACTCCAAGAAATGAAGGGACAAGTATCGATGGGAACGTTTCAGGCCGGTGTCGGACGGGTCGATATCACCCCGCCGCTGTCGGCGCCGCACGCCAGCTGGGGCGCGCAGGTGCATGTTTTCGCGGAAGATGTCGATCTGCCGCTGACCTGTACGGCGTTAGTAGTCGATGACGGCACCACCCGCGCGGCCTGGATCGATTTCGATCTGATCATCCTCTCGACCGCGGAAACGCAGAAGGTGCAGCAACGGGTGTCGGACGAGACCGGCATTCCGCCCGAGCTGGTGCGGGTGAGCGTCACCCACAATCACGCCGGGCCGCCGCCCAGCAGCTGGGACTGGGCGAAAGCCGGGGTCGACGCCATGAAGGCGTACTATGCGCTCCTGCCCGACTATGCCGCCGGCGCGGCGCGGCTGGCAGTCGAAAAACTGCAACCGGCGCGCGTCGGCGTGAACCGCGGGGAAAGCACGGTGGCGGTCAATCGCCGCGA
>DASTFJ010000022.1:0-2816 GCA_035708745.1 Thermomicrobiales bacterium | reverse complement strand
CGAGGAGATTCTGCATCCGCCCCTGCGCACGCGCCTGGTGGATGCGGGGTACCTGGTGGCCATCGCGCTCGTTGCCCTGGCAGTGGGGATCGGCGCCATGTGGCTCGCCGATGTCACGGACGCCACCGAGCGCGGGCACGGTGGTGGCCTGACCACGCAGAGTGAGCCCTCCGAGGAGATGCCCGGCATGGACGACTCGAGCATGATCCCGCCGTACGAGTCTTGACGAGCTCTTGTCGCAGGGTCGCGATGGGGTCATTGTCTTGGTGCCGCAACGGGGTGATGCCGTCGATCAACTTCGTGGGCTCCATCGTGACGTCTGGGAGGGTGATGTTCAGATCTACCTGGACGAGGAGCGAGATGCTTGGGACAGCCCGACGCAATCGTAGACGCGCTTCGATCCACGCGCCGCATTGGCATCGATACGCCAGTCTTCATCTATCACATTCAGCAGGCGTCTCCGCGGGCGAGTGCGGCTACTGCCGTTCTCCGCGCGGTGGCGGATGGCCGCGTCGAGGGCGTCACGTCTGTCATCACGATGCTCGAAGTCACGATTCAGCCGTTGCGCCTTGGACGCCCGCACGTCGCTGACGCGTACGAAGCTTTACTCGGGGACATCCCCAATCTGTCTATCGTGGACCTGGATGCACGGGTAGCGCGGATCGCCGCGGAGCTTCGTGCAGCTTATCGCCTGCGAACCCCCAATGCATTGCAGATCGCCGCGTGTCTCGCGTATAGCGCCGAGGCATTCATCGCCAACGACCGGCGTTTGCGCCGCGTGATGGAGATCGACGTCAGGCTGCTCGAGGATTTTGCCTAAGCGTGGTCTATCGATCTGCAGCGGGCTCCTCCACCGTGTCGAGCGGGATACGCAAGTCGATGGCCCCGAACTCGTCCAGCATTCCTGGCGCTCAGTGGCGCGTGCCGGTAACCGGCACCGCGTTTACGACCCTATGAAAATTGTCGTCGTGAGCCTACAGGACTAGTGTTGAAGTTACAGGTACGGAGGGCCGCGGTCGTCGATCGACCGGTTCCGCATCCGTTCCAACCCCTGAAACAATGAAAAGGAGGTGATCCGTTCCCGCTTTTACGGCCATATGACATTCGTCTCGAGACCGAGCGAATGGAAATGGAGGTTTTGCCGTGACAAACCACGAACATCCCGCGCCACCCGATGGGCGCACGATCGATCGGCGACGCTTGTTGGCGGACGCATCGATCCTCACCGGCGGGGCGATTGCCGCCGCCGTGCTTGGGCCAGAGATGGTGTCGGCGAGCGGTACGAAGACGGCCCGCCCGGTCATCTGGCTCGACCAGAGCCCAACTGCTGCTTCTCCGATGGCATCGCCGGGCGCGACTCCGGTTGCCGACCTGGAAACCTACGTTCCCAACCATCTGACCGAGGCCGAGCTCACCACCTTGAAGGCGGTGCTGGACCGGATCATCCCGAAGGATGAATACGGTCCCAGCGCGAACGAGATGGGTGTCTTCGTCTATATCGACAAGTCGTTTGGTGGCTTGCACGCCGATGCACTCCCGATGTACCAGGCCGGGCTCGCGGCCCTCGATGACGCCGCAGGACCCGGAGGCTTCGCTAGCCTCGATGACGGCCAGCAGGATGAGATCCTGACGGCTATCGAAGGCGGCCAGCAAGACGCGACAGTGACCGCTGCCAAGGGCGGCAATGCGGTCAGTGCGCCAGCCGGCTTTTTCGGCGCGTTGCTGGCCCATACCCGCGAGGGGATGTTCAGCGATCCGATCTACGGCGGGAATGTGAACTTCCAGGGGTGGGACATGGTCGGCTATCCGGGCATCAAGCTGCAATGGACCGCCGAGGATCAGGCCGCCGGCTCGACCCCGACCCCCGAGCATATTTCGGTCGCCAAATACCGGGAGGCACTGTCATGACCAATCCGCTGCCAAAAGTCGATGCGCTCATCATCGGCATCGGCGCTGCCGGTGGGATCGCCAGCTATGTGCTGACCCAGGCCGGTATCGATGTGGTTGCGCTCGAAGCGGGGCCGCGCCGGGACAAGACCGATTTCCTGGCGTATTACGACGAGCTGCAAGCCTATCCCTATCACAACCCCTTTGCGGATGTGAAGGCGAACAAAGAGATTCCCACCTGGCGGCCGAATGCCCAATCGCCGGTGCAGGCGCCGCCGGTCGGACCGATCGTGATGGACAACCAGGTCGGCGGGACCTCGGTGCATTGGACCGGCCAGGCCTGGCGCTATCGCGAAGACGACTTCAAGATTCGCACCACCACAATCGACAAGTACGGCGAAGACGCGCTGCCCGAAGGCACGAATATCGTCGACTGGCCGGTGACCTACGATGAGCTCGAGTCGTACTACGAGAAGGTCGAGCAGCTCGTGGGCATCTCAGGCGAGAGCGGGTCGAACCCGTTCGAGTCGCCACGCAAGAGCGACTATCCGCTGCCACCGCTACGCCAGAGCGGCTATATGGACATGGCCAGCGACGGGCTCAAACAGTCTGGCTATCACCCGTTCCCGGGTCCGGCAGGCATCATCAGCCAGGATTTCGATGGCCGGCCGGCGTGCTCCTATTGCGGCTATTGCACGGGGCACGGCTGCTGGAACGACGCCAAGTCCAGCACGTTGGTGTCGGCCATTCCCAAGGCCGAAAAGACGGGCAAGCTGGAGATTCGCACTCTCTGCCGGGTGATGAAGATCCTCTCCAACGACCAGGGCCAGCTGACCGGGGTGCAGTATCTCGATGCCGATGGCGTGCTGCAGGAGCAGCCGGCCGGGGTGGTGATCCTCTCCACCTATGTCTACGAGAACAGCCGCCTG
>DASTFJ010000021.1:0-7166 GCA_035708745.1 Thermomicrobiales bacterium | reverse complement strand
CATTTGGCCGCTGGTGGTGGCGGTGCTGATGCTCATCATGGTCTTCAAGCCGTCCACCAACCGGGCGATGGCCTTGGCCATGAGCGGTCAGGGGACTGAAAAATTCGTCAAGAAAGCGCCCCCGGCCAAGCCGATGTCGGCAGCGCGCAAGCGCGAGGTGGCGGCTGAGCAAGCCAAGGCCGCGAAGGCTGCCGCCGCGAAACCGGTTTCACAACCAGCTGCGCCTACTCCCGCGATGGCCACTGCCACCTCGGCTCCGGTTGCTCCGTCTACCGCGGCTGCGCCGGTCACCGCAACTCCCGCGCAAGTCGCCACCAAGACCGCTGCCAGCATGGTGCTGTCGGCGGCATCGTCGCTGAAATCGGCCGCGGCGACTCCCGCATCTCCTCGCAAGGGGGTGACCATTGGGGTTCCCAAACAGGCGCCGCCGGCGTCTCCGGCACGGCCGGCAGCGTCCGCACCGGGGCCTGCTCCGCAGCAACGCCCCCGCGCATTGCGCGCCGACGACGTGTAGCAGGTTTGCGAACCTCGCCTTGGGTTGAAACCCCAGCTACTCACAATTGAGCTTTTTCGAGACTCGAGAGATCCAATGCCGGCAATAGGGAACGTGTCTGGCGCATGTGGATTGGCTTTTGGCTGCCCCAACGAGAGAGATTCTTCACTGCGTTCAGAATGACAATGAGTGGAGCGATCGGCGCTGGAAAGTTGGCGGCGTCACTCCTGTGCGGGTGCGACGGTGACGATCAGAAGCGTGGCAGGAATAGCGCTGGCGACCTCATAGGCAGATGTCGCGCCGTCGCTAGCGCTGATTCCCTGCCCTACCTGCAGAGTGGTCTGCTCGACGGCAATTGCTCCCGCGCCCGCGTCTGTTCGAATGCATCGTCCGCCGCAAGGGCCAAGCTTCGCGTCCAGCGCGCCTTCCTCGACAAGGATGAGCTCCGAGCCTGCAACCCCGTGCACAGGGATGGTCGTTCCGGGAGCGAGGGTCGCTCGGCCGATTTCGATCGTCCAGTCACCTTTGTGGTTTGGCAGCGCATTGGATGCGGAGAGGGTCTCGATCTGCACCCCAACGTCGTCTTGGCTGGCGCCGAGGGTGCCGAATGTGGGCTGGTCGGTGGAAGGCGCATATCCGGCAATTCTGATGAGGAGCGCGCGGGCCACCGCGGGACCGTCATTGACGATGGTGTAGGGACTGCTGCCGGCAGCGAGGACGGCCGAGCCGGGGAGGCCGACGACTGGCTCGGCGTCCGCGATTGCCGCGGCGTCCGGGGGGAATTCGGGCAGGTTCGAGGCTGCGCCACGGGGTGTTCCGATGACCGTCAGCGATCCCGACTCGACCAAAACGATGTGCGCCGTTCCGTAGCGCAACGTCATCGTACTGCCGCGCAACATGGTGATCCGTTCGATAGCCGGCACCACCTGGGTGGCTGTTTGGGGATTCCAGGTGATCGAGGCGAGTGACGTCACGGCGACTGGCAAGTGAAGATCGCTCCATCGCTCGGCGATCCCGCCATCGGCAATCCGCAAGATTTCGATGTGTACAGAGTCCTCAGTTTGGGCGATCGGCAGCCCGAGGATAACGGCGTCTGCTTTGGGCATTTCGACTGAGAAACGGACCAGATTGCCACTGGAGGTCAACGAGGTTGCGGTGAGCCCCTCGCTGCCGACAAATGGCCGCAGCTCGTCCAACGTGCGCAGGAACATCTCGACTCCCGGCGCTTCTGGATGACCGTCGATGTGATCGACGAACTCCGGGTGAACCAGTGCGCGGAGATCGCCAGTCCGGCCCGTGGTGAGATAGGTCTCGATCGCGTCATAGAACTCCAGCCCAGTTCGCGTTCCCTCGGTCAACCGGGTGGGACGTTGCTCGAACGATCTACCGCCCACGAGGGTCAATTGGCCCAGGATCAGTCCGGTGAGCAGCGCGAGTCCCATTGCGACGATGGCTGGGCCAGACGCGCTGAGGTTCCTTCGCGGGAGTTGGGATGCTGCCGGGCGCAACCGGGTGTCTTGCATACGATCCTCGCTCCTGAGGAAGAACTTGGCGAGAGCGCCAGGGAGCAGATACCCCGATCTTCACCCAGGAGGGAGCGGTTGGCATGAGTGAGAATGACTATTTCGCCGATCGATTCGATCAGACCAGTTGGTTGCGCACGGCGTAGCTGGCAGCGGCGGAACGGGAATGCAAGCCGAGTTTGGCGAGAATGCTGGCCACGTGATTGGCGACCGTGCGCTCACTGATGAAGAGCGCTTCCGCGATCTCCCGATTGGAGCGGCCTTCTGTCAGCGATTGGAGCACTTCGAGCTCGCGGCGGGTTAATTCGTCTCGCCGAACAGAAGCGTCACTCACGTCGCCAAGAAGCACTGTCTCGGGCGACAGTTTCCGGCCTGCGGTCCATTCCCGCTCGAATGCGGCGTCGCCAAGCGCGGCGCGGGCCAACTGGCTGGCGCGGTCGTAACTCCTCTGGCCGCCAATCGTCATGGCCGCGCCGACTTGTTCGATCAGCGCGCTGGTCGATCCGCAGAGACGAGCTGCCTGCTTGCTGTTTCCCGCTTCCGCAGCGAGTGCGGCCAGTCCTGTGATCGCGATGGCGGCATTGCGCCGCTGGCGCTGTTCGACCGCCTGACGCAACCCATCGCGGTATAACGTCCTGGCGCGGTCCAATTCCCCGACATCGCGATACGCGTCTGCCAGGGTCATGCACATGGTCGATGCGACGTAGGTCCAGCCAATCTCGCGGGCGAGTGCAAAACCAGCTTCGACCAGTTCCGCGCCCTTCTTCGGATTACCAGTCATGTGGGTGGCAACACCCAGGTTACCGAGATCAACGGCGATACATAACGTGTTTCCAAGCCGATGCCCAAGTTCCAGGGCCTCCTCCAGCACGGCAATCGCGAGCTCGAATTCCCCCTGCAAGATTAAGATGCGCGCGCGATTAGACAACCCCGCGTTCACGAACAGTAGGTTTTCGATCTCGCGGGAAAGAGCGATGCTCTCGTCTACGCGTTTCAGCGCCAGGTCGAGATTTCCAGCGATGGTGGCCAAATCCGCCGAAAGTTCCAGGGCGTCGGCACGCAGCACGGGGGGCACATCTCCCTCGAGCGCGAGAGCGCGTTCCAACCAGTCGACTCCCTCGAAGACTGGACCGCGCGTGCGCCAAAACCGATTGGACTCGACGGCTAGCCCAATAGCAAGCTCTTTCTGCCGGGTTGCGTTCGCCCACGAGAGCGCCGCGCGCAGATTGCCGCGTTCGACCTCCAGGCGGTCGTTCCAGAACGCATAATCGGGGCGAATCCAGGCTGCACTCGAATTTGCGGCGTATTCCCGCATCCAGTCCGCATGTCGCTCCCGCACACGTGTATCCTCAGATGTTTCCGCGAGCAATTCCAGGCCGAATTCCCGCACCGTTTCCAGCATGGAGTAGCGTGTCTCCCCGAGGGCGTCGGTTGTTCGGTGGACCAGACTTTGGTCGATCAGCTTGGCGAGGCTATCGAGCACAGCCGAGCTCTGTGCGACGGCTTCCGCGGCGGCCAGCGAGAAGCCACCGACGAACACGGACAACTGCCGGAAGAGTGCCTGATCGTCAGGGGAGAGGAGGTCGTAACTCCAGGCGATCGTGTCGCGCACCGTTTGTTGGTGCGACGGGCGGTCGACCGGGCCACCGGTCAGCAGCGGCAATCGGGGGTCGAGCCGGTCGAGCAGCGTCTCTGGCGACACCATTCGGATTCTGGCGGCCGCCAGCTCTATCGCCAGCGGCAGACCGTCGAGTCGCTGGCAAATGGCCGTCACCGTCTCCACGTTGTCAGGTGTGATGGCGAAATCCCGTTTGGCCGCTTGCGCCCGAGTCTCGAAGAGCCGCACCGCGTCCGCCGAGATCAGATCGTCGAACGATGCTGAACCGAGCGGGTCGACAAGCGACAGGGGCGACACGACATACTCCGCCTCGTCGGAAACGCGCAGGGGTGCCCGGCTGGTGCAGAACACTGTCAAGTGTGGGCAACGATGGAAAATTCGGGAAATCTCGGGAGCGGCAGCGAGGACCTGTTCGAGGTTGTCCAGCACCAGCAGGATGCGCTGGTCGCCCACCATCCGCACGATGCGGTCTGCCGCATTGCCAGCGGACCCGCCTTCGAGACCAAAACTCTGGGCAATCGCTGGGGCAACTAACTCAGCTTCGCGCACCGGCGCGAGGCTGATGACATGAACACCGTCGGGAAACGCTCCTTCGACTCGAGTCGCCACCTCCAATGCCAACCGGGTTTTGCCCACGCCTCCCGGACCGGTAAGGGTGATGAGCGACGCGTGGCCATCGCAAAGCATTGCGCAAAGCTCGGCGAGCTCCTGGGTGCGGCCGATCAGCGCGGTTCGCGGGCGAGCCAGATCGAAGCTCACACGCGTGGGTGACTCGGCAATGCGATGCGGGGTTGGTCGCGGACGCGTCAACGTCGCGTCAATGGCGTACCCATCGAGTGATGTCTGTTCTATTCGGTAGCGGCCATCTTGCTTGACCGCGGGCAGGGCGCCGCTGGCAATGGCGCGGCGAATCGTGCGCTGGCTGACGCCAAGCAGCGATGCCACTTCCACAGCCGAAAGGGCTCGATTAGCCGGTGTCCTGTCCGGTGGATGTATGTCCATAGGATGGCTCGCTTGTCCATGGACACAGTAGCATCGCGCAGGCTCGACCGCGAGACCGTCGGGCTATCGAGCCAGCTCGGCCATCCAGGCGATGGCGTCGGGGATGCCTGGTTCGAGCACACTCAAATGCGTGGCGCCCGGGTAGGTCTCGAAGGTGACATCCTCGCCGTTGGCTTTCAGGCGCTCGACGAAGGTGCGATTGGTTTGGGGCGGGATGACCTCGTCGGCATCGCCCTGTTGCACCAGGATCGGCACACCGAGCGGTTCGTTGCCGGGGGTGTTCTGGACGAAGTATGGCGACCACTTGTCGATAACATCGGCGCGGAAGAGCTGATCCGGCGTGAACGACCGGCAGCAGATCGCGCCGGGTTTCATGCGAAGCACCTCGGCCGATGGGCGCAGCAGCAGCTTGCCGGGGGTTTTCAGCGCGTCGGCTTCGTTCAGCTCCGGATACGCGTTCGCCCAGCTGGCGACGCTGATCATCACCATGATGGAGGTAAAGGTGCGGGCTTTCGTTTCCAGCACGACATCCAGAATCTCGCGCAGCTCCGCGGCCGGGGCCACCAGCACCGCCCCGGCGATCGAAAGCTCCGGAGCGTAGCTGGGCGCCTGCTCGACCGCGAAGGCGGCCGCATGGCCTCCCTGAGAATGCCCCCAGACGAGCAACCGGTCGGATACGGGAATACCGGAAAACCGGCGGATGGCTCGCACGCTATCGAGCACATTGGCCGCCTCGGTGGCACCGACCAGATAGGAATAGGTGCCGGGCGCACCGAGCCCCTGATAGTCCGCATAGGCCACCGCGTAGCCGGCATCGAGGAAGGGCTTCATGTTGTTGGCGTAGACGTAGGCGGTTTCGTCGGAGTTGGCGTCAATGGTCATCGAGGGCGCCGCGCCGCGGGGCAAACCGGCGGTGCCATGGGCGACCGCCACCACCGGCCAGCCTCCCTCCGGGGCGGGACCGGCGGGGGCGACCAGCAGACCAGAAACGATCGTTGGCTTGCCACGGTGATCGGTGGAGCGATAGAGGATGCGCCAGCCGGGAGTGCGCATGATCCAGGGGATTTCCTCGACGCGCACGATCTCGCCCGGCTCCCCTGAACCCGGCGGATCGGGGGGATCGTAGAAGGCCGGCGGGGTGGGATAGATCACCTTCTGCTTGAGAGCATTTACCCCGGCGAATCCAGCTGCGATGATGGCCCCGGTTCCGATTTTCTTCGCCAGTTTCATAGACATCCGATCTGCTGCGCGAGGATCTCCGGCCCGAATTGGGCAATTGTGCCGCAGGTGGGGGTGATTCATAATGAGGAGGTCCTGGCAATCTCGTTCGACGGTATCGCCAAGGGGCATTGCGAAGGATTTGGGCTATGAGCACCGCCACTGATATCGACAGCGAACTGCGGGCAAAAGTCGCCGAGCAAATGCGGCAGCTCGAAGCGCAGCGCAACGATCCTGTTTTTCAGCTGGAGCTCATCTATGACCTCTTTCGCCGCATCCACGCCGGCGAGGTGGAATATGGCGTGCCTTGGCAAGAGGCCCATGCGGCTGTGCGCTCGGGCAAGATCCAGGAAACCCACGAAGTGTGCGTCTGGCTTATGGACATCGCATTGCTCGATGACATGATTGCCGAATCGTGAGACGGCGTGACAAGCACGCCCCGAACACCCTCGAGAACTATCTGATGCTCCACGACAAGCATCTGCGAGAGCGTGAGCATTTCATCGTCGAAAACGGGATCATCATCTCACGGATATCCGAAGCAAAGCGCCTCCGCGTCGTCGGGGTGATTCGTTGTCTTGGGAACACTTTTCTCAAGGTTGATAAAACAGTCGCAGTTTCCCCGGATGACTGGGTCGAGACGATCCGCTATTCCTATCACGGTGGCCTGTCCTTCCCCGATAACCGGGCCATCTTTCGGTTCGACAATGCCCATGGCGTGCACGAGCAGCATGTGTTCGATCCGGTCACCGGGGAGGAATTGGGGTTGCCGCGTGAGCTGACGCGGGAAGAATGGCCGCATTTGAGCGAATGTCTCGATTTGCTGGAAGCATGGTGTCTCCAATACGGGACGTGTGGGGGTTCGAGGTCCGGCGAGAAGTAGAACGATTGCGAAATCGTTGGCGGATGGCTCGGAGCGGGGTTGGCTGGTGAGACTCGCTGCGGCGAGAAGATCCTTCCTTCGTCAGGATGACAATGTACCGCCGGGCGAGTTACGGCCATGTTGCAATTCGCTGCAGGCCGACGAGCCGGTCCGATCCCTACAGGTCGTCCTCGTCGTCGTCTTCATCGTCGTCGATGACGTAGCGGGGTTTGGGGAGCGCGACGACAACCGCTGGTTCGCCGCTGTCGGAGGAGAGCTCGGTGACCAGGCGGCGGCGCGGGAGGCGACGGGTAAGTCCGAGGAGGCGCAGAGCGGCCAGCAGGACTGCCAGGGTGACGATGAAGGCGATCAGGATGACCACTAACGCGGGGATGCCCACGACCAGCGCGCCGGTGGCAAGCACGGCCATGACCCCGATCAGCAGCATCA
>DASTFJ010000020.1:0-9412 GCA_035708745.1 Thermomicrobiales bacterium | reverse complement strand
GTTCGGCTCAGGCGCGCTCGGCACGAGCCTGATCGGCAGGAACCTCACCTTCGCCGCGCAGGGCGCAGAAGCAAATGTCACGATCATCGACTTTGGCTTCGACCCTGCCGATCTCTCCATCGAGCCAGGCACGACGGTCGTCTGGATCAATCAGGGGGCCGTGCCCCACACGGTCACCGCCGACGACGGCTCGTTCGATTCTGGCCAGCTCGATCCGGGCGGCTCATTCACCCAATTGTTCGATGCAGAAGGCACATTCGCATATCACTGTGAAATCCATCCTGACATGGTCGGATCGGTGGTCGTCGGAGCGACCACATCGACCTACGTGCGGAAGAACGTGCACACGCTTCCTCCGGACGCGCCTGAACTGCTCGCGCTGGAGTCGGCATTTGCTCAGATGCAACAGTGGAATGCCGATGCGGATCCGCTGAACTTTGTACGGAGCCAGCGCTACCAGGGCAACATGCACATGGTCTACACGGGAACGGAGGAGCTACCGCTGCCGGATCCCCTTCCGGACGGCTGGAACACGTGTGAGCACTCGTTCTTCGTCCCCAACAATCGGTTCTTTCTCCCATGGCACCGCATGTATCTCTACTGGTTCGAACGGATCGTGCGGGAGCTTTCCGGCGACCAGACGTTTGCCTTGCCCTATTGGGACTACTCCGATCCAGCGCAGCGGCGCCTGCCCGCCGCGTTCACGGTCACGACCAGCTCGCTCTATACGCCGTTCCGTGATCCAGATGTCAACCTGGGCAATCTCCCGCTTCCCTCGGTACGACCATCGACGTTCGACCACTGCCCAGGCATGCGGCTGCTCGACTACACTCCGGCGACATTCAGCTTCGAGTCGCAGCCGCACGGCGGTATCCACAACTGGGTTGGAGGCGACTCTGGTTGGATGGCAGACCCGACGCTGGCCGCGCGCGATCCGATCTTCTGGCTCCATCACTGCAACATCGACCGGATTTGGGAAAGCTGGATACAGCTCGCGGGTGGACGCGCAAATCCCACCGACACAACCTGGTTGACTCACGAGAACAACGACGAGTATCAACTCCCGTACAACTTTTTCGACGAACACGGAAATGCGGTCACGACGGTCCGCGTGGTGAGCGAAGTCAAAGACCTGTCCGCGTTGGGGTACCAGTACGAGGCGCTTTTGGATCTATCGTTGTGCCCGCAACTCCCCGGCGGTCCAATCGAATCCGGGGCGCCGCCGACCGGGTCGCCAGAAGCTCAGGAGGAGCTGGGCAACTCGACGCCGGAAGGTGGAATCGAGGTCGGACCGGATCCAGCCCAGGCCGTGGTGGAAATGGAGCAGCCTGAAGCGGCGACCGCGTCCGGCGTGACCGTGCTGACAATCGATGGCATCCGCACCCACGATGTCACGGCGGTCACCGTGGAGGTCTATATCAACCTCCCCGAGGGCACCGAACCGGATTCCACATCGCCGTACTACGTGGGGAATCTCTACCTCTTTGGCATGGGGACGGGCACCCCGATGGTCGCCACACCAGAAGGGGGTCATGCAGGCCATGGGGACGGCGCCCGGACCCAGGACTTCTACATCGCCCAGAACGTGCTGGCGCTCGACGCGCTCGGTGAATGGACCGGCGAAGCGAATATCACGCTGGTGCCGTACTACACCGCATCGGCCGAGCCACCGGACGAGGCGGCTGCATCGCCGGTGGCCGCTGAAGCGCCTCCGGGGCCGTGGGTGACGGTCGAGAGCATCACGATCTCCGCCTGAGCCAAAGCGACCGCCAGTCCGAAACGGACTGGCGGTCTGCCTTCCCTTGCGCGGACTTCGCAGGAAAGGATGCTGTCAATGAAAAACAATGCGTTCGATGACTTCTCCAAAGCGTGGGCGACCGGCGCCTCCCGGCGCCGACTGCTGACATTGGGCGCCGGTGCACTGGCCAGTCTGAAGCTGGCATTCGACCCCGCCCAGACCCAAGCGCGACAACCGGAGGGCACCCCGGAGTCGGAAACCGGTAGCCGTCCGACATTCGCACCGCTATTCCCGCCCCTGGAACCGATTCCGATCGGCAACAACGAATTCGTGATCGATGGCCAAACGATCGCGGTCAGTCCGGATCTGGCTGACGTGCTGACCCAGGACCCAGTTGTGCCAATCGAAATCCTGGGCGACACGACCTATGTCAGTATCGATCCGGCACTGTTCGATTTCGGCACACCAAGCGCCGGACTGGGTACTCCAGAAGTATCCCCGGTCATTCCTATCAGCGAGGGTCCGTGCCTGGGCGACGACAACTCGCAGGACGTCGAGATCTATGACCGAGGCGGAAACCTGGGGATCACGGTCGATTTCGTCGATGCGTACGAACCGACCGTGGGAAATCTGAGGTGGAGACAGGACATCATCAAGCGGTTCCAAAATCCTGGAACCGTCAATAACCGCCGGTGGTGTTCGGGCGCCTTGATCGCTGAGGATCTTTGGCTGACCGCCGGGCACTGCTTTTCTCAACGCCCAGGTGGAGGACAAAAGGTTCCATCCATCGACGGAACCGATTTTCCCATCTCCCGGTCGGAGATCGCGATCAATATGCAGGTGGATTTTCACTATCAATTCAACGAGCAGTTCGTTCTCCGGCCGGTCGAGTCTATCGATGTCGTGGAGCTAGTAGAGGACCGGCTGGGGGATCTGGACTACGCCATCGTGCGGTTGGCCTCGCCCCCCACCCACGACTACAACGTGGCGAAACTCGCGACAGCCGATGCAGCACTCGGAAGCATGATCTCGATCATCGGCCATCCGCGAGGCGAGCCCAAGCGAGTGGCCACGGGCCATGCCTCGGAATACGTCAATGACCGGATCTACTACAACGACCTCGATACGGACTATGGCAGCTCGGGGTCGGCGATTCTCTCCAGTCCTGACGGATCCATCGTGGGCGTTCACACCACGGGCGGCTGCGACGAGGAACGCTCCGGAGAAAATTCCGGATTCCGAGTCTCTTCGCTGCTTCGGGTCTCACCGACGTTGAGAGCACTTGCGAACGGGTAATACGCCAATTCATTTCGGGCGTAACGCAAAGGCAACTCGCGCAACATGCGCGAGTTGCCTTTATTCTCTCGACGGAATGGCTTTACACGCCCGCGTCGCTCTCCCCCACGGAGGAGTCGAACAGTAACGGTCCGGGTTGCGAAGGGATCGTATCCCCGACCGCGCCTTTACGATCGGCCAACTTTGGTTGGACCCAGCGATGCTCCTCGGCGTGGGTGAAGCGCGCGAACCGCTCGACCGCGTCCTTGCCTTTCGGGCTCAAATCCCGGAAGAGCGCGGCGAAGCGGCGCTCCCGGTCGGAACGCTCCTGTCCCGGATTTGGCTCGATAATGCCCGCGGCGCGCAGAAGCTCCATGCGCGATACGCCCAGAGCGGCCGCCAGTTTATCGAGTGTTGTCACACTCGGCTGGGCCCCTCGGCCTCGCTCGATATCGCAGAGATACGAACGGCTCAGTCCCGATCGATCGGCCAGCTCGCGCTGGCTCATCGACTGCTGCATGCGGCTGACGCGAATCCAGTCACCCAGGGTCGCGCCGGGGGAGGCCGCTTCCGTGGTAACACGTTTGCGCTTGCCGCCGGTGGGTTGGGAGCGGTCAGACATGCGGGTCCTTCCCAACTGAATTCGGCGAATATTGAGATCAGTCTACCTTACGATTGCCGCCCGGTCACTCCCTTTCGGGGTCAATCCACGACTGCGAGCTGCAATCCGTCGACCAGCGCTTTGATATGGGCCGGACGCGCTCCGCAACAGCCGCCAATGATCTGCAACCCCTCGTCCACCCAGCGCCGCGCCGAATTCAGGAATTCCTCCGGCGTCGGACAGCTCGACCAATCCCACTCGTACCGGAGATAGCTGCCCATATTCGGATAAGCCCCCAACGGCAGCGAGGTGAAATGCTGGAGCCAGGTTCCGACACCGTCGACCTTGTCCGAGGGCAGGCAGTTGACCAGCAATGCCGCCGCGCCCATCCTCTCGAAGATCGCCGCGGCATTGCCGAACCGGTCGCCATCTTCCAGGATTACCTCGCCGTCGACATCGATGATCGCGCCAATGGATCGCCGATAGGAGATCCAGAGGGGAATACCGGTATCGATGAAGAGCTGATAGTCGGGAAACGCCAGATCCTCCGGGATCTCCTTCTGGATCTCCATCAGCACCAGATCGGGCTTGTCGTCGCCGTCGGCGTTCGCCAATAGCTCGGCCAGCGGTTTCAGGTAGTTCTCGAAATCGAGCGGCACATAGGTGCCTTCATAATCGCGCGCTTCTTCCTGCTGCTCCGGCGGCCAGTCCATCGTGCGGCAGGCGAAGGCGACGCAGGCGTCGGGACGCAGCCCCTGTTTGGCGCCTTCACGCGCGAGCCGCACCGACTCGATCGCCATGTCCTTCCAGGCGTCTTTGGGCAGATCGATCCTGCCGCGCTGGATCCCGGCATAGACGCGGTTCAGCCCGAACGTATGCGTCTCGATCACATCGCAGCCGGTTGCGGCAAAACGCCGGTGCACTTCGATCAGCTTGTCCGGCGCTTCGGTGATGGCCAGGCTGCCCCAGGTGAAGTTGGCCGGCCGATTTTCGGCCTTGTCCGGATAGCCGACTTCTTGCAGCTCGGAGCCGATTCCGCCGTCGAGAATGACGACCCCGCCGTTTTTCAGCCGCTGGTCGATGGGGAAGTAGCGGGTAGTCATCGCGGATTTCGGGGATGCCATCGTCAATCCTTCTCGAATGAAATGGGCGAATCGAATGCTTCATTCATTGTAGGACCGAGCGGTGGCGGTAACCTGAAACCAGTGCCAACCCGAGGCTAGGCGACGTGCAGTTGGCCGCCGCGGGCGACGGCATTCACGGCAGCGATGGCTTTGGCACAGTCCTCGCGACGTACGTCCATGTGGGTGACCGCTCGCACCATCAATGGATCGACATATGGACTCATCGCCACGCCATGCTCTTCCCGCAGGATGCGCGCAAATTCTGCCGCGGTCATACCCGTATTGGCCACGCTGAAAATCACGATATTGGTTTCGACTGGTGTACGGAGCAGCTCGATTCCCGGAACATTCCCGAGGCCATCGGCAAGGAATTTCGCGTTCTCGTGATCCTCGGTCATGCGCTCGACATTATGTTCGAAGGCATAGATCCCGGCCGCCGCGATGATGCCCGCCTGGCGCATGGCGCCGCCGAGGCGATGCTTCCAGAGCCGCCCTTCCTCGATGAAGTCCTTCGATCCGGCCAACACCGCGCCCACCGGCGCGCCGAGCCCTTTCGAAAGATCGATCCAGACCGAATCCGGATAGGAGGCGATCACTGAGACGGGTGTATCGCTGCCGACCGATGCATTCATCAATCGCGCGCCGTCCATGTGCATTTTCATGCCGTGCTCGTTGCAAAGCGACCGTATCTCGGCCAACGCGTCGAGCGGCCAAATCTTGCCTCCGCCCTGGTTGGCGGTGTTTTCGACCGAGACCATGGCGGTTTTGGAGGTATGGGAACCGCGTTGACTGACATAGGGCATGGCCTGCTGGGCGGTAAAGACCCCGCGTTCTCCGTCGACTCCGCGCATCATGACACCGGCGAAAATTGCGGGTCCGCCCCCTTCGGAAGTGTTCGGGTGCGCCCGCCGATCGAGGATAACGGCATCCCCCGGCCGACAGTGAACCGCGAAGGCGATGCCATTACACATCGTTCCGGAGGGCACGAAGAGCGCGGCGTCCTTGCCGGTGAGCTCCGCGACCATCTCCTGCAACCGGTTGACCGTCGGATCTTCGAGATATTGCTCGTCGCCGACTTCGGCTTCGGCCATCGCACGACGCATCTCCGCCGATGGCTTGGTCAACGTGTCGCTTCTGAAATCGATCACTCTGGTCCTCCGGAACGTCGCCGCCTGCCCATTCGGGAGCCATTCTAGCCCGTCATTTGCTGGGCCGGATACCAGCGATCCGGCCCAACGGACTTCCGTGCTATCCTCCGGCATCGGTCACCCGAATCGACACCGAAACCAGGCGCGGATGTATTCCTATCTGCAACGAGTTCGGTCGTTTTCCCCCGACGTCAAGCTGGTGCTCTTCTATTGCCTCCTGGCCGGTATCGGCTACGGAGTCATGGAGCTGATCTTCAACTTCTATCTGCTGGAGCTTGGGTATAAAGAAGACTTCATCGGTCAATGGCGGGCCATCTCCACCCTGGCCGTGGCCGGGGCGTCGATGTTCCTCGGCTCCGCGATCAATCGGTTCGGAACCTGGTGGACCATGGTCGCCGGTTTCAGCCTGCTCTCTGTCTCGTGCATAGGGATGAGCCTGGCGACCACGACCTGGCCGCTCCTCCTGCTGGCCGTCGGCTACGGCGCCTCCCTTTCGTATCTGACCAATCCGGTGCTCCCGTTCATCATGGACCACGAGCGGCCGGATCAACGCCAGCACGCCACGGCGGTTTCGCTCTCGGTGTTCAGCCTGTCGATCATGATCGGCTCGCTCATGGGCGGCGTGAGTCCGAATTTCTTTGCCCGGATCGTCCCGTCGATCGACGCCGGCTCGGTCGGCGCCTACCGCGCCGCTATGCTCACCGGCGCCGCGATTGCGTTCCTGGCAATGGTCCCCCTCTTCCTGATGAAGGAACCCCGCAAATTCAAGTCGAATCACCGCAATCGGTCGAAGCTGTCCGACGAGACCCCGGCCGAGCGGAAACAGACCCGCATGGATGTCGCGCAATTCGCGCTGATGGGCGGGCTGATGAGCATCGGCGTGGGAATGATCTGGCCGTTTTACAACGTGTTTCTCAAGAGCCTGGGCTCCTCCGACGATCAGATCGGCTATATCTTCGCGATCAGCGGACTGGTCGGGGCCGTAACCGGGCTGGTAGCGCCAGTCGTGGTGGCGCGTAAGGGAGCGTTGAACTCCGCGCTCTTCCTGCGATTGAGCGTGGTGCCGTTTTTTCTCATGCTGATCGTTGCGCCATCGGCCGGTCTGGCCGTGCTCGCCTTCTATTGGCGTTCCGCGACCGCCAGTATCGCCTGGCCGATCGAGGTGACCTTTATCAGCGAAGTCCTGCCGCCGCGAGCGCGGGCCGGGATCTTCGGCGTGCGGTCGTCGGTATGGAATCTCGGTTACGCGGCTGCCACCTACATCGGTGGTCTGCTGATCGTGCGCTATGGCTACAATCCGGCGATGGTCGTCTTTGCGATCTTCAGCGTGCTCTCCGGGGTGGTCTTCTATGCATACTTCTCACGAGATGCGCGGGTTCGTTCCGGCGCAATTACGACGGCCTGGTCGCCGGTTCGGCGCGCGCGTTTGCTGACGCGCGCTTCACGTTTGGAAGCAGACGTGGGAGAATCCGACGCAACGGCCAGTGCATGAGGGGCCACGCGTAGCGTGCCCTGTTCGAGACAAGACGATACATGATGACCCGAAACGCTTTTCGCCCGCATCGATTCGATCGCCGCACGCTGCTCAAAGGTAGCGCTGCCCTCGCCGGGGTGTCCATGATGCGCCACACATCTGCCAGCGCCGCGGAAAAGTCCACTAATGCGGTCGACCGCGTGCTCGAAAAGATGACGCTCCCCGAAAAGATCGGGCAGATGCTGGTCATCCAGGCCGCCGATGCGGTGATGCCCTCCTGGTTCGCCAATTCGCTGCAAACAGTCCAGCCTGGCGGTGTCTTGTTCGTCCAGCCGAATATCGGATCGCCCGACCAGATCGCCGCCTATATCGAGGCCATCCATACCTCGGGCAATCACGTTCCCCCCTTCGTCGGAGTCGACCAGGAAGGCGGCCCGGTCACCCGCGTGCCGGGCGATCCGGTGCCGGGCGCGAGCTCGATGGCCGCGCTACCCGACGCGCACGTGCAAAAACTTGCGAAAGAGCGCGCCAAGTTCCTCGAATCGTTCGGGTTCGATGTCAATTTCGCGCCGGTGGCCGATGTGGCCTATACGGCCCGCAGCACCATGTATTACCGGGCCTTTGGCAACAATCCCAAATCGGTCGCGGCGAAAATCTCAGCAATGGTCGAGGGCTCCCGCGACGGCGGCATCGGCAGCGCCGCCAAGCACTTTCCCGGTCACGGCCGCACCGAGGTCGATTCGCATTTCGGTTTACCCAAGATCGACATCTCGGTCGAGGAGTGGCGGGAGACGGACGCACTCCCGTTCGCCGCGGCGATCGAGGAAGGGGTCGAGATGATCATGCTCGGCCATCTCGACTACACCCAATGGGACGATGCGCCGGCCTCGATCTCGAAAGTCGCCGTCTCCCATTTGCGCGAGGATCTGGGCTTTCAGGGTGTCGCCGTGACCGACGATCTCGGTATGGGCGCGCTGGGCGCCTACACCCCCTATGAGCTGGCCGACAAAGCGATCGAGGCCGGTCTCGATCTGATGATGTGGACTTCGGCCGGCGTCACCTTTGCCGATTTGATTTCGCATATTCAGAAACGGGTCGAAAAAGGCTCGGTTTCCCAAGACCGTATCGACGAAAGCGTCCGCCGCATTCTGCTCATGAAAACCCACTGGTTCCCTTTCCCTGAAGCGGATTGACTCTCCGTCGTCCTGAGCGACTGCGAAGGACCTCTTGTTGCCGGGCAATCTGTCCTCCGGTTCGCACCTCCGAGGTCGTAGCGCAGGTGCCTCCGCGTCCTGCGATCGCGCGCATGCGCGATAACGAGGCTGCCAACCGCCTTTTCGTGGTTGGATAGGTGTTGGCGACGTGGTCGACGCTGGGCACCATTCGTGCGGGGACGAGGAGGGATTCTTCGCTTCGCTCAGAATGACAACAGGGTGGGAATAACAATGGGTGGAGGGTGGGATCGACCGAGACGCTCCGCCTGTCTAGGTGAACAAGCGAAACCGGGTTCCAGCACCGAGTGTGGGTGACGGGTAACCAGCCCGGGCAGGGTCCGTGGCTGCCCAGGCCCGCACCCATGCCAGATGTGCCGCTTATTCCTAGCATAGAACATGCGTTCTTTTGCTGTCAAGGGGTGTGGGTTTTCAATGTTGGGATTGGAGGCCGGCCAGGTTGGTTATCGCGCTGGCGCGCGATCGCAGGGCGCGGAGGCACCTGCGCTACGACCGAGGTGGGGAGGCTGGGTTGTGGGGCGACGAGAGGTCCCTCCGCTGCGGTCGGGACGACGAAAGGCCTATGAGTCCGGCAGGCCCACCGAAAGACCGTCGTTGCCCTGGGCGCCCCAGCAGGCCATGAAGCGATCCCACGGGACCTCGACCTCGTATTGCCGTTGCCAGTTCGTAGATGTTGGGCCGAGCACATCGCGAATGACCACGACCTCGTCGTTGTAGCCCATGACGATCATGGCGTGATCGTTGCTGAGCACGACCTGGAGCTGTTCGCCTTCGGGGGTGATCCAGGTCGCCGGTGTCCAGTCCTTGAAATCGACGGTGA
>DASTFJ010000019.1:0-8267 GCA_035708745.1 Thermomicrobiales bacterium | reverse complement strand
CCGCCAGCGTGACATAGACGATCCCGTCGCTCACCACGGCAAAGCGCGGATTGGCGAGACCGCTGGCCGCAACGGTGCAACCGGCCGGGAGCATCGGCGCGGAGGCCGCAGCGGCGGGGGTGGCATCCTGCGCGCCCGCGGAGCTGACGGTGGCGCCCAGCAGGCCGCCAACCATCAGCGTCCCGGCTGCTGCCAGGCCAAGACTTTTTCGAATTCGAGACATGCGTTTCCTCTCCTGTAGATACGAAAACGTGAATTCGACATGGTGGCATTGCGCAGTGGGTGGCAGGCGGGTTCGGTACGGTGAAGAAATGCGACGGGGGCCGGGGCGCTCCCTCCTGGCGCGAGGCAATCCTGTTCCGAGGTGAAAGCGCCTGCGCGCGATATGGCGCGCAATTCCAACCGACAGCGTAGGCCGGTCGCAAAGATCCGTCAATTTTCGCTACCTTGCGAATTCTCCAGATCGTGCCCAGAATGCCCCAAACGGACTCGCGGGGTGTCTGCCCCGATCACCCCGGAGTAAGACGACGTGCGCACGATCGAACCGACGACCGCCTGGTGGTGCCTGGCCGGGGTGCTGACCTCCGAGCAGATCATCGAGACTACCGCGTCCCTGGGGTATCCAGGGATCGAATTTGCCCCGCGCGAGCAGTGGGACGCGATTCGCGATGCGGGGCTGCGCATCGTCTGCGTGCGGGGGCATGACGACATTTCCAATGGGCTGAACGATCTCTCACAGCACGACCGGATCGAGCGGGAGATCCTGGCGAATCTGAAGCTGGCGCAGCAGTACGGCATCCCCTCGCTGGTCTGTTTCAGCGGTGAGCGCAAGGGGCAGGACGACGCAGCCGGGCAGGCCAATACGATCGCGGCCCTGCAGCGGGTCTCCCAGGCGGCCGAGGAGGCGGGCGTGCTGCTGGCGCTGGAGTTGTTGAACAGCAAGGTCGATCATCCCGACTACCAATGCGATCGCACCGCGTGGGGCATCGAGGTCGTTTCCGCGGTCGATTCGCCGGCAGTCAAGCTCCTCTACGACGTCTACCACATGCAGATCATGGAGGGCGATATCATCCGCACCATCGGCGCCCACCACCAGCACTTCGGGCACTATCACCTTGCGGGCAACCCCGGGCGGCACGATCCGGACGAGACGCAGGAGCTCTTCTACCCTCCCATCCTCGATGCGATCGAGGCGACGGGTTACACGGGGTATATGGGGCTGGAATACATCCCCTCGGGCGATCCGGTGGCCTCGCTGCGCAAGGCGATCCAGCTCTTCCAATGAGCGATATCGAGCAGCCGGTCGTCGATTACTTCCTGGCATTGCAGCGCAGCGTGAACGCGGCCGATGCCGGAGCGATCGCGCGGGCCTTTGCCCCGCAGCTCCTGGAAGCGGCGCCCGCCGGCTCCCGCACGCTCGCAAATGACGAGGCATTCCGTGCCGCGATCGAAGAGTGGCTCGCGTTGCTGCGGCGGGCCGGTATCCGTGATGTCAAAGCGTTGCAGATCGATCCGATGCCGCTCAGCGCCGGCTACGCGTTGGCGCGGATTCGCTGGTCGCTCTGGTTCACGCCTGAAGGGCGCGGCGATTTCGTCGAGGAGTTCCTGGTCGATTATCTGCTCGACCTGCGGGCCGAGCCGCGCATTACCGCGTACGTCGTGCACGACGACGAAGCGGACATCCGGCGGCGCATGCAGATACCCGTCGAGCCAGCCAGCTCCGGCTGACCCGCGCCGCCTATCGCTCGACCATGCGCGCCGAGAAGAGCTCCAATGCCGCCTTGGTTTTGGTCGATTGCTCGCCGGTCAACGGCACATTCTTACCGGTCAAATAGGTGCGCAAGCGAGTTGCGGTCTTCAAGGTATCCACGGGCGGGCACTTGGTCGAAAGCTCGAGCACCGAGGTGTTGTCCGGGAAGAGCCAGAACTCGGCCACCATCGGAATCTTCGAGCCTTTCGGTTGAAACTTCAGCTTGAAGACATTGATTGGCCCGAGAATCGAGAGGGTATCGAGGGTCAGCCCTGCCGGCGCGTGCTCCTCGAAAAACGCGCGCTGGTCTTTGTTGAAGAGCTTGCGAATCGGCCGGGCATCGAAGACGGCCGCGCGCACATCCCGCTTCCCAATCTCGCTCTTCATCGATCCCGAGCAAACATAGCCGCCCGGCATCGCATCCACCTCGACTCCGAAGCCTATCGACCCGCGCAACTTCTTCGGTAGCTTGTCGGGCTGGACCGGACGGAGCTTGACGGTGGAATCGTCGTTGGATCCCTGAATCCGGCGCGCGCGCACCACCAGCCCGGCGTGATTCAGCGTCAGATCCGGGGTGTCGAAGAAGAAGACCTGCCGGATCTGGGCTTCGAGCGGATCCATGCCGAGCGCATTCGCCGTCGAGGAATACGCGTTTTCCGGAACGGTCAGCTTCAGCTCGACGCTGTCCGATGCGCTCGCCAGTGCGAGCATGTCCTGAAGTTGTTCGTCGGTCAGATGGTGCGGTTCGTTCCGGGGCGCGGCCGCCGGTTTCGTCTGAGCCATGACCCATGCTCCTGGTCGATCGTGCGCGAAATGAACGAGGCCCTGCGACGCGGGGACGGACCTCACGATACGCCGCTGACTCTCGATATGTCGAGTGGAAGCGGGATGTTTCACCCGAATTGCAACCTTTGAGGTATCCATTTGCCGGATTGCCACAGCGAAAATCATGCTGGTAAGATCGGGTTGGGACCTTTGCAGTCCTTGCGAGGAAGAGCGTGTCGCGCATCCGGTGAACGTCGGGATTGCGCGCAGTCGAAGGAGCAACGCATGTCGGACAACGATTTCGTCTATATCATGGCCGCTTCATATGACAACGTAGAGGATGCGCGGGCCGATTTTGCCGGAATCAAGGCCCTCTACGATGAGATCCACGTTTCCCACATCTTCGATGCCGCGGTGCTGTCCAAGGACGAGAAGGGCAAGGTCAGGATCGACGAGACCTATCAGGCCGGTGCGCAGCATGGGGCGGCGCTCGGGCTGGCGGGCGGTCTGGCGCTCGGGGCGGTCGCGGCCCTCTTCCCGCCGATCGGTATCGGCGCGGCGCTGGTGGCCGGTGGGCTGGGTGGCGCAGCGCTCGGCAGCGTGGTCGGGCATTACGAGACCGGACTCGGCCGCGGCGAGCTCAAAGAGCTCGGCGATGCGCTCGACAACGGTGAGGCCGGGCTGATCGTGGTCTATTCCGGCAACTATGCCGACCAGGTCGGCAAGATCATCAAGACGGTCAACAAGTACCAGGCCCAGTTGAACGATGCGGCCACCGACGAGCTGGTCGCGGACATCAAAGCTGCCGAGGGGCAGAAGTAGGCGTCGGGCAAAAGGCAAGAGGCAATAGTGAAACCGGCGGGACGATTCGTCCCGCCGGTTTCGTTTGTATCGGAGGGCGATCCATACCGGAGGATTCGCGCTGGGTGGACTGCACCGGGCTAAAGTCCCGGTGCGGTCCACCAAAACGAACCTCGACGTTCGAACCAACATCGCTCAACGCAAAATGAACGGCGGACCAGATCGATCCGCCGTTCGTCTACTCGGTTGATTTGGCCCCTACTCCGTCGTGCGTTTCTTGTAGAGCGCGATGGCGATCGGGAAGAAGATCGCCAGCAGGAGCACCGACCAGCCGAGGGTGTAGAGCGCGTCCTCCCGGTAGGGTTGCCCGAGGAAGACATTGCGCAGCATATCGATGACCCGCGAGAGCGGCTGGTTCTCCGCGAATCCCTGCAACCACGAGGGCATGGTGTCGACCGGCACGAAGGCGCTGCTGGCAAAGGTGAGCGGGAAGACGAAAACGAAGAGGGCCGCCTGCACCGCCTCCGGCGTGCCGACCAGCAGGCCGATCGTGACCCCGATCCACGAAAAGGCGAACGCGAAGAGCAGGAGCAGACCGATGCCGATCAGCCAGTCGAGCGCATTGCCTTCCGGGCGAAACCCGACTGCCAGGCCGACGAGAAACATAATGGTGACCGCCAGCATGCCGCGCAGCAGATCGGTGATCGTTCGCCCGGCAACCACGGCCGAGCGAGACATCGGCAGCGAGCGGAACCGGTCGACGAGTCCCTTCTGCAGATCGTAGGCCAATCCGATCCCGCTCGTCATGCAGGCGAAGATGAGCGTCTGCACGAAGATGCCGGCCATCAGGTAGTTGACGTACGACATGCCGGGGGTGTTGATCGCCCCGCCGAAGATATAGACGAACAGAACGACGAAGATGACCGGTTGCACCGTCACATCGAGCAGCAGCTCGGGTGAGCGGGGGATGTGACGCAAATTGCGCTTGACCATCTCCACCGTGTCGGAAACGGCCCAGCGAAAGCCGCCCTGCGTCTCCGCAGCGGCGACGGTCTGGGTGGCGATGGTTGGTGAGGTGAGTGCGGTGCTCATGCAGCTTTGCGCTCCTGGGTGTCGACGACCTCGGATTCGGTCGATTCTTCGAGCGAGAGCTCACGCCCCGTGAGCTGGAGAAAAACATCGTCCAGGGTTGGCTTGCGCACACCCAGGTCGTTGATGGCGATTCCCTGGTCGTCCAGGGCCAGCACCACCCGGGCCAGCAGCCCGTCGGCGGCGACCACCGGGGTAAAGAGACGATCGCGACGCTCGTCGCGCTGCACCGGACCATCACCGAATTGCTGGACGATCGGTTCGGCCTTGTCCATCTGCTCCGGATGCGCCAGCACGACTTCCAGCCGCTGGCCGCCGGCCTGCTCCTTGAGCTCGTCGGCCGAGCCACGGGCGATCGCCTTGCCGTGATCGATGATCACGATGTTGTCGGCCAGCCGGTCGGCTTCTTCCAGATATTGCGTGGTCAGCAGGATCGACGCGCCGCCGTGCACCAGGTCCTCGATCAGATCCCACATCTGCATGCGGCTGCGCGGATCGAGACCGGTGGTCGGCTCGTCGAGAAAGATGATCGGTGGATTGGCCATCAGGCTCGCCGCCAGATCGAGCCGGCGGCGCATCCCGCCGGAATAGCCCTTGCTCACCCTGTTGCCCGCCTCGACCAGGTCGAGCCGTTCCAGTAGCTCGGTGGCGCGCGCTTTGGCGACATCCTGCGGCAGCCGGGCGAGCCGGCCGATCATCTCGAGATTCTCCCGGCCGGTCAGCAGCTCGTCGACGGCGGCATATTGCCCGGTCACGCCGATGCGCAAGCGCACTTGCTGTGGCTGTTGGGTCACATCGAAGCCGGCCACCCGGGCGATCCCGGCGTCGGGTTTGGCAAGGGTAGTGAGAATGCGGACCGCGGTGGTCTTGCCGGCGCCATTGGGCCCGAGCACGGCCAGGATGTGTCCCTGATCGAGAGAAAGATCGAGCCCGCGCAGCGCGCGGGTTTCTCCAAAACGTTTTTCCAATCCCTGGGCGAAAACAACTGGTTCAGATGACGACATAGACGCTCCCAGTGGCGCCGGCATTGCCCCAAGCCGGCAAATTTCGTACACTTGCCGATAGCACCCTACCGACCGGTCGGTCGAAAAGCTACCGACCGGTCGGTAGGATAGCAACAGACGCTCACCATGTCAAGAGGATATTCGTCGTTCGTGATTACCGAAGAATTTTCGACCACCTCATCAGGTGAATCGGCTCCCCCGCCGACCAGCCGCCAGCGCATCGTCGACATTGCGCGGCGCCTCTTCATCGACGAGGGGTATCTCGGGGTGTCGATGCAGCAAATCGCCGACATCGCCGGGTTGCGCAAGGCATCGCTCTATCACCACTTCCGCAGCAAGGAATCGCTCTTTGCCGATGTGATGGCGGAGCTGATGGACCGCATCCTGCGCGACTTCGCGGCGGTCGATCTGGACGATGCGCCGCTCGAGGAGCAGCTGCGCCAGATTGCGCTGATCAACTACCGGCAATTCGACCAACCGGAAATTCACCGGCTGGCTATGGACTTTTTCAAGCATGTGCCCGAATCGGAGCACACCGAGGTCCACGAACGGTTGCGTAGCATGCAGGCGGTTTTTTCGGACATTTTCGAGCGGGCGATCGAGCGAGGTGAAATGCGGGCGATCAATCCGCACTATGCGGCCACCATGTTCTTTCACATGATGATGGCGCTCGCCCACCAGGAACCCGAGTTCGCGGCCGTTCCCCCACCCCCGGCAGATGAAGCCGCCGCGCTGGTGATCGACGTGCTGCTGCACGGCCTGGCCGGGAAACCGACGCAGCGGTAAGCAATCTGCCCCGATCGAACATCGCCCTCAGCCACACCCTCCGTCGTCCTGAGCTTGTCGAAGGACCTCTTGATGCCCCGCAACTCGATCTCCATTGCACCCTCATGATCCTGGCGCAGGGCGCGGATCCCTGCGCGACGACCGCAGGTGGTGTGATGGAGGCTTGGTTGCTGGGCGACAGGAGGTCCCTGCGCTTCGGTCGGGATGACGGGAGAGGGTCGGGATGACGATCTGGGGGTGAGGTGACGGATCGACTATGCGTGGTCCAGGAAGTCGTCGACCATAGCCAGCAGTCGCCGGGCGCTCGATTCGGCGTCGCCGCGGGTGCCTTTGATCGCGATCGCGCCCTCCATGGCGTTCGACATCAGACGGAGGGCGTCCTGCGGGCGCTCGCGGGCGGCGACGGTGTTGTCCAGCAGCGAGAGCGCGCCCTGGCCACCGGAAAGGCGCTCGACAGCCCAACCCCCATCTCGATCGAATCGGAGCTCGGCCACCAGCGCCGCCCGCATCGCGGTTCGGCCGATCTCCCACTGGCTGGCGACCGGATCGATCCGATGCGGCGGCTCGGAGGTTATTGGCCGGACATAGAGCCGCCGGGGAAACGGCCAGATCGCCCCGGTTGGATCGATGACGGCATAGTCGTCCGAGTAATACGTCGCGCCCGCCTCGACCAGCGCACGGGTCAGCGTCGTCTTGCCCGCATGCGAGCGGCCGGGAAGCACGAGACCGCGACCGCGCCAGCCCACGCACCCCGCATGAACGAAAAGAAATCCACGGGTAAAGGTCGCCAGCCAGTGGTGCAGATCGCCCTCGATGCGGTCGCCCAGGAGCTCGAGGCCAAGCACGTCCACCGGCGGATCCTGGTCGATGGCGAGTGTATAGGCGCCGTTCGGGCGTGAGCGAACCTGATAGATCCGGTCGAGGCCGCCCTGTGGGCGGGTCGTGTCCCAGGGAAACGGCAGATACGGGAGCGGCAGCGCGATGCCGGCATCGTCTGATTCGATACCGATCACCCGCCCATAGGCGCTGGCGTAGCGAGTGAACGGCATCCGGTCAGCCTTTGAGATGCCGGCTGGCGGGCCGGGCCAGCGAGCGCGCGCCATGCGCGATACGGCCGAGCTTCTGCCGCCGGCTCTGCCACGAGTGCGCGGTGAAGCTGAAGCGCACATCGTGCGCGATGGTTTCGACTTGTTCGAGGGGAGTCGGCGCGGCCAGGCCGCGGCCCCAGCTGCCCAGGTAATACTCCAGCAGCGTTTGCTCGCGGGTTTCGTGGAGATGGCGCGCCCACCAGCGATGCACCGGCCCCGGAACCGGACCGTCCTGATAGATATACCAATCGATCATCGCGCAGAGGTGTGTCCACACGCGGTCCATCCCCCACCGGCGCGCCAGCGTCATCACCGCAACCGGATCGGTTTGCCGGCGAATGAGCTCGATATCGACCAGGTGAACGATCGAGAGATAGGGGTTGTGCCGCCAGGCGTGACTGGCCAGAAAGAGCGCCAGTGGCTCCGGCGGCAGGGCATAGGCGCCATCGACCCCGGTCGCGCTGGGGACGGCGACCCGCAACAGCTCGGCGTCCGAGGGCGGCGTGAGCCATCGGAGCCAGCCGGGGCTGCGGTGCAGCTCGATCATCAGCGCGAGATTGCCCAGACCGAGTGGACTGTCGTGATGGTGCCCCTCCAGCTTGCGGTTCGGCATCAGCTCGGCAAACCCGGCGTCGAGCAGCTTCCGTTCGGCCGATGGCAGATCGGCCACCAGCAGATCGAGATCGCCATAGGTGCGCAAGGTGCGCTCGGGGTAGAGCCGGGCGACCTCGGGACCTTTGAGCACCAGCACCGGTTCTTGCAGGATATCGATGACCTTCTGCAGCAGCGGCGCCGCGGTCACCGAGGCATAAGCGGCCCCGTGTGCCAACCGGTCGACATCGGCGGGCACCGGTTCCCCGCGCTCGCGCATGCGCCACGCGGCGATCGGACCCAGCCCGTGCATCCGCAGGGCACCCGCATCCGGTGCCGCACCGATGATGCGGTCGAGATTCGTCCATAAGTCGGTCATGGCGGAAATGGTAC
>DASTFJ010000018.1:0-3216 GCA_035708745.1 Thermomicrobiales bacterium | reverse complement strand
CAGCCAGCCCGGTGAAAAAGTGCCCCTCGAACCGTGCCATCTGCTTGCGCGTGAGCGCAACCGGCGACGGCGGATTGCGCCGGAAGCCGACGACCTGCTGAAGAATGTGCGCGTAGATGGCCGAGTGCACCGAGCCGCCATTTTCACCATTGGTGACGATCGCGAGCGCGAACTTCCGTTCCGGAATCACGCAGAGCCTCCCCATGAAGCCGTTGGTCGCGCCGGTATGCTCGACCGCTCGCACCCCGTTGATCTCTCGCAATGACCAACCGAGTCCCCACCGCCGGGTGAAATCGGCCTCCGTGTGCAGCTCGCGCATCACGCGGGCAGTTTCCGGTTTCAGGATGCGCACGCCATCCAACATCCCATCGCCGATATGCAGCTCGGCAAATCGGATCAATTCGCTCACGGTGGAGATGATGCCGCCGGCCGGATTCGCCCGCCGCGGAATCTGGAACGGCCTCGCCACCCGAATGCCGTCGTCTGCGGCGAAATGCCCGACTGCCACCGAGTGGCGAATCGCCTCGGCGGCGAAAAAGGTGGCGCGGCCCATCCCCAGTGGAGCGAAGATCCGCTCCCGCATTGCCTGCTCGAAGGTCGTGCCCAGCACGTGTTCGATCGCCCGGCCCGCCAAATCGAACCCGGCGTTGCTGTAAGCCCAGAGCTCGCCCGGCGCGGCATGTTGCGGCAATTCGCCAAAGGCTTTGACCGCGCGCTCCAGCGCGTCGTCACCTTGGCCGTGATCGTCGAACCGGTCACCGTAGAACCCGCCCCGATGGATCAGCAGATGCCGTAGCGTCAGCGCTCGGCGTGCCTCCGGATCGGTCAATCCCAGCTCGGGGACATAGTCCAGCACCGGGGTATCGAGATCGAGCACACCTTCGTCGACGAGATGGAGCAACAGCGTGGCAGTAAAGACTTTGCTGACCGAGCCGATCTGGAAAAGCGTCTCCGGCTGCACCAGCTCGCCGGTTTCGACATTGGTCCAGCCGAAACCGAGATACTCGCGCGCTCCAGCATGGAGAATGCCGACCGCTACGCCGGGGACCTTCCAGCGTTCGATCTGGTGATAGACAAGCGATTCCAGCTCACCTGCGAACGGCATGGAGCGATGCGGTCCCCGAAAGAAAGCGATTCTGTACGGACAGGATTCTACCCCGCGCCATCCCGATACCATGCGCGGACAGTCTCACGCCGCGCATAAGGTTGAGCGTCGTCCGTCCTCGACGTGATCCGCGGGGCGAACCCAAGGTCGTAGCGAAGGGCCTCCGTGCCCTCATGAGTCGGGGAATTTATCCTTGCGGTTGCAATAACCGCCCATTCAAGCGCAGATATTTGACCTGACCGTTTTCTCCCGGCAACAACTCGCCGAATGCGCCGGTCAACGGACCGTCATCCACAATGAAAACCGACTCCTCCACCGGGCTGATGCGCACCGAACCGAAATCGCGCTCCTCACCGGAGAAGACATTGCGCGAGATCCGGCTCATCGCCAAACCGCCATGCTCGGTAGTAATCGTGACGTCGCCGAGCCGATGCACGAACGCCCCCACGAATCGTTTCAATTGCGCGTCAGAGAGTGAAACACGGGCCGGCGACGAGATAGTGATACCGAACCGCTGCTCCAGGGCTTTCTTCGTCACCGCATTGTGCAGCGACGATCCGAATTCGCCGTTGGTCAGCACCGCGATGGCGTAGTTCTGCTCCGGAATCAGGATCAAGCGCGCCATGAAGCCATTGGTCGCGCCGCCGTGCTCCACCGCGGCCAGACCATCGTAGGTCTTCAACGCCCAGGCCAACCCGCGCTTGTGCTCGTAGTCGGCCTCGGCCTGGACTGTGCGCATCGCCTGCGCGCTAGCCTCGGAGATCACCCGGTGCTCACCGATGGCCCCATTGCGCAGGTGCATCACGGCAAAACGAATCAGCTCGGGCACATTCGAGGTCACCCCGCCGGCGGCGTTCGAGCGGCGCGGGATGGGCCAGGGATCGGCCACAGTCTGCCCGTCTTCGCCGCCGACCGTATGCCCCACCGCAACCGCATGCCGGATCGCCTCGCTCGCGAAATAGGTCGAGCGCTCCAGACCCAACCGCTCGAACACTCGCTCGCGCATGGCCGACTCGAAGGTCTGTCCGAGAATGTTCTCGATCGCGCGGCCGATCAGATCGATCCCCGCATTGCAATAGGTATAGAGCTCATCGACGCCCGACGATTGCGGCAAGTCACCGAAGTCGCGTACGGCCCGTTCCAGCGCGTCGTCGCCGTTGCCGTGATCGTCGAACCGGTCGCCGTAGAATCCAGCCCGGTGTGTGAGCAGATGGCGCGCGGTGATCCGCTCGCGAGCGCCGGCATCGGCCAGCTGCAGCTCGGGCACGTAGGTCACGATCGGCGCATCGAGATCGAGCAGACCGTCATCGACCAGCGTCATCGCCAGGGTGGCGGTAAAGATCTTGCTGATCGACCCGATCTGAAAGAGTGTTTCCGGCGCCACCGGTTGCCCGGTTTCGATATTCGTGATGCCGAACCCGGCGAACTCGACATCGTCCCCATCGAAGATGCCGACCGCCACCCCGGGCACCTTCCACTTCTGCATCTGCTCGTGAACGAATCCTTCGAGCTTGCTCATCGACGCCACTGTTGCCTGCTCCCCTTCGATCGTCGCCCAAACCGCCGGACATTTTACCCGCTGGGTCCTGGGTCCTGGGTCCTGGGTCCTGGGTCCTGGGTCCTGGGTCCTGAGACGATCGTAGCGGAGGGCGTCTCTGCCCTCTCGGGTTCAGGCTTGACTGCTGCTTCCTCAAAGCTCCCGATCGAGCCAGACCATGTCCCGCAGCGGGATGCCATTTTCCTCGATGTCCGCGGGATACCCCCGCTCCGGCGAAAAGTAATCGCGCTCGATCTTCCATAGCCGGAACCCGGCCTTCTGATAGAACGCAAGCTGACCGATCCCCGAATTCCCGGTGCCCACCACCGCACGTAAATACCCCTGATTCCGGAGCTCCACGACCACCAAAGCCAGCATGCGCGTGCCGATACCCCGGTTGTGCCGCGCGGGATCGACGGCGACTGCCTTGAGCTCGATCTCAGCTCGGTCTATCGGAATTGCCAATACGATGCCAAGGTCCCGGCCCATATCGTTCGCGACGAAGAGCATCCCGTCCTGCAGATACCCACGCACCTGCTGTTTCGACTCGTCCGCCAGCAACAGGAGCGGCAGA
>DASTFJ010000017.1:0-23752 GCA_035708745.1 Thermomicrobiales bacterium | reverse complement strand
ACCATGGCGATTTCGCCCCGGTGCTGTTGTTGGTGAAAGGCTTGATGGACCAGCGCCTGCCAGCGGGGCGCATTTATGACATTGCCACTCCAGAAACGCATATCCAACCGTTCGAGAAGCTGGTCGTCGGTGAGGGCGGCGATATAGGCGAGCGTTTCGGTATCGAGCGCGTCCCATTGGTTGCGCAGATCGGCGAAGGTGGGATAGGCGTCCGGCGCCCAGGGAGCGACCGGATCGAGTCCCTGCGCGCGGCGCAGCCAGCCGTGCTGCCACTGCATCATGTGTTGCATGGTGCTGCGGATCGAACCGAACATGCCGGGCCGCTCGGCGTCCAGCTCCTCGCCGGTCAGTAATTCCGCCTGATCGAGCAGCCGCCCATTAGCGAACCGGCTGTGCTGGTAGATCCCTTCGAGCATGGTGCGAGCGACAGTCAACGGGGAGCTCCTTCGGCTGATCGGACGATGGTTGCTTCCATAGTAATGCGAACCACGCTATGCACGGAACGGTAGGAGTGCCTTCCCGTGGGCGACCGTGTTTGCCCACACGATGGCTTCGCTTTGTCAACCTTTGACCGCAACGATAAACAGCCGCCGGAAGGGATAGAGCGTCTGCCCGTTGGGGCGGCGGGGGTAGGCGTCCAGCAGCGATGCGGTATAGCGCTGCAGGAAGCGGTCGCGGTCCTCGCCGTCGAGACCGTTCAGCACGGGACGCAGCCCGGTGCCACTGACCCAGTCCAGCACCGGATTCTCACCCTCGAGCATCTGCAAATACTCGGTTTCCCAGATATCGAGCGATTGCGAGCTGGGCGAGAGCAGATCGAAATAGTGGGAAGCCTCCGCCACCCAGACATGGTCGAGCGCCCGGCGCAATTCGACCGGTCCGATCGGGGCGCCGCCAGCTCCACCCTGGGCCAGGGTTTCGCGCATCAGACGATGCGACGGCAACGGCCAGCTTTGCGGCATCTGCACGGCCAGGCAACCGCCCGGCGCCAGCAGACCGAACAACCGCGGGATGAGCGCATCGTGATCGTCGAGCCATTGCAGGGTGGCATTGGAATAGATCAGATCGGGCGCCGCAGCGGGCTTCCAGCCGGCGACATCGGCCTCGATCCATGCGATCTCGTCCGAACGCGCGCTCGCCGTCGCCAGCATCTGCGGCGAATTGTCGACCCCAATCACCTCGGCGTCGGGCCAGCGGTGCGCGATGATCCGGGTGATCTCCCCGGGACCGCACCCGAGATCGTAGATCAGCCTGGGATCCGATAGCGGGACGCGGCCGAGCAATTCGAGCGCCGGCCGCAGACGATGATCGGAAAAGATCCCATATCGCGCCGGATCCCACGTGCTCCCTGCCATTCGTCCCTGGTGCATCTCGTCTCCTCGTTCTCTCGACCGCTGTTGCGACCAGGAATGGTACGCTCCTCCGTCGTCCCGACCGCAGTGGAGAGACCGCTCGTTCCCTGCGACCCAACCTCCCGCACATCACCCTCGGGGGCAGCGCAGACACCCGTGCCCCGCAGTCGAGCGTAGCTCGATGACCCACAGCACCAACCACCAACTCCGAACTCGAACACCCACCTCCTCTTGATTTCAGCGAGCATATGTTCTCCGATAACATCAAGCGGACCTTGGTTATTGGGACTCAGATTTCCTGATCGCCGACGATCTCCGCGATGCGTGTCTTGCGCTCGGTAGCCGCGGCGTCGAGCTTCGCCTCGGTTTCGTGGAGCCAGGCGGTATCGGCGGCAAGCTGCTCGCGGGCGGCCGCGATGGCGCGTGACGTTTCTTCCGGCGCGGGACCGCCCGGCAGCGCGCGCGCATGCACGAACGCCCATGGATCGAGCGTGCGGGCCGCCCATGTCTCATCGACTTCGATCGGCCGCCCGGCGATCTCCGTCGCGACCTGCGAGAGCCGTTCCCCGGTGATCTCGCCTCCTTCGGAGACGAGCCGCGACAGCACGGAATGCGCCGCCCGGAAGGAGAGACCGAAATCGCGCACCAGTCCATCCGCCACCGCGGTTGCCGTCGTATTCCCTTCGCCGGCGCGGGCGGCCAGCAGATCGACATCGAACGTCGCGGTTTTCAGCGTCGCACCCAGCAGCTCCAGCACGCTGACTGCCGCATCGAAGGCCCGCCCGATCGGCAGCAGGATCTGATCCTCGACATCGTTGGTGTCCCCGAACGCGGCCGAGTGGATCATGGTCCCGACGGTCGCGGAATCGCCATAGACATACGCCAGTCGCGCCCGCACATGCTCCAGCACAACCGGATTGCGTTTTTGCGGCATGATCGAGCTGATCTGGATGAACTCGTCGGCGATGCGCAACACCCCGACCTCGCGCCGGGTCCAGACCAGCAGCTCGTAGACGAAGCGGGAGATGCCGGAAACCATCGTCACCAGCGACTGGGTCGCTTCCAGCATATGATCGCCGGCACCGACCGCGTCGTAGCCATTGACGACCAGCCCATCGAATCCGAGGTAGCGCGCCGTCTTGTCGCGATCGATCGGGAAGCTCGTGGTCGTGAAGGCAGCCACGCCCAGCGGCGAGTGGTTGAGTCGCGCCCATCCCTGGCGTAGCCGCGCGCTGTCGCGTTCGAGCGGTCCGAGCACCCCGAGCAAATAGTGGGCCAGGGTGGTCGGTTGGGCCGGTTGAGTGTGCGTGATCCCCGGCATGATGGTGCGCACATGTTGGGCGGCGAGCTCGATCAGCCCCGCGCGGAAGGCGAGAATAGCCCGCTGCACCCCTAACGAACGCTCGCGAATGAACATACGGCTCATGGCCGCGGCCAAGTCGTTGCGCGAGCGGGCGATTTGCAGATTGCCGCCCACATCGACACCGGTTTCGGCGATCACCCGGCCCTCGACCGCGAAGAAGAGATCTTCGACCTTCGGCTCGTAGTCGAAGGAAGAAGGGCCGGCCTGTTCGACCTCGGCAAAGGCGCGGAAGAGCGCCGCGCCGTCCGCCCGGCTCACAATCCCCTGCTCGACCAGCATCAGGATGTGCGCCTCATTGGCCGCCTGCATATGCGTGAAGAGCAACCGCTGCGCTTCCCGGAAGCCGACTTCGAGGATCTCGCGAGCATAGATTGGGTTGGGGAATGGGGCAGGCGGATTGCTCAATTTCCGTTCCTTTATATTTGGATCATGAGTTCTGGGGCCTGAATCCTGAGACGATTTGCGCACTCAGCCGAATAGTCATTGGCACGAGAGGGCAGAGACGCCCTCGACTACGATCGTCCCAAGGTCCCAGGTCCCTTACTTCAATCCGGTCAACACGATCCCCTTGATGATCTGGCGCTGGAAGATCAGAAAGACGATCAGCACCGGAATGGTGGCGAGCGCCGCCGCTGCCATGATCAGGTGGAAGGCGCTGCCCGATTCGGTCGAGAAGAAGGCGATGCCCACCGGAAGGGTGCGCATCTCTTCGGAGCGGGTCACGATCAACGGCCAGATATAGGCATTCCAATTGCCCAGGAAGGTGAAGATGCAGAGCGCGGCGATGGCCGGTTTCACCTGAGGGACCGCGATCTTCCAGAAGATGCGGAATTCGGAAAAGCCATCCAGCCGGCCGGCATCGATCAGGTCGTTCGGCACGCCGGTAAAGAACTGGCGCATGAGAAAGACGCCAAAGGCGCTGATCAGCCCCGGGAACATGATTCCCTGATAGGAATCGGTCCAATGCAGCTCGATCGACATCATGTACCAGGGGATGACCAGCATCTCGGTTGGCACCATCAGCGTGCTGAGGATCAGGATGAAGATCGCCGTCTGTCCCGGGAATTTGAACTTCGCCAGGGCGTATCCGGAGACCGAGGCGAAGAAGGCCACGCTGGCCGTGGTGATGAGCGCGATGACCAGACTATTGACGAACCATCGAATGTATTTGGTCTCTTCCAGCACGGTGCGGTAATTGTCCAGCGTCGGTTTGGGAGGAATCAGCGAGAGCGAATAGATATCGGCCGGCAGCTTCAGCGAGGAGGAGACCATCCAGACGAAGGGGAAGACCATGCCGATTCCGCCGATGAGCAGGATGAGCATCAACGCCCAGCGCGCTACGCGATGACGCCAGTCCCGATATTCAGTGACGGCGTGCACACGCGCGCCGGCGCCCGCCACGCTTTCTGCAACGGCTAGCGCGGTTTCGGGGGGAGCGAGAACCTCGGGATCAGTACTCATTGTTCTCCCTCGTGAAGAGCTTCAATTGGGCGAGCGTGATGAGCAGGATGATCGCGAAGAGCACGAAGGTGACCGCCGAGGCGTAGCCCATCTTCGAGGGAAGCTGCTGGAAGGCCTGCTGGTAGACATAGAGCACGATGCTGATGGTGCTGTTCAGCGGACCGCCGGTGCCGGCGTTGCTCATCGTCCGGATTTGCGTGAAGACCTGGAGATAGTCGATCACGCCGGTGACCAGCAAAAAGACCAGGGTGGGATTCAACAGCGGAAAGGTGATATCGCGGAAGCGTTGCCAGCGGCCGGCGCCGTCGACCAGGGCCGCTTCCTGATAGATGGCGGGGATGCTTTCCAGCCCGGCGAGGAAGATGATGACCTGGAAGCCGAGTCCCTGCCAGATGGTGACGACGAGGATCGAGTAGAGGGCGGTATCCGGGCTGCCGAGGAACTTGAACGGCCCCACGGCGATATGGCTCAGCGCCTCGTTGAAGAAGCCGTTCGGCATGTACATCCAGCGCCAGACCCAGCCGACCGCCACCAGCGAAGTCACGTAGGGGATGAAATAGAGAATCCGGTAGAAGCCGACGAACCGGATCAGCTTTTGCAGCCCCAGCGCGATGCCGAGACTGAGGGTGAGGCTGAGCGGCACGCCCACCAGCACATAGGTCCAGGTATTGCGAAACGCTTTCCAGAAGACCTCGTCGTGCCAGATCGCGCGGTAGTTGTCCGCGCCGATATACGGTTGCTCGAGGGCGATGGGATCCCATCGGTGCAGGCTGACCCAGAAGGCATAGACCACCGGCGCGATGCGCACGGTCAGAAAGAAGAGCAGCGGGATCAGGATGAACGCATAGGCCCAGATCCACCGCCGGCGTTCGAGCGTCAGATGCATTGGCCGCCTCCCTCGCGCCGGTGGCCGCCTGCCATGCGGGCGGCGTCAGGTACCCGGTGTCCCGGCCGGTCTCGACCGGCCGGGACTGGTATTGCTGGGATCTAGCTCCCGATGGTGGCCCAGTATTCGTCGTACTGCGCCTGGATCTTGTCTTGCGCCTCGGTCAGGGCCGATTCGATATCGACGCCGTTCAGGGTCACCTGGTCGAACGCGTCCATGACGGCCTGGCGCAGATCCGCCTCGTTGATCGTGAAGGTCGAATAGGACCACGGCAGCGACTCGATGAACGGCTTCAGGTGCGCGTCCTCCAGCAGGGCGGGATCGCCGGCCAGCTCGGTGCGGGCCGGCAGCTCGCCGATGGCCGGGGTCCAGCGTTGCTGCACGCTGGGAGAGGAGAGGAAGTCGATCCACTTGGCGGAGGCGATCAGCTTGTCGCCCTCGGCGGCGTTGCGGGTGATGGTGTTGGCCCAGAACGAGGCGAAGCTCGCTTTGTCCTTGTGCTCCGGCAGGGGCACCACGCCGTACTTCAGCTCGGGGAAGTCGTTATCAAGCGTGCCGAGGCGGTAGGAGCCGTCCACATGCAGCGCGGCTTTGCCGGAACCGAAGGCCGTCGGACCGTCGGTCTGGAAGCCGGTTTGCGTGACCTTGTATTCGGTCAGGAAATCGGTCAGGTATTTGAACGCCTCGATCGCTTCCGGCGAGGTCCAGTTCAGGGTGTGGTTCTGGGTCTCGTCGGAGAACGGCAGCGCGCCGTTTTGCCGGATGAGCCCTTCGCGCCACCAGGAGTGGCCCTGGCCGTCGATATCCTGGGTGATGCCGACGATCTCGAAATTCTCGCCGTCCTTGACCACGGTCGCCTGCGCGGCCGCGACCAGCTCTTCCCAGTTGGTGGGGGGCTCCAGCCCGGCCGCGCTGAGCAGATCTTCGTTATAGAAGAGGGCCAGGGTGCGCACCGCAGTCGGCAGCGCGTAGTAGGCATCCTCGATCTTGACCGTCTGCACCATCGGGAAATAGGCCGACTCGATGGCGTCGTTCGCGAAATAGTCGGCGGGCAGCGGAACCAGGAACTGCTGCTGCACATAGGCCGGCACCCAGCCATAGAAGACATTCAGCACATCGGGGCCTTCACCCGCCTGCACCGCGGCGGCCACCTGCTGCCGGAAATCGTCATAGGGGAAATTGACGTGCTTGATGGTGATATCCGGATTCGCCGCCTGGAATTCCGGGATCAGCTGGTTGACCAGATCGGTCTTGGTGGCGTACTCGTATTGCCAGTATTCGATCTCGACCGGGGCGCTGACCGTGACATCGGCCGGGACGAATCCGAACGTCGCCAGATCGGACGCGGGCGACGCGCCTGGGGTGGCATCCTGCGCGCCCGCGAAGCCGATCCTTCCGGCGGCGGCAAGCCCCGCGGTGGCGGCGCCGGCTTGCAACAGCTTCCGGCGATCGAGCGACCATTGCGTACGATTTCCATTCCGGGTCATCCTGGTTCTCCTCTCCTGTCCGAGCCGTCCTGACTCGATACGAACTCCGATTCCAACGTTACGGGCTCTATTCTAGAGTTTTCGATGAGGATTATAGAAATCCCATCCGCTCGCTGGTATTTCTCCAGGAGCCATCGACCGGCGCGGTCATCTCACGACTCTGGCGCCTCGCTCGCCAAGGTCCAGCCGCGGCCGCCGAGCGGCACATCCAGCAGGCGGGCGGCATTGCCGCCGAAGATGAGCTGGAGCTCGTCGTGACTCATGCCCATGAAGCGGCAAATGCGGAGCTGATCCTGCAGGTAGCGGATCGCGTATCCGCGCGGGAACCAATAGGAATCGCTGCCGAACAGGATGCGCTCCGGGCCGATGGTTTCGTAGAAGCGCTGGAAGACATCTTCCAGTGTCAACTTGTACGGCATCCAGCGCAACCACTGATTGCTGCCCGAGGAATCGACATGCACATTCGGGCACGACCAGCAGAGAAAGAGCAAATCGGTGATGTGCTGAATGCCGAAGTGCGGGATGATGAAATCGACGGTCGGGAAATCCCGCGCGACCGGTTCCAGCACCTTGGCCGACATATTCGGGTGATAGGAGATGCCCCCGGCGGCGCCCTGCATACCGAAATGGATCAGCACGGGAATCCCCAGCCGCTCGCAGGTTTCCCAGACGGGATAGAGCCGGCGCTCATTCAGCAGCACCGGAGTGTTCGGGCCGAGCAGCTTGAGCCCCTTGAGTCCCAGCTCCTTGACCGCTCGTTCGATTTCCCGCGGGGCGTCTGGCTGGGTAATGTCGTTGTGAGCGTAGCCGACGAACCGGTCCGGGTATTTCTGCACGACTGCGCCGAGAGTGTCGTTATTGCCCCCGGTCACGAAGCCGATGCGTTCGATCCCATATTTGTCCAGTTCGCCGATCCAGCGTTCGGCCAGCGCCTCCGGACCGAGGAGCTCTTTCTCCGGCTCCGGGAAATCGAAGGCGAGCCGCCATTGTTTCCGCTGATCGGTCAGCCGGCTTTCGCGTTCCTGGTATCGCTGGAGCGCTCGCTCGTTTTCGATCGGGCCGGTTTCCCGCGTCCGCAGATTGCGCCCGCCCGAGGTGAGATCGCCCTGCACCTGAAAGTGGGCATGGACATCGAAGATATGAAGATCCTGAAACAATCTGGAATCCTGTTCGAGTTGGAGCGGTCGATCTGTGCCGGTAGTTTACGCTGCAATCGATACGGAGACTGAATATCGATCGTGGAAGGCGTCGGGTCCGGGGTCCGGGGTCCGGAGTCCGGAGTCCTGAGACAAATGGCCCGGACGCGAAGTCGATTCGAGCCGGAGCGATCCGATATCCTGACCGCACACGCAGAGGAGCATGGTATGGGTCGCAGACCATTCAAGATCGGCATCTTCATTCCCCATTTCGAGCAGCCGTGGAATGGCAAGACCATCGGCTGGGAACAGATCCGCGCCGTGGCAACGACGGCCGAGGAGGTCGGGTTCGATTCGGTCTGGTTGCCCGATCATCTGCTCTTTCGCTTCCCGAATGTGGCGCCGCAGGGCGCGTGGGATGTCTGGTCGCTGATGCCGGCGCTGGCAGCGGTGACGAAGCGGGTGGAGATCGCGCCGCTGGTCGCTTGTTCCAGCTTCCGCAATCCGGCCTTGATCGCCAAGATGGCTGATACGATCGACGAAATCTCCGGCGGCCGGTTCATCCTCGGTCTCGGCGCGGGTTGGCATGAGCCGGAATACGAGGCGTTCGGGTTTCCCTACGATCATCGGGTCAGCCGCTTCGAGGAAGCCCTCACCATCATCCACAGTCTCTTGCGCACCGGTCAGGTCGATTTCGAAGGGCGCTTCTACTCCGCGCGGGATTGCGAATTGCGCCCGCGCGGTCCGCGCCCCGAGGGACCCCCCATCGTGATCGGTTCCAGCAGTCCGCGCATGATGCAGCTGATGGCGAAATACGCCGACGCCTGGAACCGGGATCGGATCAACGATGTGGATACGTTGTTGGGGTTGGAAGCGCAAGTCGATGCCGCGTGCATCTCCGCCGGCCGCGATCCTGCCACCCTGGAGCGCACCGTCGGCATCCAGATCGATATGCTGAATGATGAGCGCGATGAAAAGAATCCGCGCCAGTGGATCAAGCAACCGTGGCCGCTGACCGGCTCGACCGAGCAGTTGGCCGAGCAGATTCGCGCTTATTCCCGCGCGCGGGTCGACCACCTCGTCGTCTGGATCGACCCAGTTACTCCCGTCGCGGTCGAGTCATTTGCTTCAGTGCTGGAGTTGCTGGATCGGTAGGTTCCAGATGCGTCCGGTCCGCTAGCTATTGCCGCACGATGCTACTCTGTTGGATCATTCCCGCATCCGCTTGTTCTCGGATCAATTCCTCGACCGGGCCGGGGAGGCGGGTTTCGAAATCGTTGATCCTGGCCCAGGCCGGGGTGACGCGGATGATCGCCATCTGCTTGTAAAGCGCACGTACGCCGACTTCCCATTCGGGCATGCCGGCCTCGCCCACGAAACGGCGGGATGACTCGACGAACTCGTCCGGCACGCCTTCGACGATCTCCAGCGCCGCAGTGCCGCGTACCAGCAGCACGTGGGGTGGAAAGGTGCTGGTGTCGATGGTGATCGCCACGGCTGGATTGACTTCGAGCGCCTTGACCTTGGGCGAATTGGTCGGCGAGGCCATCACGAATACCTCGCCGTCCCAGGAGTAGCCCATGGGGATCACCCGCGGCGAGCCGTCCAACCCGTTATAGGCGAGCCGGGCGTGAATGGGCGCGTGCACCAGCTCCTGCGCAACCGGGTCGTTCATGAGTTCGATGATCGCATCGCGTTGCAATGGAGACTCCTCATTATTTGTTCTCTTGCCGACTTCTAACCTTACAACGCATAACCTGCCGAAATGTTCGAGCGTGCCGCGCGATCGGGGTGATGAGGATCACGTGCAGATCGCCGGGTCTTCACGTCCTGGGTGACCCTTGCGCATCCAGATGCCATTGCCTCCGGAGGATCGCAGAATCGCCGGGACGGGAACTCCCCGACACTCATAAAAATGGATTGAATTCCAGTGCGATGGTTGCTGGTCTCGATTGGGTGCGTGGGAACGGTAATGGCAAAACGCTGTATCGACTCAGGTGGCGCCTAGTTGCCTTCATCCAGCTGCGCGCGCAGCACGACCAACCGTCCCACCATGGCCCCACCGAGCGCGCCCATCTCGCAGTCGATCGGAAAGTGAATCCCCGCCCAGAGCCGGCTGGCCGTCGCCTCGCGAGCGAGATCGTCAATCTCCACGTTCGCCGTCGGGAAGAGATAGTCCAATATGGTTGCGGCGGCGTTCGAAACCGTCGCGTGTCCCGAGGTGTACGATGGGAACGGCGGCGTGGGGATCAGGACCTTCAAATTAGGATCGGCCGTGATCGGACGGGATGTCCAGTATGCGTACTTGGCATCCCAGCAACAGATCATGGCGTCGGCCATTGCCACACTGGTCAATGCCAGCACCCGAGCAGCGTCCGCCGTGTCAAGACCTTGTTGAACGATCAGATCGCGGGTGATCTCGATCCAGAGTCCAGCGGGGGTCGATGTGCCACCGCCGCCGGCCCATCGCCGCACGAGTGCTTCCTGTTCCGGCGACCGCCGGGCGACCGCCTCCTGTACTCCAGCCAACTCCGCCTGCCAACCTGGAGAACCCCAGGTTGGTGGCGCCAAAGGACGGTAGGTGTCTCCACTCGGCAGCACCCAGGGGAGCCATGTTCCCGCCAACGGATTTAGCGGCTGCTGGACGAACCCCGGCGGGGTGGGCTGCCAGATTCCGTCGCCGTCAGGACGTTCGCCTTCCCACGCCGTGTCCGCGCCGTCGGCCGCGGCCCGAGCGATGGCTCGTTTTGCCACGTTTCGTCCGATCGTCTGGCCCGCCTCCATGTCGCTGCGGTAGCAGGCTCCGGCCCACATCCGCGACTCCGCCGCCTCCTCAGCCAGCTTCGCCAAGCCGTCCGATGGTTCGTCGGGGAAGAGCACTGCCAATACCTGTGACGCCGCAGTGGCGATGGCGGCATGTTCCGACGGAAACGAGGATTCGGCGCTCGGGCTGAGGCGGCCGAGTGGAACGAGTTGGGGATCGTCGACCCACGGCGCCGTGCGCGGGTACGCCAGCTTGGCGTCCCACGTCGCAATCACCGCGTCGTGCGATGCTGCATGGACAAGCGCGAGTGCGCGCGCGGCCCGCACAGGATCGGGGCGGTGGAGCCGGATCAGGTCCAGCGCCAGTTCGCTCCACGGTAACCCGGCGGCTCGATCTCCCCATGCCGAGACGGCGATGGCGGTCGAGGCCGTGCGCTTGCTCTGGAGGTCGAGTAACTCCAGGCGTTCCTCACTGCTCGGAACTCCTGGGTCGGTCGGCCGCAATTCATCGGCCGTGTCCAAGAGCCAGGGGCGCCATATCGCGGGCCCGGTCGGGGATGCGGCTGACGCCTCCTGGATGTGAGACCCACCGAACCTGCACGCGGCGACCGATGCGGCCGCTGCGCTCAGCAAGAGACGCCGCGTGAGGCGGCCCTGATAGAGGGGGAAGATCGGACCGGCAGCACACATCGATACGCTCCTCGGCCGGCGCGATCAGGGCACCGGCGTGCCGGCTGGCCCAACCAGCGGCAGGCTTGCGGCTGGCCCGATGGTGATTTCGCCGGCGACAAGCTCCCCGGTGAAGATCGGGTTCGGGCCGAAGATGCTGTGGTTGACCGGGGCCTGGTCGGGGTCAAAGTAGACGATAAATGCGAATCGGTCGCCCGCCGCCCCGCCGCCGTGCCCGCCGTCGACCGCCTCGATCTCGAAGAATGCGGGCTCCTCCGCTTGACGCGAACCGACCTTCCCGGTGGCAGTCCCCACCTCGGTCTGGCAGCCCAGGTCGCCAGTCAGCCTGGCGAGGCGCTTGCCGCCCCCGGCATCGTGGATGCCGACCAGACTGATGTCGTGGGCGTACATCGCCATGAAGAAGCTGTGCGGTTCGGCGATGACGCGCCCCATCGCGAACGTGTCCATGGCAAAAGCAGTGGGATTGTCCTCGATGACGCACTGGGCGTAGTAGGGGTCGAATCCGAACAGCTCGCGCAGGGGCACCGTCGGCTCGCCGTCACGGTCGAGCATCAGCTTCAGATTGACACCGGTTCCCGAGGCGGTCAACCGCTCGTCTTGCGCGATCGAACGGCCCGGTCCGAGTCCGACCCCGGCCGCGAGCCCACCTGCCGCGGCCGCCGCCCGCCCTAGCACCAACCGGCGTGATACCGGCCGGATCCATTGTGGGTGCATCGGTTTGCTCTTAGCCGAGGTCCGGGAGGAGGAGATCGAATGTGGTAAGCACCACATTCGGGACTTCGGTCGGGGGCGTCCCGGCGCTCGGAGTTGCTGGAGGTGTTCCGGGAAGCTGCTGGAAGGATCCCAGGGCGCCGACGTACGCTCCGGTACCGCCCTGCACCGCGCCGAACGTGGTAGTCGGGTCGACTCCGAGCTCGTTGATCAGTCCCATGATCGTGCCGTCGTCGAACCGAAACTGGACCGTGGTCAGGCGCAGGTCATGCGCTGTCTCATCGTCGACGGCGTGAGTCCAGGCTCCGAAGCACTGATAGGTGCCGACCTGGGCGCCCCCAACGTCACCAACCGCATAGATCGGCGCATCGACATAGAACCAGTCGCCCCGCTGCGGCGGCCCGCTGCCGGCGCGGGTGATGGAGACCGGGTCTTGGGGGGTGAGTTCAAATTCAAGATGCTCGGTCCGCCAGCCGGCGGGGGCACCGCCTTGGGCCGCGGCGTGGCGGCTGAGACCGACCGCGCCAAGCACAGCCGCGCCAGCGGCGGCGCCCGTGTGCCGTATTGCCGTACGACGCGAAAGACCGTCCGACCGGACCGGAGTGGGCGTAGTAGAACGATGGGTATCCATACCGCCTCCTTGATGGTTGGCGCCGAACGAGCGCTCGGCCCCGGGGTCAGGTGTTGTGGGTGTGCGATACTCCAATTGTCTCCCCTTCTGTCAAGTCCGTACGTACACTGGGATTCGGTTCAGAATTCCGGAATTCGTGGGCGGATCGCCCGCCGTGGACGGGATTTTCGGCCAAAGTCGCCAAAGTGGCAACGCTACGAACCGGGCATTGCGGAAGAAGGTCCCTGAACGCGGGGATCGCAATCGAGGATTCGAGCGAGTAGCTCAGGACACCGGCAGCATTCGATCACGATGACCGCCGCTTCTCTCTTGCAGTGCTGGCACCCGCGGCATCGATCACTGACGCAAGGGTTTTCCATCGCGCGTGACCGATCCAATGCCACCTATGCAGATTTACGTAGACACTCCACTGTGATTGGGCGGCGCGCAAATACGTCGTATTGGCGATGTGCGCGCTTGCGGCCGGAGTGCATCATCCGATCGTCGGTTGCAGGGGCGATCGCAACCGGCAGCTATATGAATGGAGATCGCCAAAGAGTCATCTAAGAGGGATGAAGCTATGTCTTTGGAAACTGGTCGTTCGAGTCGTTTTGCCGTTATCACCGAGCCCATCGACCTGCTGCGCAAGCGGGTGTCCTCTCCGATCCTTACCGAACAATCCGACGGTTATGATGCCGCGCGCAAGGTGAAGGCGGCGACGGTCGATGCCCGTCCCTATGCGATCGTCCAGGTACAGACGGTTGAGGATGTCGCCGCGACGGTCGATTTCGCGCGGGAGCTCGGCTTTCCCCTGGCAGTCCGCAGCGGCGGTCACAGCATCGGGCATTACAGCATGGTCGATGACGCGGTCGTTATCGATTTTTCGCAGATGAAGCGCATCGTGGTCGATCCGGCCACCGCCATTGCCAAGGTCCAGGCCGGCGCCACCTCGGCCGATATCGTAGCTGCCGCCCAGCCGCACGGCCTGGCACTGACCACGGGCGATACCGGCAGCGTCGGCATCGGCGGGCTCACCACCGGCGGTGGCGTCGGCTTCCTGGCTCGCAAACACGGCCTCACCATCGATAACCTGCTTTCTGCCGAAGTTGTGCTCGCCGATGGCCGCATCGTGACGGCGTCCAGGTACGAACATCCCAGCCTGTTCTGGGCGATTCGTGGCGGTGGCGGGAATTTCGGCATCGTGACCGAATTCACCTTCCAGCTTGCGCGGGTCGATTCTGTATTAGGGGGCATCCTCGTGCTGCCGGCGACTCGTGAGGTCGTGCGCGGCTACCTCGACGCTTCCACTTCTGCGCCGGAGGGGCTCACCACCATTGCTTTCATCATGCATGCGCCGCCGGCTCCGTTCATTCCGGAACATCGCGCCGGCGAGGTCGTATTGGGTATCCTGACCGTCTGGACGGGGGATGAGACCGAAGGAGCGCGGGCGCTGGCGCCGATGCGCGCGCTGGCAGAACCGGTTGCCGATACCATCGGTCCGATGCCTTATGGCGAGATCTATCGTTACACCGATCATCAGAGCATGCCGCACGCCGCCTCGATTCGACAGATGTTCGCCGACGAGCTGAGCGATCGCGCGATCGACGAGATGCTGGCGGCGGTGGCCGGCTCCACCTCGCCGTTCAGTCTCATCAACCTGCGTGGGCTCGGCGGCGCGTTGGATACGGTTGCGCCGGAGGCGACGGCCTTCGCGCATCGCGGCCGCAAGTATTTCGTCGCGGTCATCGGTCTGTGGCTCGACCCGACCGAGGATGCGCAGCCGCACGTGCGGTGGACTGAGGATCTGTGGGACAAGATCAAGGGCGAGGGCAACGGCGTCTACGTCAACTTCCTCGAGCGGGAAGGCGACGTCCGCATTCACGAGGCCTATCCGGGCGCGACCTACGAGCGGCTGGTCGATGTCAAGACCGCCTACGATCCGGAGAACCTCTTCCAGTTCAACCAGAACATCAAACCGCGGGGATAAGTTTCCTACGCGCGATTCATCCCACCGGGGCTGTGCATGCGGCCCCGGTTTTTCATTTGGTCTGGTACCGACAACCACGCACCAACCCCTCAACTGGGATAGGGGCAACCCCCTGTGGTTGCCTTTGGTGGCCACATGCATCTCCCCGGTGGCAGCCATATTCGCGGGTGGTTCGTCGTCGGAAACATGCACCACATCCTCAGCATTCGCGCAGCGTGACAAGGGCAACCACAGGGGGTTGCGCCTACCGGGTTGCGCGGCGCGATTCTGTCAAAATGGTGCAGCCGTCAGGAAACGTCGCCGTCGTACAAATGGCACGCCACCATCTGCGTGCCACCCACCGGTTTCAGGAGTGGGGTTTCGATGCGGCAGCGGTCGAAGACGAAGGGGCAGCGGCCGGCGAAGCGGCAGCCGGGTTGGATGTCGAGCGGGGTGGGAGGGTCGCCCCGGATTTCGATGGGGTCACCGCCGGCCCGGTCCCCTTCGACGCTCAGGGTGTTGGAAAGGAGCGCGCGGGTGTAGGGGTGTTTCGGCTGGTCGATGACGTCCTCGGTCGTGCCGGTTTCGACGAACATCCCCAGGTACATCACCGCGATGCGGGAGGCGACATAGCGCGCCACGGCGATATCGTGCGTGATGAAGAGGATCGCCAGCCCGGTCTCGTCGCGCAGATCGAGGAAATGATTGAGGATATCGGCCCGCACCGAGACATCGAGCATCGACACCGGTTCGTCGGCCACGATGAATCTCGGTTCCAGCAGGGTTACCCGCACGGTCGCGATGCGCTGAAGCTGGCCGCCGGAGAGCTCGTGCGGAAGCCGCGGCAGGAAATCGGCGGCGGGGGTGAGCCCGGCTTTTTCCAGCGCGGCTTCAATCAGGCCGACCCGCTCGGACGGTTGCCCGATACCGAAAATCCGTAATGGCTGCTCGAGCGAAGCCTGCACCGTTTGCCGCGGATCGAATGCCTCGAAGGGATTCTGGGCGATGATCTGCGCCTTACGGCGGAATTGCTTCAGTGCGTCACCGCTCAGCCTGGTGACGTCTTCCCCATCGAAGTCGATGGAGCCGCCGGTCGGTTCGATCAGACGCACCAGCATGCGGCCGGTGGTCGATTTGCCGCAGCCGCTTTCGCCCACCACCGCCAGAACCTCGGCGCGATCGAGCGTGAAGGAGACTCCATCGACCGCGTGAATGGCGGGATGCCGCCCGTTCATACGGTCATTCAGCGTGCGCTGCGTGGGAAAGAGGCAACGCAGGTCGGTGACGGTGAGCATGGGCTGGTCGCTCATGGCGCTTCTACCGGGTTGTCTTTATAGAGCACGCAGCGAACGAGGTGACCGTCTTCCAACTGGTAGAGCGGCGGGATGGCCGCGGAGCACTCCGGCATGGCGAATGTGCAGCGGGGTGCGAAACGGCAACCGGGCGGCGGATGTTTCAGGTCCGGCAGCGACCCGGGAATAGCGGTTAGCCGGCCGGACGTGCCCGAGACGCGCGGCACCGATTCGATCAGCGCTTTTGAATAGGGATGGGCCGGGGCGGTGAAGAAGCGTTGCCGCGGCGCGACTTCCATGAGCTGCCCGGCGTAGAGCACCGCGACGACATTCGAGGTGGCGTTGATCACCCCGACATCGTGCGAAATGACCACGGCGGTCAGATCGAATTCCTGTTGCAGCCGGTTGACCTCGCGCAGGATCTGCGCCTGGGTGATGACATCGAGCGCGGTGGTGGCTTCGTCGAAGATCAGAAAGGGCGGACTGCACAGGAGACCGAAGGCGATCATGGTGCGTTGCATCATGCCGCCGGAGAGCTCGAAGGCGTAGGAGCGCAGCACCCGCTCGGGGAGCTGCACGGTTTTCAACAGGTGCTCCAGCCGCTCGGCGCGTTGGTGTTTGGAGAGCTCCGGCTCGTTGATACGCAGCACATCGTCGAGCTGGGCGCCGATGCGGTGCACCGGGCTGAGGGCGGAGAGCGAGCGTTGGAAGACCATCGCCATCTCGCGCCAGCGCCATTTCTGACTGAGCTCCTTGTCGGAGAGCGTCCCCAGATCGACGCCGCCGAAAAAGATCGACTGCGGCGAGACAGTCGCGTTTCTCGGCAGCAGGCGCAGAATCGCGGCGGCGATGGTCGATTTACCCGAACCGCTCTCGCCAACCAGACCAACCGTCGTGCCTTTGGGCACCTCGAGCGACACGCCCTGCACCGCGCTGATGTTGCCGCTGCTGGTGCGGTAGTCGACATCGAGCCGGTCGAGCCGTAGCAATGGCGCGCTCATTCGCGGTCGCGCTCCCCGCCCGAGGCGATCGCCGCGGCGATTCCGTCCCCGATCAGATAGAAGGCGAGCACGGTGACGATCATCGCCAGCCCGGCAAAGACCGACGGCCACCAGGCGGTCAGAATCGAGGGGCGGCCGTCGTTGATCATGCGACCCCAGGAGGCTTTGTTCGGATCGCCCAACCCGAGGAACGCCAGGCCGGCTTCGGTCAGGATCGCCGCGGCGATCAGCAAGGTGCTGTTGGCGATGATCGGTTGGATGCCGTTCGGGATGATATGCCGCGCCAGAATGCGCCAGCGGCTTTCTCCCAGCGCCGTCAGCGACTGGATGTATTGCCGCTCGCGCAGGGTCAGCACTTGCGCGCGCATCAGCCGGGCATTGCCCGGCCAGGTCGTCAGGCCGATCACGACCATAACGTAGAAGAGGCTGTTGCCCAGGGTCGCCACCACGATGATGATCAGAAAGAAGGCCGGCATGATGAGAAAGACATCGGTGAAGCGGCTGAGCACCGCATCGAGCCAGCCACCGAAGAAGCCGGAGATGCTGCCGATGACCACGCCGATCACCGCCGCGATCAATGCGGCGATGAGCCCGACCACCAGCGAGATACGGGCGCCGTAGAGGATCTGACTCCAGACATCGCGCCCGAGATGATCGGTGCCGAGCGGATGCCCGGGGCTGAGCGGCCGCGCGAACGGTTTGTCTCCCAGCTCGAACGGTCCGTAGCTGGTCAAGAGAGGCGCCAGGATCGCCAGCGCGCACATGACGACCAGCACGCAGAGTCCCAGCATGCCGTAGCGACTGCGAGAAAAGCTGCGCCAGGCCGCCAGATAGCGGTTGCGCTTTTGCGGCGCGGCCGTGGCATCGAGCGCGGTGAGATCGACTGGACCGGGTAGGGCGCTCATGTTGGGTCCGGAGTCCGGAGTCCGAAGCCCGGAGCAACCGGTCGTAGCGGAGGGCGTCTCTGCCCTCTCGTCTCTCCTCTTCCGTATGGCAGGGACTCCGCGCCCTGCCGAGGGGTCGGGGGTGAGGCGATTACCCGGCCCTCAGCCAAGTCCTTCGTTCGCCCCAAAGCCATACGCCACGACAGGGCAGAGACGCTCTGCGCTACGACCGGGCGGGTCACCGTTCTCATCGCAATCGAATCCGGGGGTCGAGCCAAGCGTAGACCACATCGGTCAGCAAGATGCAGAGGGAGACGGCCACCGCCAGGATCAGATAAATGCCTAAGAGCAGAGGATAGTCACGTTTGTAGACCGCGTCGAGCGCCAGGCGACCGATGCCGGGCCAGGCGAAGACGATCTCCACCAGCGCCGCTCCGGTCACGACGTAGCCCAGATTGAGTCCGAAAACCGTGACCGGCGGCAGGATCGCATTGCGCAAGGCGTATTTGCGGAAGATGCGGTCTTCCGGCATCCCGGTGGCGCGGAAGGTCTGCATATAGGCTTCGGATTGTTGTTCGGCCACGCTGGCGCGGGTGACCCGGTAGAAGATCGGTATTTGCACAAGGGTCAACGTCAGCATCGGCAGGATCAGATGCCGGCCGACATCGAGCCAATCGTCCAGGCCGGTGTAGTCGGCGCGGGCGGTGCGCATCCCCGAGGTGGGAAACCATCCCAGCCTGGAGGCGAAGATCACGATGAAGATCAGCCCCAGCCAGAAGGACGGGATCGAGAAGAGCGCGTAGTTGAAAAACGAGACGCCGATATCGGCCTTCGAGTTCGAGCGCCGAGCCGCCCAGGCGCCCAGGAGGACCCCGACCACGAAGGCGATCACCGCGCTGGTGAAGGTGAGCAGCAGGGTGGCCGGCATGCGGTTCATGATCAGATCGAACACGGGCTGGCGGTAGGCCTGGGATTTACCCAGGTTGCCGTGCAGGAGCTGCTCGACATAGTTCACGAATTGCACCGGCAGCGACTGATCGAGGCCAAGCGATTTGCGCATGGCCTCGACCTGCTCGGGGGTGGCGGTATCCCGGCCAGCATAAATCCGCGCCGGATCGCCCGGCGCGGCATGCAGCAGCATGAAGTTGATGACGACCGAGAGCAGAATGGTCGGAACGATCGTCAGGATTTGCCGGCCAATGTAACGGCCCATGCGACTTCCCAGGTCCGGAGCCCGGAGTCCGGAGGCCGGAGACGATCAAGCGATCGGCCTCTCCGGACTCCGGACCCAGGACTCCGGACTCGTTTATTGCGCGATGCGTGTGATGTTGAACCGGTTCAGGCCGACCTTGCCGATCCCGTCATCCCACGGCAGCCCGGAAATCGTATCCAGGTGCGGGTAGAAGAGGACCACGGTCGCCAGCGGGCTGATGGGCACATCCTGCGCCAGAATCTCCTGCACCTCGAAATAGATCGAGGCGCGCTCGGTCTGATCGATCACGGCGCTGCCCTGCGCCAGCAGCTCGTCCACCTTCGGGTTGCTGTAGTTGAAGGAGTTGACGCCGCCGCCGGTGCCCACCCGCAACTTCAGGTTTTCCGGGTCGGGTCCCCAGAGTCCGCCGAGCAAGCCGAGATCAAAATCGCCCGAATCGGTGCGCTCGACCCAGGCATTGATCTCCAGAGCGACCAACTCGACGTCGACATTCACGTCCTTGAGGTTTTGCGCGACGATGGTGGCGATGTCGGGATACTCGGGCGCATCGGTGAAGAAGGGGAAAACCAGCTTGAAGCGGGCGCCGTCGACCACCGGGTAGCCCGCGGCGTCGAAGGCGGCGGCGGCGGCTTCGGGGTCGTATTGGGGCACCTGCGCCTCCGGGCTGGTATTGGCTGCCCAGGCGATGCTCTCGGGGTAGAAGGTCGTCGCCACCTCGGGATAGCCGCCCAGGGCGAGATCGACGATCTGCTGCCGGTTGACCGCCATCGAGATGCCGCGGCGCACATCGACATTCGCGGTGTATTCGCGGTCGAAGTTCATGGTCAGATAGTAGAAGGACGGAATCGGCGCGACGATCACCTCGATCCCCTCGGTCTCCTGCAGGGTGGCGACCTGCGAGAGGGGCGGGTTGGTGGTGAGCACGTCGACTTCGCCATTGAGCAGCGCCTGGAGGGCGGTGTTCGAATCCGGAATGATGCTGAAGACCAGCCGGTCGATATACGGCCCCTCGCCCCAGAAGTCGGTATTGGCTTCCAGCTCGATGCTGGAACCGGCTTCGTAGCTGGCGAACTTGAACGGACCCGAGCCAACGGGCGCCTGGTTGGCCGGGTTCGTGGTCCAGTCAGTACCTTCATAGATATGCGCCGGCAGGATGACGGTGCCATACCAACCGAGGAAGGGAATCAACGACGCCGACGGAGCCGACATGTTCAGCACGACGGTGACATCGTCCGGCGTGTCGATCGACTCCACCGTCGCGAAGAAGGGGCTGGCCGTGGCCGATTCGTCGCTCTTGATCTGATCGAAGGTGTATTTCACATCGGCCGAGGTGACCGGCTCGCCGTCATGCCACAGCGCGCCCGAAACCATGTGGAAGGTGTTGGTCAGGCCGTCCTCGGAGGTTTCCCAGCTCTGCGCCAGCTCGGGGATCGTCTGGTAGGAGCTGTCGAGGGTGACCAGGGTGTTGTAGATATTGAGACCGGGGACGAAGATGTTGTCGTCGGCCTGGTAGTTGGGATTGAAGCTGAGCGGATCGCCCGGCTGGGACACCACCAGCGTGCCGTCGCCGCCCTTGGGTCCGGCGGGCGCGGCCGGGCTGGCTTCCGGGCTCTGGGCATTGGCGCGATAGGTATCGAGCTTGGCGCCCACCGCTCCGGCCGCACTCAACAGCGCCGCCCGTTGCAGGAACGTGCGGCGGTCGACGCCGTAGTGCTGGAGGGCCTGGAAGAGCGCTTCTTTTCGTGCCTCGATCTCGTTGATGTTGGGTTCGTTCACGACGCTTCCTTTCATATTCACACTGATACGATGCCCGGATGTCTTTCCCTGGAACCCGTCGTTGCAGCCCTCCGTGACTGCTTTCGAGGATCCAATGGCAGCCACGGAGGGCTGCAACTACGCGGGCAGCGGGGGATTCTGGTGGCGGTCGAGATATTCCGCCACCCCGAGAATGGCGCCGAGCTGCACGGCGACCAGCTTCCGAATGGGAACCGTCCGAAAGTTCAGCTCGCTTTCTAGCTGGGCGCCCCAGCGCTCGAATGTTTCCGTTGCCTCCATGAGGGTTTGGCGAATCGCCGGGGTGCCGTGACCGGTGGCGATCTCTGCCTGCAGCATGCGCACGATCAGCCCCTGCCAGCAGAGCCGGTAGAACTGCGGCATCACCCGGTTGCTGAAGAGCTCGGCCACGGTGGCCGGTCGGTCCATATCGGGATTGCTCTCGATCCAGGTGCGTTCGGCATCCTGGCGTTTTTCCAGATCGAGCCACCAGCGGACGGTGGTTTCGAAGGGCGTGTCCGCCTTCAGATCGTCATCGACCGCCTCGACGAAGCCAGACATGATCTTGCGCGATTCCAGGCTGAGATCGAGCCGATCCAGATTTGCCTGGCGGCGGTTGACGTCGGTGGGGGTTTCGTCGTTGATACGCGGATCGTCGAAATAGGCGACCTCGGTCACGATGCTGAAGGTGCCGTAGGGGCGGGAATATTCGAAGCTGGAGGTACCGCCGAATTCGGCGGCCGGGTCGCCGCCGTTGGCTTCGATATGGTCGTAGCCCGCCGAGGTTTCCAGCATCGGAAAGACCGCCGGGGCCAGCGGCTGGGCCCAGGGCACTTCCGCCTCGCCGAGCTGCAAGGGCAGATCCTCCCAGGCGGGGATCTGGTGGAAGAGATCGAAGAGTTCCTGGTCGCCACCGGAGACGTAGTAGTAGACCCCGCTGAAGCCAGCGTTGTGCAAGGACGCCATCAGCGCGGGCTTCAGCTCGTCGATGACGCGCATCAGCATCTCGGTTTCGGGCAGGGTTTTGTCGAAATAGAGCTTCTTATAGGAGATGGGGAAGGTCCATTCCACCTGCTCGAATCCCGCTGGGCGATAGAAGTGCCGCGCGTAATTGGTGGGGGTGAACGGTCCCTTGAACCATCCTTCGTTCAGGCGGGTGCCGTCCGGATCGACGGTTGGGATGAAATGCCAGGTGAAGTCGTAGGCGTCCCGCAGCGCGGAGTTCTGGCAGATCTGTTCGGAGAAGTAGTGGATCAGCATCCCGCCGATCGGCTCGTTCGGATGCGGGCAACCGAAGAGGAGCGCATGGCGGCTGCCGTTGCCGACCGAGAGCATGCGAATCGGCTCGCCCAGGGTGGAGGTGCCCACCCGCCGCAGGGTGGTGATCTCGGGATACTCCGCGGCCAGGCGGTCAAGCCCGGCATGCATCTCGTCGACGGTGAGAAAACGGTCGTAGTCGGGTACCTGGGCGAGATACCGGCGAAGATCCATCGGGCGGGCTCCAGAGCGGTCGGGCTGGTTTGGACGTATCGCAAGTGACGAAGATATTACACGTGGCGATTTGGCTACAGGATACACGCAATCGGTCATCGTGTAACATGTCACAACCGGGATGACGAGACGTAGTCCGTGGGCAGAAGGGCGCTCGCGGGCAGCGGAGGAGAGATCGGGCAGGTGGTGGGAACGGACGCCGCTCCAACGAAGCAATCGCTGACCGAGCAGGCCTATGGCCGTATCCGGCAGGCGATCATCTGCTGGGATCTGGAACCGGGCGAGCAGGTGAGCGAGCTGCAGCTGACCAGCCGGTTCGATCTCGGCCGCGCCGCGGTGCGGGCCGCGCTCGCCCGGCTGGCGCATGACGGATTGGTGCGGCCGGTGCCGCGGCAGGGATTCGTGGTCGCGCCGATCACCATGCAGCATGTGCAGGATCTCTTCGGTGTGCGGCTGATCGTCGAGCCGGCCGCGGCGCGGTTGCTGGGGCAGCGGGGCGACACTGAGATCGTGGCCGTGTTGAACGAGCTCAACGCGGCCTGCGCGGTGACCGGCCCGGTCTTCGACGGCGTCGCCCTTCGCCAGGCGAATGCCGATTTCCATGTTGGTTTGGCCCGCGCCACCGGCAACGAGCGTCTGGCCGCTATCACGCGCGCCTCGCTGGACGAGATGCAGCGGATTCTCTATATCCCGCAGATTGCCAAAGACTCGACCCGCGTCGAGGAAACCTACGAGGATCACCAGCGCATCATCACCGCGATCCGCGATCGCGACCCACAGGCGGCCGAGCGCTCCACCATCGACCATATCAACGCCAACCGGCAGACGATCATCGACGCCCTGATCGGCGCTTCCGCCATCCGCTCGATCAATCTGGTCCGCCCCTGAACCCGCATCGTCCCGACCGGAGTGGGGCGCCTGCCGTGAGCGAAGTCGAATGGGGACCACTTGTGGCCCCGCGACCCAGCATCCGGTTTACACCCCCGTGGTCGTAGCGTATGGACTCTGTGCCGTGCGATCGAGCGCGGCTCGATCATGGGGCTGCCAGCCGCCTTTTCGTGGTTGGACGCGTTTGACGAGGTGGTCGACGCTGGGCACCATTCGTGCAGGGACGAGGAGAGATTCTTCGCTTCGCTCAGAATGACAATAGGGAAGGAATGACAAGGGTGGGAATAACAATGGGTGGACGGTGGGATCGACCGAGACGCTCCGCCTGTCTAGAAGAGACGAGCGGAGCCGGGATCCAGCACCGAGTGTGGGTGACGGGTAACCAGCCCGGGCAGGGTCCGTGGCTGCCCAGGCCCGCACCCATGCCAGATGTGCCGCTTATCTTCATCATAGAACATACGTTCTTTGCTGTCAAGAGGGGATGCGCTTCTATTTTTGGAGGCCGGCCAGGTTGATTATCGCGCTGGCGCTCGATCGCAGGGCGCGGAGACCCTGCCCGACGACCGAGGGTGGTGCGCCGGAGACCTGGTTGCTGGGCGATAAGAGGTCCCTCCGCTGCGGTCGGGACGACGACACACAGGCGGGACGACGGGGGGCGAGCAATTCCTGGGGAAATGCACAAGAATTGCGGTAGATAAACGACCGCTCCGCTCGTGCAAGAGGATTCGACTTGTGACCGAACCAACGCTACCGGCCCAACCGTACGCATTTGTCTTCCCTGGCCA
>DASTFJ010000016.1:0-5135 GCA_035708745.1 Thermomicrobiales bacterium | reverse complement strand
ATCACCGCCCGCCAGATCGCGCCAAGCCGGCTGTAGCCATCGATCATCGCCTGTTCTTCGATATCCCACGGGATCGATTTGAAGAACCCCAGCATCAACCACACGCAAAACGGAATGGTGAAGGTCGGATAGACCAGCACCATCGACCAGCGCGAATTCTTCAACCCCAGCTCCGCCACCATGCGCGTCATCGGGATGAAGAGCAACGTCGGCGGGATGAGATAGACCATGAAAATCGCGATCCCCAGCCCCTCGCCCCAACCGCCCACCAGCCGGGTCAGCGAATACGCCGCCGGCACCGCGATCAGCACCGTAATGATCACCACCCCGATCGAGACCAGCACCGTATTCCAGACGAAGGTCGCATAGTTGGTGTCATCGAAAAGCAGCCGCACATTGTCGAGCGTCGGTGGGTCGTTATACAGAAACGGATTGTTCTTGCTGTTGTAGAGATCCTGGTTCGTCTTGAAGATGGTGAAGACCATCCACGCAAACGGCAACGCCGCGAACACGGAGAAAAAGACCGCGGTCGTATAGAGCAGGCCGCGCTGGCCGATCTTCTTGGCGCGCTGGTGCGGGTCGATATCCGGCACCCACGTTTCACCCGTCGTGCTGGCGCCGGGATACCGCGTTTCGGAGGGATGCGCGGTCGCCATCAGATCGTCTCCGTTCGCCGCGCCATGCGCAACATCACGATCGCCGCGGCCACCAGCACCGGGAAGAGGAAGAGCGCGATCGCCGCCCCCTGGGCCAGATTGGTGCCTTCCACCCCCTTGAAGAACGACCAGCTCGCCAGCACCTGCGTCGAATCGATCGGACCGCCGCGCGTGAGGATATAGACCACCGCCATATCGGTGAAGGTAAAGACCACCCCATAGAGAATGGCGACCATCAGGATCGGCAAAATGAGCGGAATGCGCACCAGGAAGATCTGCCGCGCCTCGCTGGCGCCGTCGATGGCGGCAGCCTCGTTGAGCTCCTTCGGGATACTCGCCAGCCCGGCCAGCACGATCACCGCCGCCAGCGGCGTCGTGCGCCAGACATGGATGAACAACACCGAAAGCTTCGCCAGATCGGGTTTGGCCAACCAGAGCATGCTGTTGCCCGGTCCGAAATGCGTCCCCGGCCCCAGCAACCCCACATCGCGCAAGATCGCGTCGATCGGGCTATAGACACTGTCCAGCGTCCACAACCAACCGATCACCGCCAGCGCGATCGGCGTGGTCCACGGCAGCAGCACCAGGAACCGCACCAGCTTCTTGCCATGAAAATCGGAATCGAGCACGATCGCCAGAATGCTGGCCAGCACGACCACGATCGCCTGCGAAACGAACGTGAAATAGAAGGTATTGCGCAATGCCGTCTGGAAGGTCGCGTCGTCCCAGATCGAACGGAAGTTATCCAACCCCACCCAATCGAGACTCTGATCGCCTACCGTCGCATCGCTGAACGCATACGCGATCGCCAGCACGAAGGGAATCCCCACCAGCGCCACGATATAGATGACCGCCGGCATGAGCAGCAACGGCCCCAGCAACCGCGAGCGATCGAGCAGATAGCGCCCCTGCGGGGGCGGCTCGTCGTCGGTCCAGGCAATCCGCGGTGAGGTGGTGGCCGGGGCGCTCATTCCGGTTGCTCGATACGAAGCCCGGTGCCCGCGTCGAAATATTTCAGATGATGCCGGGAAACTTTGAATTCGAGCGGCGTACCGAAATCGATCTCATGATGGAACGTCGCCGGAAAACGAGCCACCACCTTGTCTCCTTCCACCTCGCCGTAGATCAATCGCTCCGACCCGAGATATTCCTCCCGGTGCGCCACGAAGGAGAACAAGCGGTCGCTCGGGTGCGCTTCATGGCCGTCGACCGGCTGGAAATGCTCGGGCCGGAACCCGGTCGTCGTCATCCCCTCGGTCACCAGATTCATCGGCGGCGATCCGAGAAAAGTCGCCACGAAGGTATCGGCCGGTTCGTCATAGATTTCCCGCGGTGGACCGATCTGCCGGATTTGCCCCAGATTGATGACCGCGATGCGGTCGCCCATCCCCATCGCTTCCACCTGATCGTGAGTGACATAGATCGTGGTCGTCCCGATCGATCGCTGAAACAGCAGCAGCTCATCGCGCGCCGACGCGCGCCGCTGGGCATCGAGATTGGAAAGCGGTTCGTCCAGCAGGAAAACACTCGGTTCGCGCACCAGCGCCCGCGCCAATGCCACCCGCTGCCGCTGACCGCCGGAAAGCTGGCGCGGTTTGCGGTCCAGATACTCCTCGATCCCCAGAATCTGCGCCGCCCAGTTGATCCGCTGTTCCTGCTGGGCTTTGGGCATATGCTGCGCGCGCAAGGGAAACGCGATGTTGTCGTGCACCGAAAGATGCGGATAGAGCGCATAGCTCTGGAAGACCATCGCGATCCGCCGTGCCCGCGGCGGCAGCCCGGTCACCACCGTGCCGCCGATCACCACATCGCCCGCGGTCGGCGTTTCCAACCCGCCGATCATGCGCAACAAGGTCGTCTTCCCGCACCCGGAGGGACCGAGCAAAACCAGAAACTCGCCATCGGCCGCCAGCAGATCGATCCGATCGACCGCCGGCGGGTTGTCGCCGAACCGTTTCGTCAGTCCCCGCGTCTCGATCGATGCCATCCGTTCACTCCGTCGTCCCGACCGAAGTGGAGGGACCTCTCGTTACCCGGCAACCCAGCCCAAGCGGGAAATCCGCCCGGAACGCGTCGTTGGGCCACCTCGCCCGGTAGGGGCAACCCCCTGTGGTTGCCCTTTCCCGCCAGACGACCAATCCGAGGGTGACATACATCGTGCCGAACGATCGTCATCGAACGTTCGTAATGCGGACGGCCATCCGTGCGGGCAGCTAGGGCAACCACAGGGGGTTGCCCCTGCCACAGGCTGGGCACGATGACCTGTCTGCCTGCCGCGTGCCGCCTGCTCGTGTCAGCTTCCGCCGCCGACCAGCCCCTCGCTGCGCCACTTCTCGAAGATCTCGTTGATCTCCTTTTCGGCCTGTGCGACCGATTCCTCCGCCGTGGCGAGCCCGGTGGCCGCGCGCGCCATCATGTTCGGAATCGTCGGCAGGTTGAAGATCTCGCCAATGGCCGCATTGGCCGGCCCCGGCCAACCGAGATTGACCGTCCAATCCTGCGCTCCCTTGAGCGGCTTCAGCTTATCCACCGGATCGGATCCGAACGGATCGACATCGAGCCAGCCGCCCTCCGCGGTCAGATCCGGCACGATCGACGGCCACGCCGGGAAGTTGTAGAGCTGGCTTTCGTAGCTGGCGTCCTTGTAGTTGTCCACCAGGTAGAGAATGAACTCCTGCGCGGTGGCAACATTGGGGCTATACGACGGAATCTGATAGTTGAACACCGCGTGCCCGTGCGCCAGCGCCAGTTCCTGCCCACCGGGCCCAACCAGCGGCTCATGGAAGAAGACATCGGCCGCCACCTCCGGTTGCGCCCCCTGCGCGGTCCGATAGGCCGAAATCGAATTCAGGATGTACGACGCCTGCCCGGCAATCATCAACTGGTTGTTGGACGCCGCCGTCCAGCCAAAGACCTCTTCGGTCATCGTCTCCTTGAAGAGATTGGCCATATATTCGACCGCGGCGATCACCTCGGGCGAATTGACCGTGACATTCTCGTTCTCATCCTGGATCGCCCCGCCGAACGCCCAGATCAGCGTTTGCGCCGCCATGCGGGAGTCGATCTCGTTCGACATGCCGATCCCCAGCTGCACGCCCTGCTCCGAGCGAATCTTGGAGCCGCCAGCCAGCAATTCGTCCCAGGTCGACGGGCCGTCGGGCAATTCGACCGCCTCCCAGAGCGACTTGCGATAGTCGCCCGGATCGGCCGCATAGCCATGCACGAACCCGTAGAACGTATCGGTCGATGGGTTGTAGCCATTGGCCGCGCACATCACCAGCTGATCGCCATGCCGCGCGCTCGCTTCGGCAATCAGATCGTTCATCGGCACCATCGATTTCTCATATTGCGCCAGCGACGAAATATGCTCGATCAGATCGTGCCCTTCGCCCGCGCTCAATTCACCCGCGAGCGCCGCCGGAATATCGGCGGTATTGATATGGTCCACCGTCACGTCGACATCGTTCGCCTCGCCCCAGGCTTGCGCGAACGCATCGAACCACGTGTCATAGGCCGGGATGAAATGACTCCATTGCAGGATCTTGAGGCTCGTCCCCGCGATATCCGCGGTCGGGGTCGAAGCCTGCGCCATCGCCTCGATCCGCAATGCGGACGAGAGCGGCAATCCGGCTGCCATCGCCGCGGCGGTTGCCTTCATGACTCCACGCCGGTTCGTCGATCGTTGCAAAATCCGTTGCATCAGCTGACTCCTTCGTCACTGGCCATCGTCGACTATTCACTTCCCGCGACCGGGGCTGTTTCTCCATTCTTACCCTGACTCATCGAATTCTGTCAAAAGTCGGCAGGTGGCGCCCTGCATCGGTGGCGAGCGATATGGCCGCATTCAGTGGCGAATTCGTCCCTCATCTTGCTGGCGACACTCTATGATTCCGCCATGCCACACCCACTGCGCGCGCATGTGCTCATCATCCCCACCACGACCTGGCCCGAGCTGCTCCGCCGCGCCCGTCAGGTCGAAGCGCTGGGGTTCGACGCCGTGGCCCTCCCCGATCATCTGGTCGATTGGACCAATCCGCCCGCGCCCTGGTACGACGCCTGGACCGCGCTGGCCGCCATCGCCCAGGCAACCGGCGCCGTCCGCCTCACCACCGCCGTCACCCAGATCCCCTTGCGCAATCCCGCCATGCTGGCTCGGCAGGTCCTCACCCTCGACCAGATTTCGAACGGCCGGGTGGAGCTCGGTCTCGGCACAGGCCTGACCATCGATCCCTCCTACCGTATGGCCGGCCTGCCGAACTGGTCACCCGCCGAGCGGACCGCTCGCTTCGGGGAATATCTCGAGCTGGTCTCTCGCCTCTTGTCGCAGGAAACGACGACGTTCGACGGCCGCTACTACCAGGCCGATGGCGCGGTCATGAATCCGCGTCCGATCCAGCAACCACGCCCACCCATCACGGTCGCCGCGCTCGGCCCGAAGATGATGCGCCACGCGGTTCGCCACGCGGACATCTGGAACAG
>DASTFJ010000015.1:0-4765 GCA_035708745.1 Thermomicrobiales bacterium | reverse complement strand
GAGCGCCTTCTGAAAGTCCGGGCCGAGTCCGTGCGACCAGGTGCCGCGATAGACGATCTGCACTGCGCGGCCGTCGGTCGTCGAGATGGGCGCGGAAAGATCGGCGCCATTCCACCAGCGTGAAACGGCAATCTCACGTATTCGAGCGGCCTCCATACGGGTCGAGCTCACTTGGACTCTCTACAGTCGTGCCGATTGCGAATTCGCCGCATCGTAGCAGAGCTGACGCTACGTGAGAAACGATCGGACGAGTTGGGCCGCGCGTTCCTGCCATCCACCCTCGGTCACGTCGATCCAGAGGATGCGCGGATTCTTGCGCAGCCAGGTTTCCTGATGGCGGACATACCGATGCGTGTCGTACTCGATCGACTGGATCGCCTCGGCCAATGACTGCTCCCCGTCGATGAGCGGGAAGAGCTGGCGGTAGCCGATAGACGAGAATGCCGGATGCGATCGCGGCACGCCCGCATCGAGCAATTGCCGCACCTCGTTTTCGAGTCCGTCGCGGATCTGGTCCTCGGCGCGGGCGTCGATCGCGGCATGCAGGCGTTCGCGCGGCATCGTCAGGCCGAGCTCCAGCGATCGGTATCGGGGAGGGTTCTTCCCTTCCAGCTCGGACATCGGTTTTCCCGTCTTCTCGAAGATCTCGAGCGCCCGGATGATCCGGCGCGGATTGGCGCTGCTGCGTTCGGCCGCAACGGGATCGACCGCCCGCAATCGCTCGACGACCGCTTCCAGACCCAACCGGTCGATTTCCGCCGCTAATTCCGCGCGAAATGGCTCGTCCGGTGGAACGTCGGGGATGCGCCAGTTTTCGACCACGGCGTTGATATAGAGGTGCGTGCCACCAGTGAGGAAGGGGAGACGGCCGCGGGTCAGCACATCATCGATGGCTGCGAATGCCAGCCGCTGAAAAACCGCCAGCGACATCCCCTCCGGATCGTCCAGATCGAGGATATCGATCAGGTGATGAGGCACGCCCTTGCGCTCGGCCAGGGTCGGTTTGGCGACGCCGATATCCATACCCCGATAGAAATAGCGCGAATCGGCGTTGATCACCTCGCCGTCGAACTGAAGGGCGAGCTCGATCGACAGCGCCGTCTTCCCGGTGGCAGTCGCTCCGCAGATGACGATTAGCGGTGGCAGCGCTTCAGATTCGATTTGTTTTGCACCAGCATCCAAAACTACAATGGCCTACTGCATGGAAGCGGCACGCTGGACGCATCGCTTCCCACCGACCGGCGAAACCCCGCATCGCCGTGAACCGTTCCGATCATAGACGGACTCCGCGCAGGCTCCAACGATATGGTTCAGTGGCTCGTTCAAATTCTGAAGATCGCGACCATCCTGGTGCTCTCCGGGCTGGTCTTGCTCGGCGGCGCGCGCGCCTTCGAGCATTTTCAGGACGAGTCCCGGCCGGACGATATCGGCAAGGTCTTTTCGATCAAGATCAGCGAAGACGATACGCCCGACGAAGTGGCCAAGCTGTTGGAAGACAATGGCCTGATCAATAGCAAGACCTATTTCACCGGCCGCATGCGCGTGGTGAATTCGGAGCTGGAGCCGGGCTCCTACCGCCTCACCAAGGGGATGACGGTCGGCGACATCATCGACACGATCACGGGGAATGCCAGCAGCTCGGGAGATTCCGGCGAGAGCGGCGGCTCCAGCGCTGACAATGCGGCCCTGAGCATTACCGTCATCGAGGGATGGCGCACCGAGCAAATTGCGGACGAGCTGGTGAACCTCGGTTGGAATGGCACCTTCGACGACTTCATGCAGGCTGCCCAGAGTTATCCCTCCGACAACTACGCGTTCCTGGCGGACCGTCCGGAAGGCGCTTCACTCGAGGGCTATCTCTTCCCCGACACCTATAACTTCGATCCCGATTCGTCCGCCGACGAGATCATCGAATCGATGCTGAATAATTTTGATGCGAAGGTCCCCCAGGAGATGCGCGACCGCGCCGGTGAGATGGGGCTGTCGCTCTATCAGGTGCTGACCTTTGCTTCGCTGGTCGAACGCGAGGCGGCGGTGTCCGAGGAGCGGCCAATCATCGCCGATATCTACGAGAAGCGCTATACCGAGGGTTGGCGGCTCGAAGCCGATCCCACGGTCCAGTACGCGCTTGGGACACATGACGAGTGGTGGCCGGAGCTTTCTGGTGAGGATCTCTACGACGATAGCCCGTACAACACCTATCAGGTCGACGGATTGCCGCCGGGTCCGATTGCGAATCCGGGTTACGCCTCGATTCGCGCCGTCTTGTTCCCTCAGCCAACCGACTATTACTACTTCTATGCCAAGGCGGATGACTCCGGTTACCACCTCTTTGCCACCACGTCAGACGAGCAACAGCAGAATATCGACTTTGTCGAAGGCAAAGTCGATGCTCCTGCCGCAGGCAGCGACCCGTTCGCGGGCGAGTAGTCGATGACGCAGAGGGGCCGATTTCGACTGGGGGTGATCGGCGACCCGGTCGAGCATTCGATCTCGCCGGCGATGCAGCAACCAGCGCTCGATGCGCTGGGTATTCCGGCAACGTACGAGCGCTGGCATACCCTGCTGGATCAGCTTCCATCCCGGATCGAATCACTCCGCGCATCAGATGTCATCGGCGCGAATGTCACCGTGCCCCACAAAGAGCACGTCCTACCGCTGGTCGACGAGATATCCGATCTCGCCCGCCGTGCCGGAGCCGTGAATACGATCTCGAATCGGGACGGGCGCCTCCTCGGCGACAACACCGATGTCCAGGGTCTCGCACGCTCGCTCCGGTTGCATGACGATGGACTCAACGGCTGTCACGCCGTCGTACTCGGAGCGGGAGGCGCCGCCAGAGCGGTCGCCCTGGCGCTGGAAAACGTCGGAGCGAGCCGAATTTCCGTGCTGAACCGTTCGCTCGAGCGTGCCGAGCGCCTGCGAGACGATCTCGCACCGACGCCGGTGGTGGCGATCGCCACCGGCACTCCGGCAGCCATCGATGCATTGCAAACCGCACACCTCGTCATCAATGCGACCGCCCTCGGCTGGAAGCGCGGCGAAATGCCGCTCGCATCCGATCAGGTGGCGCTGCTTCGTCCCGAAGCGCTCATGGTCGATATCACCTATCGTGACACCGATTTGCTCGAAGCGGCCCGCTCCCGCGGGTTGCGCACGCTCGATGGTCTGGAAATGCTGGTCTTTCAGGGCGCCCGCTCGTTGAAGATCTGGACGGGGGTCGAACCGCCGGTCCAGATCATGATGACGGCCGCGCTAACCGCGCGAGCTGCCCGGGCGTGAGTGTGCTTCTCATCGTACTGATCGTCGTCGGACTTGCCGTTGCAGCTGCGCTCTGGAATCTCTCCGAGCTCGGATCGCGACGCAATCCAAATATCCAGCCGATCTGCGTGCAGTGCGGCAACCCCCTGCCGGCCGTGACCTGGATTCCATTCTATGGAGTTCTGACCGCCTGGCGTTGCCGATCGTGCGGCACGCGGCAGCCGAAATCCCGCTTTGTGTGGGAATTCGCGGTTGGAAGCTATTTCGGCGTCATCGGCTGGAAATGGGATGATGCCCATAGCTTGCTCTTTGCCGTCGCTGCCGCGATACCGCTCTTGCTGATCCTGATCATCGATCTACGTGGGCATGTGCTGTATCTGAATAGCATCGTCCTGGCTTTGGCCGTGGCGGCGGTGTTGGGGTTTCTCGACGGTCCGCGGGGGTTGGGCTCGGCCATGATCGGCCTGATCGGTGGAATTGCGATCTCGGCCGCGTTTTTTGCGTTGTCGCGCTGGGTGTTCCGGAGTCTCAGTCTGCGCGTGTCGAATATCGGCATCGGCGACGTCTATATTGCGGCGGCGGTCGGCGCGATAGTGCGTGGAGACGGCATCGTACCGGCCTTTGCGTTCGCCGTTATTTTCACGCTGCTTGGCAGCGTGCTTCTACCAATCTTCTCCAAGTCGGCGCGTCACCGCGCCACGGCCTATGGCACCTACCTCTGCCTTGGCGGTCTGTTGACGCTGATTCGGTAGGACGTTTGCCGGAGAAGGAGCGGATACCGCGCCCCTCGTCGTCCCGAGCCTGTCGAAGGACCACTCGTTCCCTTGCTACTGCGCTCATGTCCGCAAACCTGGGCACTCGATAGGAAAGAGAGACGGTGTCGGGTAACGCGTCCAACCCGCGGGTTTCGTGTGGGCGACAAGAGGTCCCTCGACAAGCTCGGGACGACGGGATTGAAGGTGAAGAAAATCCCCGGCAGTGTTCGGCTGCCGGGGATTTTGCAACGATTTCTTTCAGCTTGGGGCTGACTAGGGAGTATCGCCCCAGTCGACATCGTAAATGCCGTCGCCGTCCTCGTCGGTCGCGGTGATGCCACATCCGTCGAAGCCACCGGTGCCGCCAGTACCGCCGGTGGCTGTTCCGCCGCCGACTGCGACAGCGCAGCCACCATCGGCCAAGCCACCGCCGTTACCGCCGGTCGCATTCCCGCCGACCGAAACCGCCGTGCCGCCATTGCCGCCGGTCGAACCAGCGTCGATCGAACCCGGCTGTCCACCGTTGCCGCCGGTCGCGTCACCGTTGTATGCAGTGGCGTCGCCGCCCTGGCCGCCATTGCCACCAGAGGTCGACCCGTCCGTCGACGTAGCGATTCCGCCATTACCGCCGTTGCCGCCGGTCGCATCGCCGTTATAGGCCACTGCGTCGCCACCGTTGCCGCCATTGCCAGCCGTCGCCACGACACCGGTCGCATTCCCGCCGTTGCCGCCATTGCCGCCGGTAGCGT
>DASTFJ010000014.1:0-3810 GCA_035708745.1 Thermomicrobiales bacterium | reverse complement strand
GCCTTCTGGAACCGCAAGGGACGCACCGGCCTACCGGTATTCCTCGGGTGCCTGCTAGCCGGATTGATGGCATTCTGGGCCTTCCGCATTACCCAGCCCTTCTCATTCAATGGTCCCGGGCTGCTCGGCATCTCGCTCAATTCGCACTGGACGGCGGATGTCGACTACTGGCGCCACGTGCAAAGCGGCGACTACGACGCTCCCCCCTCCACCCAATGGGCCAACCGCGCGCCCATGGTCTTCATTCTCAAGAATTTCGTTCTCTGGGGTGTTGGGCCGGTACTGGGTCTCGTTTCCTTATTGGCGCTGGCGCTGGCCGGGGTCCGAGTCCTCACCGCACGCCGTTGGCCGCCGACCTGGCAGCTCTTCATCATCGCCTGGCCGGCCTTCCATCTCGTCTACTACGGCATCTCCTTCATCAAGACGATGCGCTACACCGTGCCGGCCTACCCCTTTATGGCGCTGCTGACGGCTGCCTTGCTCTATGAGCTCTGGGGGCGCATCGGCGAGCGCTGGCCGACCTATCGCTGGGCTGGCTTGATCCCGATCCTGGCTGTAGTGGTGCCGACTGCGTTCTGGGCGTTCGCCTTCACCTCGATCTATACCCACACCCAAACCCGCATCGCCGCCTCGGAATGGATTTACGCCAACATCCCGCAAGGCACCACCACCCTCGACGAGCATTGGGACGATCCGATTCCCCTCAATCTGCCGGGCATGCCCGGCTCCGGAGCGTATCCGGGCGAACAAATCGCCATGTACGACGACGACAATCCCGACAAGCTCGACACGCTGATGCAGCAGCTGGAGAACAACGACTGGATCTTCGTCACCAGCAACCGCCTCTACGGTTCGATTCCGCGTATCCCCGAACGCTGGCCGATGGCGACCCGGTACTACGAGATGCTTTTCGACGGCGAGCTCGGATTCGATTTGGTCCATACGGAGACGAACTACCCCTCGCTCTTTGGCATCACGATCGACGACGACAGCTCCGAAGAATCGTTCACCGTTTACGACCACCCGAAGGTGCTGATCTTTCAGAAGAATGCCGATTTCGATGCGAACAAGGTGCGGTCCGAGCTGGCCACCACCCTCTCGGGCGATTTCGTGCGGGTCAAAACGGTCGACGCCGGCAAGAACCAGCTCATGATGTCCGACGCGGAACGGGAAACCCAGCAAGCCGGGGGCACCTGGAGCGCGATCTTCGACCGCGGCAGCATCATGAACGACTATCCGGTGATCGTCTGGTATCTGGCCCTGCAGCTCATGGCGCTGGCGGCGATCCCGCTCTGCTGGCGGGCACTGAACCGGTTACCCGATCGGGGTTACGCCGTTGCCAAAACCGTCGGTCTGGCCGGCGCGGCCACCTTCGCCTGGGTGCTGGCAAGCTTCCATCTGATGGATTGGGGACGTCCCGCGGTGCTGGTTGGCATCATCGGGGTCGCGATGCTTTCGGTGCTCGCCAGCGGCGGCAACTGGCGGCAGCTCTGGGTCGATCATAAAGTCAACTGGCGCTGGATCCTGGCCGCCGAAGCGATTTTCCTGGTCGCCTTCCTGATCTTCGTCTACTTCCGCTCGATGAACCCCGATCTCTGGCATCCCGCCCGCGGCGGCGAGAAACCGATGGAGTTCGCGTACTTCAACGCTATCATCAAATCGACCCACTTCCCGGCCTACGATCCCTGGTTCGCGGGCGGCTATATCAACTACTACTACTTCGGCTGGGTGGTCTTCGCCTCGGTGGTGCGGCTGACCGGCATCATCCCGGCGGTGTCGTTCAATCTCGCCGTGGCGACCGTTTTCGGACTCGCGATCCTCAATTCCTGGGCCTTCGTCTCCGCGGCAATCTCCTTCTTCTCCCGATATCTGCGCTTGCGCTCGGTCTGGTATCCGATCGGGTTGGGATTGCTTGGTTCGCTTTTCGTCTGCATCACCGGCAATCTCGATATGGCCCGCCGTTTCGGCGTGGGGGAAATGGGCTTCCCGGCGGTTTCCGGTAGCGGATTCCTCGGCCTGGGTAGCGTGGGCGACATCGTCCGCGGCGTCTGGCGCGCGGTGGTCGATTTCCGGACGGTTCCGCTCGATGCTTATTGGACCCCGACCCGCATCATCGACGGCACGGTCAACGAGTTCCCGTATTTCTCGATGCTCTTCGCCGATTTGCACCCGCACATGATGGCGATCCCCTTCTCGCTGCTGGCGATGGTGATCGCGCTCGGCATCATCGCCTCGCACGTCTGGCCGGAAGACGGGCCGTCCCCGGTGGAAACGGGCTATCCCGCCTTTGGCATTGCCGGCGGCGTGCGCAACTGGATCGACAACATCCACTGGAAACCGGTCGTCGACCGATTCTGGTTGATCGTGCTGTCCGGTATCGTCACCGGTCTGCTCTATCCCCTCAATACCTGGGACTACCCGACGTATCTGGTCATCACCGCCGGCAGCTTCCTGCTGCTCGATATGCTCGGGTCGGCCGTAGCCGCCAACCGCGGTCGGGAACTCGACTGGCGGCTCACCTTCGCCAATCTGCGCCGCGCCGCGGTCAGCGCGGCCACAGTCGTGCTCATCGGCCGGTTGCTCTTCTTCCCCTATTTCGAGAACTACGCGACCCAGATCGCCGGGTTCGATCCATGGACGGACAAGTCGCTGCCCAGCCAGTATCTGGTGATCCACGGCTTCTTCCTCTTCCTGATCGCCAGTTATCTGATCGTCGATCTGCTGCAAACGATGCGGCCCTTCGATTTCGAAGGGATCGAGCTCCCGGGACTGGGCACGTTGCGCGGCGTGGGAGCGGGCAGCTCCGGCATCGTGGCCGGCGGCGCGGCGGACAGCGCAACCGATACCGCCCATGGCACGCTGGCGCTCAACCCAGCCTGGATCGTCGCCGGAGTTTCAGCCCTCTTCCTGATCCTCTCCCTGCTGACGAAGAACATCATGCTGCTCTTCCCGGCGCTGCTGGTGCTGATCCTGGCGGCGGCCTACCAGCGGCAGCGCGATCCCATGCGGCTCTTCCTGCTGGGCATGCTCACCGTCGCGCTCGGGCTGAGCGCCTTCGTCGAAAACTACACCCTGCATGGTGACATCGGCCGGATGAACACGGTCTTCAAGTTCTATTTGCAAATCTGGATGCTCTACGGACTGGTCTCGGCCATCGCGCTGGTTCTGATCGTGGGGGCCTTCCGCCGCTGGGTGCCGATCCACTGGCAGATCCCCTGGACGGTCGTCTTCGTGGTGTTACTCGGGGCCACCCTGGTCTACCCGGTCTACGCCACCCGTGCCCGGCTCGACGACCGCTTCGAGGAGTTGCCGCGCACCCTCGACGGCATGGCCTATATGCCACACGCGACCTACGCCGACGCCCCGGACGGGCAACCGCCGGTGGAGATGAACCTCGATCAGGACTACCATGCGCTGATCTGGATGCAGGACAATATTCAGGGCTCGCCGGTGGTGCTGGAAGCCTGGGCGAATCTCTATCGCTGGGGTTCGCGAGTCAGCGTCTATACCGGGTTGCCGACCGTCATCGGCTGGGACTGGCACGAAAACCAGCAACGTCCCGGCTATGCCGAGCTGATCACCAAACGCCGCGCCGATGTCGATGCCATGTTCGCCAAAGGCAGCACATTCCAGAATATCCGCCCCCTGCTGGACAAATACCACGTCCAGTACATCTACATCGGCCCGCTGGAGCGGATCTATTACGGTGACGCCGGAGTCGAGAAATTCGCCCAGGGCGCGCAGGATGGCTTGCTGGACATCGTCTACGATCAGGACGGCGTGACGATCTACCACTATCAGCCGTCCGAA
>DASTFJ010000013.1:0-11168 GCA_035708745.1 Thermomicrobiales bacterium | reverse complement strand
CATTTGTCGTTTCCAGATGGGCAACAGCAACTCGAACCGCAAGGAATCTGCTGGCCGGGACAGTTTGGGGTCGCCGGCGCCGGGACGGCTTGGCCGCGCCGGGCAGCGTTTGCATTCGATCCGAGCCGGGAGGCGACGGCGACTCCGCCGACCGAGCCGATGGCCGCCTTGATCAGCGAGCGCCGGGAGGTTCCAGATGCCAAATTGCGGGTTATCCGATCGAAACGCGAAGCGTCCATGCGCCACCTTTCCCAATGTCATCGATGTGGCGCCGAATCGCACCCTCGCTGGTCGTTGCCGGTTGGAGATTACCAGTCTGCCGTTGTCCGTTCAGGAAGAGAGCTATGGGCGGGAAGCATTTCCCGTCCCTCCGAATCGGAATTCGCTGGATTGCCGCCCACTTGATGCGGACGAGAAGATTGCTGGCGAACCAGGAGTGGTTGCGGTCGAGCTTGAGGTTGTAGAACTAGATCGCCGGGTATGTCTAGAGGGGTGTGAGCGCGTCAACTGGCCGTGGCTACGGTGAAACCTCCCCGGGACGAGAGGGCAGAGACGCCCTCCGCTGCGACTGCAGGTGCTTTTCACTCGGCGATGGCGCGGGCCCCCAGCACGATTACTCAGGACTCACTCTTCCCTCGTCAGTACATCGACCATACCTTCTGGCCAGGTGGCCTGCCATCTCCTGAGCGGGACGCGCATTGGTGAGCGGGCTCCCCAACAGAAAGGCGTGGTCTAGGTTGTGAGGGTGACAAAACGTGGCGAGGGTTGCGCTCGATCGGAGTCGCGTTGTGTCAATCGGACAGCCCGCGGCGGTGGAAATCCCAGAGAGCGTGGTCGATCTCGGGGACCGATTCGACCTCGAGTCGGACGAGCATATGCAGGATCTCGGTGCGATGCCCCTCGTTGTGCAGTGGAAGATGCAGGAGGATAGCGCCGAAGGTTTGCGGATATCCCCAGGCATCGGTAAAGGTGTCGTCGATGCGATCTTCATCCCGGATTGCGATGGCGAACCGCTCGAATTCGTCATAGGCGCGATCGAAGCGGGAGCAGAGATCGGCGCGAGCCCACGATTCGTCGGACCGATCGACCTCGGTTTCTTGCATGCTGTCGGTCCAGAACTCGATGTTGCCGATGATGTGCCCGAAGGAACCGTGGATGCTTTCGAGTCCAATATCGAATTGCTGGTCGATTTGCTCGTCGGTCAATGGCGCGCAGGTGTCGAACAGGACGTTCGTTGCCCAGCGGTCGTGACCGAGCAGGCGTTCCAGCAGATCCATCGGGCTTTTCCTCTCTGGTGATGTCCTCGAAGACGGTTCGGGGTATGGTATCCAGAACGCGCTGATAGCACAAATGTTCGACGGGCGAACCTGGAACGAAACGGGCGACGGCAGCTGCCGTCGCCCGCTCGACATCGAATGGAATGGCGAGTCTTAGACCTCGCTGTCGGCCTTGCTCTCGCGGCTCTTGTAGGCGATCACCGCGGCGGCAGCGCCAACCGCGGCAGCCGGGGCGATCCAGCTGCTGGAATCGGCGGTGGTTCCCGCACCCGTGTTGGGCGGCTCGACCACGCAGTCGTCTTCTGCAACGCAGGTGCCGGCGCTGCCATCAGCGCCGCCGAAGTTGCAACAGATGTACGCGGTGTCGTTGGCTTCGTTGTAGGCATCGCACGCACCTTCAGTGCCGCTAATGCACGAATCGTCGACGGTGTCGCACTCGGTCTGGCAAATGCCGGGCCCGCCCGCGGTGTCACCGGTGCCGCAGCAAATGAAATCACTGTCGCCGCATGGGTCGGGCGTGCCGGTCTGGCAGTCGCAACCGAGCCACGGCTCGCCGATTCCGGTTTCGGTGCAGGCGCAGATACCGGCGGCGCCTACATCACCCTGAATCACGCAGAACATGCCGTCGTCGCAGTCGTCGACGGTCAAGCAGCAGGCACCGGGCGAGCCATCGCCCGGGCACTCCTGGGCGAAGACGCGGGCTGGGCCCGAAAGGGCGACTCCTGCCACGCCGGCGGCGGTTGCGCCGCCAAAGAGCTTGAGCAGCGAACGCCGGCTGGTTCCGGTCGCGAACGCACGCGTCAGTTTGTCGAACTTCTGTCCATCCATCGTTGATTCCCTCCAAGACGAATTGGGATGACGAGGTCGATGTGCCTGAATCGCGAGGGCTGCACGAAACCCTCATCTAGCCAGCCGCCAGCGTGCGTTTCCTCCCTTCCCGCGCATTGGGCGAACGCTCATGGCTGCAACCGTCGAGCCCACGCCCGTATCGAACAACCGTCGATGCGAGTGTGTCCAATGTACTGCAAGCGTGCTGGAAACGATAGATCGGCGGACCAGCGATTCCCGATGCCATAGCCACCGGCACTGGTCCGGCGTTGGGCTTCCGTTCCCATCCTTCAAGAACGCGACCGGGTTTCTCCCTCGTGCAGAGATGTGCACGGATTCGAGTCGAGGCTGTCTGCCGGCCGGGCAATCTGTGCGGAAATGGCCTGGAGATTTCCAGCTTCGACAAGCGAATCTCCTACCATGGAGGTAGGCGAATGAGCAGGGTGCGATGCGAGAGACGGTAGGTCCTCGGCTCGAACCATGAAGGTGATGCGACATGCAACAGAGTGAATACGACCGCGCCCGCGCGCGAGTGCAAGCGTTGCGGGGCTTCTCTATGCACGCGATCACGTACGTTCTTGTCAATTTGATGCTGGTGGTCATCAATTTGATCACGTCGCCGGACGATCTCTGGTTCTATTGGGTGACTTTCGGGTGGGGGATCGCGCTGGCGATTCATGCATATGCAGTCTTTGGTTCGAGCCGTCCATTTGGGCCGGAGTGGGAAGAGCGAAAGATCCAGGAAGAGCTGGATCGCAATCAGGGAAGGTAAGTCCTCCGGGCGTTCGCGAGCGGCAGATTCGAGAAGACGCCGCGAGATGGCGTGGACAGGAGGACCGGAGCGCTGCTCGATGGTTGTTCGTATGGATGGCGGTTCAGTTCTCCGTCATCGCACCGCTGGCGTGACGCAACCAAATCCCGTTCACCTGACCGCTCGGAGACGCTGATCTACATTCATACGGGCCAAGGGGTAGATGTAGCGGCGATCGTTGCGTATACTTACGAGAAATAAGAAGCCTTCGGGGTTAGGGTGAGGCCGCGCACTATGACGGCCGAGTCCCGACCGGCGGTGAAAGCCCGCGAGCGGCTGGTTGTACCAGTTGCACGATCCGGTGGAAATCCGGAGCCGACGGTAGAGTCCGGATGGGAGAAGGCGCAACAGCGAGCCGGCACACTGTCCGGCTATGCTTTGCGAATCCCTTGAAATTGTTCGACGCCCGACGGTCAGCCGTATCGGGCATTTTTGTTGCCCGATTGGACTGGCCGCCGAGTGGGGAGCGATTCCGAAGGCATCGTTGTATGCCGCCTCAGCCGGGAGATCGATTCCGGCGGGCAACAGGAATCGCTCGGACATGGCTCGCTCGATCGCAACTCGCCTGATCTACACGGTGCTGGTGGTGCTGGCCGCCATGAGTATCGTCTTTCTGCTGTTGCAACTTTCCGGCGATCCGGCGGATGCCCTGATCCCGCCCGGAAGCGATCCGGCGGATGTGGCGGCATTGCGCGAGAAGTTCGGCCTCGACCGACCCCTGCCTCAGCAATATTTCGACTATATGCGCCATGCGGCGGTCGGTGATTTCGGTGACTCCTGGCGGAGTGGCGAACCGGCGATGCGACTGGTGCTCGACCGGCTTGGGGCGACCCTGCTGCTGACCGTGAGCGCATTCGGTCTGGCGTTGCTGGTGGCGGTGCCGCTGGGCGTGTTTGCGGGCTCAGGGCGCTTCCGGGCGGCGGGATGGATTGCCAGCGCGCTGGGGGTGATCGGTCAGGCGCTGCCGGCCTTCTGGCTTGGAACCTTGTTGATCCTCTTCTTCAGCGTGCGGCTCGGCTGGCTGCCGTCATCCGGCCAGGAGGGGGTGCGGTCGCTGATCCTGCCAGCGGTGGCGCTGGCGGCTTTTCCGGCCGCGACCATGATGCGCATCGTACGCGTTTCCGTGGCCGATGTGACCGGCGCCGACTATATCCGCACGGCCAATGCCAAGGGACTATCCGGTACGGCCGTGCTCTGGCGGCATGTGGCGCGCAACGCGATGCTCCCCGCCATTGCGTATGCCGGGGTGGTGGGCGGCTTTTTGGTGGCGGGAGCCGTTGCGGTGGAGTCGGTGTTCGCGTGGCCCGGAATTGGGCAGCTGGCGCTGCAGTCGGTCGCGAGCCGCGATCTGCCGGTCATCCAGGCGTTCGTTGCGGTGGTCGCCGTCCTGATCGTGCTGGCGAATGTCACGGCCGATCTCGTGGCGATGCTGGCCGATCCACGCCTGCGGGAAGCGGCTGCTTCGGGGGTGCGCGCGTGAGCGAGCAGTCGGCCGTCAGCAGCCAACAGTCAGCCTCCCGCTCGCGGCAAACAGCCGGCGGAACGCCGGTTATGGCAGGACACGGAGTCCCTGCCCTACAGCGGCGGGGGGTACGTCGATCTACCGAGGGAGATCTGTCGCTACGGATCAGGATGTCAAGGAGCGGGAAGCGGCTGTCGCTCGGAGGCTGGGCTGGGCTGTCGATCGTCACGCTGCTGATCCTGCTGGCCGCCATTGGACCGATGTTGGTGGGCGATCCAGATAAGCAGGTGTTGCGCGCGCGGCTGCAGCCCCCTGTGTTCTTCGGGGGGAGCTCGACTCATCCGCTGGGAACCGACCAGCTCGGCCGCGATCTGCTGGCGCGGGTGGTCGCGGGAGCGCGGGTGACCTTGCTGCTGTCGGCAGCTGTAACGCTCGCCTCGACCGTGGTTGGCTCGGCGCTGGGTTTGCTGGCCGGGATACGGCCGGGCCGGCTCGATGTCGCGCTTCGTTTCCTGGTGGATGTCCAGATCGCGCTGCCGGTGATCGTGATGGCCATCGCGGTGGCGGCGCTCTTTTCGCCCGGATTCCTGCTGGTTTTCCTGGTGCTGTTTTCGACCGGTTGGGTCGCCTATCAGCGCGTCGTGCGCTTGCAGGCGCGATCCCTTTCGCAAGCGCAATTCGTGGAAGCGAGCCGGTCGATCGGCGCGACCGAGGGCTGGATCGTGCGGCATCACCTGCTGCCGAACCTTGCGGGAACGATCGCGGTGTTGGCGACCCAGCAAATGGCGGCGGTGATCCTGTTCGAAGCGGCATTGAGCTACCTCGGACTCGGGATGCCGCCGGATTCGGTGACCTGGGGCCGCATGGTGGCCGACGGGCGGGAAACGATGTTCGCTGCCTGGTGGGTCGCGGTGGCTCCGGGCGCGTTTATCGCCCTGGCGGTGCTCGGATTCAATCTGGTCGGTGAATGGTTTGGAACACGACGCCCGCATGGGTTTTCGTAGATCACAAATGGAGGAACGATTCGTGGGAATGCATTGGATTCGAACGATCGACGATTGGAATTTGAGCCGGCGAGAGCTGCTGGCGGCACTCGGTCTTGGAACCGGAACCGCGCTTCTTCCGCGTGCGCGATCCGGCGCGCAGAGTCCTGAGGCATCGCCAGCGGGTTCCCCTCCGGCGCGAGCGGAATCGCTGACGATCGACATCAGCGTCGAGCCGAGCACGCTCGACCCGGCGGTGACCTATGACCCGAACGGCTGGTCGATCGTCCATTCGGTCTACGACTCCCTGTTGCAGTACGACAACGAGGGCAATCTCGAGCTGCTGCTGGCGGAAAGCTGGGAGTGGTCGTCACCGACCACGATCGCGGTTTCGTTGCGGCCGAATGTGACCTTTCACAATGGGGAAGCGCTGACCAGCAAGGCCGTGCAGTTCTCACTGGGCCACATTACCGCCGAAAAGACAGCGTCGCAGGTTTCGGCGAATTTCAAGGTGATCGAATCGTTCAACGAGATCGACGATCTGACCTTCGAGCTGGTGCTTTCGCAGCCAGCTCCCTGGCTGCCATCGTTCATGACTGGATACCTGGCGATTCTGCCGCCCGACTATGCGGCCAGCAACGATTTCGCCCGCCATCCAGTGGGCACCGGGCCGTACAAATTCGGCAGTTGGTCGCCCGGCGAATCGATCGAGCTCGAGGTGAATGACGGGTATTTTGCCGGGAGCCCCAAGGGCGTGCCGATCGCCGATGCGGTGACCTATCGCTTCGTGCCGGATGCGACCACGCGAGTGGCGGATCTGCTCTCCGGCAGCGCGCAGCTGGTGACCGGGGTGCCGGTCGATCAGGCCCAGGCCGTCGAAGACGGGAACCAGCAGGTGGTGATCCAGCAGGTTTCGGGCAGCGCCTTTGTGCGGGCGCCGAATACCATCGAACCGTTCATCGACCCGCAGGTGCGCGCGGCCCTGAATTTCGCGGTCGATGTTCAGAGTATCGTCGACGCGCTGTTGGATGGAAATGGCGGTCGCCTGGCCAATCTCTTCGTGTCCACGAGTGTGGGATACGACGCCAACCTGTCGGCCTATGCCTACGATGTGGATCAGGCGAAGAGCCTGCTCAGCACGGCGGGGTATGCCGGTGGTTTTTCCACCACGATGGACGTCTCGGCGACGGAACGGCTCGATGTCGCCCAGGCCGTCGCGGCGCAGCTGGGCGATGCGGGTATCGATGTCGAGGTCATGCAAAAAGAGCTGGCCGTCTTCAATGCCCCCGAGCAATGGACGGGTGAGGCAGCGGATGCGGCGGCACTGCGGCTGATCAGCTGGCGTCCGCTCTTCGATCCGTATACGCTGCTGAGCTTGATGTTCTCGAATACTGGTTTCCTTTCCCGATTCGACGATCCGACGGTACAGGGTTTGATCGACGCGTTTTCGACCGAGAGCGATCCAGACAAACGGGCGGAGATCGGCCGGGAGCTGGGCAAGGAAATGCACGACAATCCGGCGGCGATCTATCTCTACGATCTGACCGCGATCTATGGAGTAGCGGAGGGGACGCCGCCATGGTCGCCGCGGGCGGATGAGTATGTCATTGCATGTTACCGGGGGTAGGCGCGTTCCGGGCAACATCTTCCCCACATTGAAACCTGAGGCTCACAGTACCAAGCCCGTCCGGGGCTAAGCGCGACAGTGGTTGGTAAGAGCAACCCCCTGTGGTTGCCCTTTCCGCGATGCACGAATGTCCGAACCCATCGATCGAGGCTATATGAGTGTGACCTACAACCATCCGACAACCAGCGAACTGGATTACTTGCAACGGCATCGGGTTGGGCGGTTGGTGACCGTGCCGCCGGACGGGTTGCCATCGGCGGTGCCGTGTTGTTTCGCGGTGATGGAGCGGGATGGCGCTCCGGTGATCGTGTCGGCTCTCGATCGGAAACCGAAATCGGTCGAGGTACGGGAGTTGGCGCGGGTGCGGAATATCGCAGCTCATCCGCGGGTTTCGCTCTTGGTCGATGACTATTCCGAAGATTGGACCCAGCTCGGGTTCATGCTGGTGCACGGCATCGCGCGGGTGCTCGATGGCGGGTCGCAGGCAGCGCAGGAAGCGATCGAGAGGTTGCGGGAGAAATATCCGCAGTATCGCGAGATGGATCTCGATGATGCCCCGGCGATCGAAATTGGCATGCTGCATGTCGCATCCTGGAGTGCGGCGGGATCGCTCGACGGTCGGCCGGACGATCTCCAGTCGTTGGTTCGTGGGCGGCGGTCGGTACGGTCTTTTCTGCCCGAACCGGTGCCGGCTGGAGTCGTGCGTAGCGCGATCGAGACCGCGGGGTGGGCGCCGTCGCCGCATGGGCGGCAACCGTGGCGCTTCGCCGTGGTGGAACGGCCGGAGCGGCGGGCAGGTCTGGCCGAAGCGATGGCGGCGACCTGGGACGAGCAGCTGCGGCTCGACGGGCAGGATGAGGAGATCGTGCGCATCCGGCTGGAAAAGAGCAAGCAACGGCTGATCGAGGCGCCGGTGCTGGTGATTCCCTGTCTCTATCTGGCCGATCTGGATGTCTATCCCGATGCCGGGCGGCAAGCCGCGGAGGAGATCATGGCGATCCAGAGTCTGGGATCGGCAGTGCAGAATTTCCTGCTCTCGATCTATGCGGCGGGGTTCGATGCCGGCTGGATGTGCGCGCCGCTCTTTTGCCCGGAGGTGGTGCGCGATTATCTCGGTCTCGATGAGCGGTTGACGCCGCATGCGTTGTTGCCAGTCGGCAGGGCGGCGAAGGATCCGGTGCGCCGGCCGCGGCGGCCGGTCGATGAGCTGATCGTCGATTGGGATTGAGTCCGTTCTTGCCGAGTTATGGCAGGGATGAATCGGACTCGACCAAACGCGCGAGCTTGGCGAGGGATTGCCGCGTACCGAGGTCATTGTCTGCGGGGGAAACATTGGGCGGCAGGTTTTCGAAGGTCATGGTGACGCGGGTGGAGGCGCCTTCGGACTCCAGGTCGATGGTGACGATCATGGGTTCGGCAAACGCGGGATCGTCAGTGGCGAAAACGATCGACTCGACGATGTGCCGGGGTTGGACGAGCTCGATGAAGGTGGCGGTATAGCGATCTTCGTTCGCGCCGGATTTTCCAGCAATCGAAGGATCGTTGTAGAAGAGCGACATTTCGTAGCCGCCGCCGGGCCGCGGATCGAAGTGGTGCAGCTTGGCAGTCATGTTGTCGGGCGCTTGCCATTTGACCAGCAGCGCGGGATCGACGAATGCCTGATAGACGGCATCGGGGAAGGCGTCGATCAGGCGGGTGGTGGCGGAGGTGGTCATGGGTCGAATCGTGGCCGATTGCTTCGATACGAATGCGAATTGGGGGCGGAGCTGCGGGCAACGAGAGGTCCCTCCACTCCGCTTCGCTCCAGTCGGGACGACGATGGGCTAGTCCGCGGTGAAGCCGCCGTCGACGTAGAGTGTCTGGCCGGTGACGAAGCGGGCGGATTCCGAGCAGAGGAAAACGGCCGCGCCGACCAGATCCTCCGGCAGGCCGAAGCGGCCGGTTGGGATGCGGCTGATGAGCTTTTGCTGGACCTCGGCATCGGCCAGGATGTTCTTGGTGAGCTCGGTCTGCGTGTAGGCGGGACCGATGGCATTGACCGTGACGCCGAAGGGCGCCCATTCGGTGGCGAACGACTTGGTCATGATGGCGATGCCGCCCTTCGCTGCCGCGTAGGGGGCGTTCTCCGGGTGCCCGAGCAGGCTGGAAACCGATCCGATCGAGAGAATGCGGCCATAGCCGCGCTGCAGCATGCCGCGGCCGACTGCCTGGGTGAGATAAAAGACCCCGGAAAGATTGGTGTTGATCACCGCCATCCAATCGTCCGGGGTGAAATCGACCGCCGGTTTGCGGATCGTGATACCGGCGCCGTTGAGCAGAATGTCGATATGCCCGGTTTGCGTTTCGATTTGTCCGACGACATCTTCGACCATATCGGGATCGGTGACATCGAGCATCGCCGCCATCGCTTCGCGGTCGGGCCGGTCACAGGCTGCGGCGGTGGCTTCGGCCGCATCGAGATTGAGATCGGCGATCGCGATCTGGGCGCCGAAATCAGCCATGGCGCACGCGATGGCGCGCGAGAGTCCTCCGCCGCCACCGACGATCAGCGCAACCTTGCCGCTGAGATCGAACATATTGGCGAAGAGACCGGGCGCGTAGGGAAACGCCAATCCCGGCTGGGCCGCTGGTGGGGGCGCGGCTTGAGCCGGCGGCTCCTCACCTGGCCGAACCAGGCGCAAGCGTCGTTTGGCGTCGTCTTCGCTCACTGAGCATCCTCGTCTGTCGTACCCACCCTGGGGGCCACCGTTCGTTTCGGTGACATTGTATTCAATGTCTCGACGACTTCGGAGCCGGTCACGGTCGCGCCGTGCGGGGTATTAGCGGGAATCAGCGCGCATTCACCGCCCGAAAGCGTGAGCGGCACGCCATCGACGGTGAAATCGATCGAGCCGCTGAGCACGATAGTGATCTGTTCTTCGGGATGCTGGTGGACGGGAAAGACCGAACCGGGTTGGTAGACGTAGCGAATCAGGGTCTGGCTGGCGCCATGAATGGTCTGCCGGGCGATGCCTGCGAGCGGACGCTCGACTGGGATGCGGTCCCAGTCAATGGGTGCGGGGGCTGGCGCGGCCGGAGCGGTCAGAAGACGAACCAGCCGCAGAAGAGGGCGAGCGCCAGGAGGAAGAAGAAGACGCTGGAGACGCCGCCGCCGAAGATCAGGTACAGAATGATGGCGAGGGCCAGCAGCGCGGCGAGAATGCCGAGATAGATCCACTGCGGACTCGACATCGCGCCTTCTTCCTCATAGGAGACATAGCGCTGAGATGGCGAGGATGCTGGATAGGCCGCCTGGCTGGGTGGCCGGATGTCGCTGCCGGAGATGACTTGTCGCGCGCGAGTAGCCCGCCGCTTGGCATCGTCGTTATACGGGCTCGCCATGGCTCACACCTTTCCCTTTTGTGAACCGCCGGTGGACGGTCCATCGAATTGGGCGGGGGCGTCGACGGGGATCGAAAAGAAGGATTTCCAGATCGCGACGATGGCGACCTTTATGATTCCGGCGACGAACAAAAGCATGCCGGTGAGAGTCACGACCGGACTCAACCCGGCAATGACCGCGATTGCGGTCAGCAGCAGCCCGGTGACGGTCATGACAATTGATATGGTACGGGCGTGGGCCACAGCGCCGGCTCATTTCGATGGAAACAGAATCGCGGGCCAGACCGTTCCGATCCGGCCGCTCGCCTAATCCTATCCCGGTCGATGGGGTGGTGCAATCCTGACCGGCTGGTGAGCGAGAGGACCGGACGCGGATTTTGCCTGGTTTAGCGCAAGGAAGCGGAGGTAGTGCGGTGCTGTTGGAAGCACAACGACGGCGGGTGGTCGAGACTGGTCTCGAGGCATTGCGCCGGGGAATCGTGCACGGAACGGCCGGGAATTTCAGCGAGCGGGACCGCCAAACCGGCCTGATCGCGATCTCGCCGAGTGGCATTCCATACCCGGAGACCACGATCGAGGATGTGGTAGTAGTCGATCTGGATGGGAATGTCGTCGAGGGGCGCCGGCGGCCGAGCTCCGAAACACCGATGCATACGATGATCATGCGGCAGTTCGGTCATGTCGATGCGATCGTGCATACCCATTCGCACTACGCGACCGTGGTGAGCACGATCCGGCCGTACCTGCCGCCGGTTCTCACGGAAACGTGTGTGGTGGTGGGCGGCCGGGTGCCGGTGAC
>DASTFJ010000012.1:0-45760 GCA_035708745.1 Thermomicrobiales bacterium | reverse complement strand
GCCAGGCGAGTCGCGACCCGGGCGGCTGCCTGATCGAAGGCTTTGGCGGTGGCAGTAGTGGGATTGGCGACCACGATTGGGTTGCCGATATCGCCACCAGCGCGCACCAACGGTTCCAACGGAATCTTGCCGAGGAGCTCGACGTTGTTCTCTACGGCGATGCGCTCGCCGCCGCCGGAATCGAAGATATCGTGATTGGTGCCGCAAACCGGGCAGACGAAGCCGCTCATGTTCTCGACGATACCGAGGATCGGCGTCTTGACCTCCTCGAACATCTTGAGGCCCTTGAGCGCATCGGCCAGGGCGACATCCTGCGGAGTGGTGACGATCACCGCGCCACTGATCGGGATCCGTTGCACCAGCGTGAGCTGGGCGTCGCCGGTGCCCGGCGGCAGGTCGATGATGAGGTAATCGAGATCGCCCCAGTCGACATCGTTCAGAAACTGGGTGATGAGCTGAGCGACCAACGGGCCGCGCCAGATGAGCGCCTTCTCCGGATCGAGAATGAAGCCGATGCTCATCAGCTTCACACCGTGGGCCTCGATCGGGATGATGCGGTTGTCTTTCATGATCGGGCGGTCGTGGGTGCCCATCATGAGGGGGATGCTCGGACCGTAAACATCGGCATCGAGCAATCCGACGCTGGCCCCGGCCCGGGCGAGTGCGACCGCGATATTCACGGCGACCGTCGATTTACCGACCCCGCCCTTGCCCGACGCGACCGCAATCGCGTTTTTGACGCCCTTGATCGGCTGAGCGTCCATGCGGCCGCCGCTGCTGGAGCGCACCTTGGCGGTCCAAACGATCTCGACATCGGAGACGCCATTCTGCGTCAGCCGTTCGGTGATGTCTTCCTGAATCTTTGGTTTGGAGGTGGAGGCCGGTGTCGGCAGCTCGATATGGACGGTGACCTTGTCGCCATCGACCGTAACGTCCTTGATCATCTTCAGCTCGGTCAGGCTCTGTCCGAGCTCGGGTTCGTCGACGGACTCGAGCAGCGCGAGGACCGCTTCTTTGTCGAGCGTAGTATTCGTATCTGTCATGGGTGCTTTCTGGAGAGGCTCATGCGTGCCCGTTACCCGGCCGGTTCGATTTCTTCCCCGGTCGGTACATCAATCAGTAAGTGTACCGGAGGGCGAACAACCGGAGAACTCCCCATCTGGCCGGGTGGCCATCCGCTAGACGCATTCTGGCGTACAGTTGCAGGTCGATCTTTCGCGGCGCCTGCTAACTGCTGACTGCCGCCCGCTGACCGCTTCTATTGGAGGAACCAATTGCGAACCGTCATGTGCGCCAAGCTGGGGAAAGAGCTTCCCGGCCTCGAGCGTCCACCGTTCCCGGGGGAGCTGGGACAGCGCATCTATGAAAACACCTCGGCCGAGGCATTCGAGCTTTGGAAGCCGCAGATGACCATTCTGATCAATCACTACGGGCTCAATCCGGTCGAGCTGGAAACTCGCCAGTTCTTGCGCGAGCAGATGGAGCTCTTCTTCTTCGACCAGCCGGCCGAGATGCCGGAAGGATGGGTCGCGCCGGATGAGGAAGCTAAGAGCGAGTTCCGCGAGGTGTAGATCGGAGGTCCGGAGCACCGTCATCTTCTCCGGGCTCCGGACCCGGGACCCCGGGCAAAGCAACGGGGCCGGGCAGCGTGAACGCCCCGGCCCTGTTGATGTTCGCCCTGAGAACGTTCGCCTAGAAGTCTTCCCGGGGCTTGCCGGCGCCGAGATTGCAGACCACCAGGGTGTAGACCCCTCCGGTACCGTCTGCGGTGACGGTGATATCGGTGATCTTCAGGTTCGGGTAGGCCGAATTGGCACGGTCCTTCCCGAGCCAGGCATTGACCTTGTCCATCGCTCCGCTCGCATCGGCTGCGGCATTGGCGCTATGGAACAGAAAAACGCGGGTATCCGCCGGTGACATTTCGCTCACCTGAGCACTCCTGTAGCTAACCGGCCATGTTCATCATGGACGCGGCTCTGCCAAATTGGCGCACCGGCCGATCACAGTGACCGTCCGAGCGCCGGAGAGTATACCGTGACAGTGGGCCGCCTTTTATGCAACGCCGCACCAGTCGACCAGCAACGAGGCCATCGTGCGCGCGAGTTTGGGCATGGACGGTAGATCGAGCCATTCATCGACCGCGTGCGCGTTGCCTCCCTCGGCGCCGTAACAGGTCGAGGGAACACCCTGGAAGATGTAATAGCGCTGGTCGGTGACGGCGGTATTGGCGCGCGGTTCGAGTGGCAAATCGGTGGCATCGAGACTGGCGTTTTCGAGCGCCCGGAAGAACGGATCGTCGACGCTGATCTCGCACCCATTGGTATCGAAGCCGTCGTACGTCACCACCGGGGGATTCGCCTCGAGCCAGGGGTCGCCAATACAGGCCTCGGCGACGCGTGTTTCGATGGTCCGGTGCATCTCCTGCCGCGACATGTCCGGGAAGAAGCTCACCCGGCAACGAATCTCGCATTCGCCCGGGACCGTGCTGGGCCAGTCACCCGACCGGATCACGCCGATGTTCAGGTTGATTGGGTGGTCGATCCCTGCATAGAGCGGATGAACGTTGATATTCAGGTCGGCGTCCAGCTGATGCAGCGCCTGAACGATCGGCATCGCCTTCACGATGGCGTTGACGCCCTGGCTGGCCCAACCCGCATGTGCCGAGCGCCCCTGGATGCGCACGCGAAACCAGATCACACCTAGGTGGCCGGTAAGTGCCCGGCGACCGACCGATTCGGTCACCAGCGCCGCATCGGCGCGGTCGCGCAGACTGGCAGCCAGCGTGCCGTTGCCGGTGCATTCTTCCTCGATCACCGAATGGATCGTCAGATCGCCATTCAACTGGATTCCGAGATCGCGGAGGAGACGGGGGAGAAAGAGGTTCGCGGCCACGCCGCTCTTCATGTCATATGCGCCCCGGCCGAACATCTTGTCGCCGGCGATGTGGGCGCCCCAGGGATCGTAGGTCCATTGATCGACCGGCTCCGGACTGACGACATCGATATGCCCATTGAAAATCATCGATTTGCCACCGCCCGCGCCGGCGATTTTTCCGGTTACATTCGGCCGCCCTGCGAAGGGGACGCCGCTGTTGCCGGCGTTCGGCTCGTGCTTGACCGATTCGTCCAGCTCCCACACCTCGACCTCGGCGTCGCTGCCGCGCAGATGCCCGGCGACGTATTCCTGCACCAGCGATTCGTGTCCGAGCTCGCTGGGCCGGCGGACCAGCTCGGCGACCGTTTCGATGAGCTCATCGGTGCGTTGGTCGATCGCTTCGAAAAGCGCCGCTCGCGCTTCATCCGGCCGCGTTTGTGTCGCCATGTTGCCCTCGCATTGGCTGAACTCGAATCCCGTCGCGCAGAGTATCTCGCGATTCGAGCATGCGTCGCCGAGGTAGGACACGGGGACAGACCGGCACGGTTGCCGTGGTACAATCTCGCGGCAAAAGGAGTCAAGACGGCGCCATAGCCAAGCGGTAAGGCACGGGTTTGCAAAACCCTGATCGCCGGTTCGAATCCGGCTGGCGCCTCCTATTCCCCTACGCGGGCCCTGCCCCCCACGTGCGATCCAGAAACTCCAGAACAATCCGATTGAATTCGTCGGGCCGCTCGTAGCTCGGAAAATGCGCCGTGTCCGGAAGCGACACATACATCGCATCTGGCAATTGTCCAAGCAGCGTCTGATTGCTCTGGCGCACGTCGGAGAAGTCATAGGGACCGTCGATCAACAACACCGGCTGCCGGACCCTTCCCGGCACGATCTCGGGATCGGGCAGCTGGTCGGGCAGGGGATGCGCATCGTGCCGTTCCCAGATGGCGTGATTCGCCGCCTGGAAATACGCGCGCACCGCCGGGGCAGCTTGGCCGTCGGGACGTCCCCGGCCGTCGACCCAGCCCTCGATCTCGATCTCATTTGCGCGATCGCGCTCGCCGCGCTCCCAGGCTGCGTCGGCATCGGTCCAGACTGCTTCCAGTTCAGCGGACCCCTGTGCGGGCCGCATGATGGCCGAGCCGGCCAGCACCAGCGGTCCGATCCATTCCGGGGCCGAGAGCGCGGTCAGCAACGCCTGCGACGCGCCATACGAAGATCCCACCAGCGCGGCGGGCTCGCCCACCTGCCGTTCGATGAATCGGGCGATTTCCGCTGGGTACGAAAATGCTTCATCCGGCGTCGAGGATTCACCGTAACCGGGGAGATCGATGGTGAAGCAGGTATATCGTTCGGAAAACGCCGCAAGCTGAGGCTGCCACATCGTTCGATTGGCGAGACCCGAATGAAGAAAGAGCACTGGGCGCCCGCTCCCCGCCGTGTCGTATGCGATCATGGCCGTTCCCTCTCGACGTTCGAACCGATGGGTCATGTACGTACATAGTACCTGCGGCGGCTCTCGGTTCGCCCGATCTCCTCATGTTCGCGCATCCCAGCAATCTCTATGCTCGCAGAGGACGCGGGTGTGCGGTCTCGGCGTCGCCGATCGAGGGTGGGAGCGTAGCGGACGGATGCTTGCCAGGCGGGTGCTGCTCGTCAATCATCAACCGATCTTTCGCGCCGGGCTGCGGCTCGCCGTTGAGTCTGCCGGTGGCTTTCAGGTCGTTGGCGAGGCCGCGAGTGGCTATCAGGCCATGCAAGTCGCCGAGCGCGCCAAACCGAGTCTGCTGCTGATCGACGCCGACCTGCCAGGGATGAGCGGTTATGCGATTGCCTCGGCGCTGTTGCGGGGTTCGGCGGGGCGTGCGGCGGTGCTGCTGGCCGAAGACGTCGATCATGAGGTGTACGACCGTTCGGTTGCCAGCGGAGCCGCGGGGGCGGTGTCCAGCCGCATTGCGTCCGATCAGCTGATCCGCACGTTGCGGCGCGTTGTTCGCGAGCAACCGCTCTTCTGGGAACCAGAGGCTTCTCCGGCGCGGCGACACCAGATTGGGCATGGCCGGATGCAGGCTCCCATCCTGACGTTGCGGGAGATCGAAGTGCTCGATTGTGTCGCGCAGGGGTTTTCCAATCGCGACATCGCCGCGGCGCTCTTTGTGAACGAGCAAACGGTCAAGAACCACATGACCTCGATCTTCCGCAAGCTGGAGGTCGAGGATCGGGTGCAGGCGCTCATCCTCTCGATCAAGCGAGGTTGGGTCGATTTCAGCGGAGCCTAGGACGACAGAACGCGAAACAGGCGACGGCCGAAGCCGTCGCCTGTTTCTGGTGTCCCGAGGACGTTCGGTGCGTTATGCGTCGCCGAGGTACATGCCCGCGGTCCAACCGGTCGTGCCGTTGTAGGTCACATTGAACCAGGCGATGCCATCACTTCCGTACACCGGGGTGACGTTGTTGATGAAAATCGACGCGTTGTTCGGCATCGTCGTGAGAATGGTGCCGCTGATGCTGGCGGTGGCGCGCAGGTTCAGGGGACCATCGGCCACGATGCCATAGTCGTTCAGGTAGATGCCGCCTTCGAAGAAGTCGCCTGCCACATATCCAGTGGTGGAACCCAACGACGCGATCGGATACCAGGTGTAGCTGCCTGACGTGGTCGAGGCTCCGGTGACCTGAACCGGCTGGCCGTCGTTGACCAGCGAGCCGGTGACGCTGTAGTTGGTGCCCGGGCCGGAGCGGACATTCACCGGCGGATCATCGAGCATGATCCACGAGTTCACGCCAAAGCCGCCACTCGGGGGACCGCTGGAGAGCGTCAGGTACAGCCCCGCGATCCAGCCAGTCAGCGAGCCCTGGTACTGGATTTTGTACCAGGTGTAGCCATTGCCAGCCGACGGTCCGCCAATGACCTGCGCGGTGGCGCCGGTGCTGAGCTGGCCGGTGATGGAATAGGTGGTGCCGGGACCACTGCGAATGTTGACGTTGTTGGAATTGACGACGACGCTCGAGCCAATCGGGAAGCCGACCTCGGCGAGGTATTGACCCACCACATAACCATTGACGCCGTTGGCGGTCACGTACCACCAGTTATATCCGCTCCCAGACGTTGGACCGCTGATGACGTTCACCAACGTGCCGGTGGCGAGCACCTGCAAAACAGTCGCATTCGTCGAGGCCGCCTGCCGCTGATTGAGCGGACCGTCGTCCACGACCGCATTGGTGCCGGGCGTGATTCCCGCCGCGCTCACCTCATCCTGGGCGCTCACCGAGCTGGCGCCCCACCCCGCTGCAAACGCTGGCATCGCAAAAAGAACCGCAATCATTGCGATCCCCACGCGATTCACTACCCCAATTTTCCGCATCGCTCCCTTGCCTCCTGATGCGCTTGCGCCCCCCAGCGCGTGGCATCCTCCGATTGCACGTAGTCGATCGATCCGATGCGGGTCCTGCGAAGACCCCAGAAATCGCAGTACGATCGTTCGACTGGGCGCGAGCGGGGACGATGGTTTTGGCCAGCGTTCTCGGGAACCAGACGACGAAAAAATCGGAAATCGAGCGAACCTTGCAGCAGTATTGCATGCCAGTGACTCGATGGCAATCGCAAATTCTCGGATTGCTCGGATTCTGGGAATCTGCGCGACTGAGTTGACCATAACAGGAGGCGAAATGCGTTTCGAACCATCAAATCGGTGGCGTTCGATGTACCCCGGGGCGGTTGTGGCGTGCATGCTGGTCACAGGCGTTGCCAACCCCGAGCGCTCACCGGCACTGGAGCGGCGGCTGGACGAAATCGAGCAGGAGCTGCGCGAGCGCTATATCGGCTACGACCGCCCGGCCCTGCGAGCCTGCCCACCGTTTCCCGCGTACGAACGCTATTACAAACAATTCGGCCAGACCTACCATGTGCAGCATCAGGTCGAATCGGTTGCCTTGAAGGGAAAGCCGATCCCACGCCGAGCAGCTCTGGTGGAAGCGGCGTTTGCCGAGGAGTTATCAAGCGGCATTTTGACTGCAATGCACGATGGCGGCGCGATCGGAGAGGCGATTTCCGCCGATGTGGCCGAAGGGGGTGAGGAGCTGACGCTGTACAACGGGAAAGCGGCCGTGCTAGACTCCGGCGACATGTATATGCGGGACGAAACCGGCATTTTGACGTCGGTTATTCGAGGTCCGGCGGCGTATGGATTGGTCACCCCGGAAACGACCAGTGTCGCGGTCTGCATCTATGCGCCGGACGGCGTTGGAGCGCCCGCGGTACACAAGCATCTGGAACGGATCGCGGAGAACATGCGACTCGTCTCACCAGCCGCTCAGATCGATTTGTTCGAGATCATCACCGCCGCAACGTAATCCCCTCGTCGTCCTGAGGTTGTCGAAGGGACGTGTCGTCCCCCCGCAACCCCGCCTTCACCGCAGGACCCGTTCGTAGCGCACGGAGGCACGTGCACCGCGACCACGTAGCGCGAAAGATGCCCCACGAGCGGCCTCTCCACGTCGGTCGGGACGACGATGGCTTGTCAATCGAGGGGCAAGAGCTCGCGGGAGGCGATGTCGCTGCGGTACTGCATGCCTTCGAAAGCGACGCCTTCGAGTTGTTGATAGGCGCGGGCGCGCGCGGTGGTGAGAACGTTGCCTGTGCCGACGACTGTCAACACGCGACCGCCGGCGGTGACGATCCCGCCGCCAGGTTCGCGCTGGGTGCCGGCCTGGAAGATTTCTGTGCCCGGGAGGTATTCCTCGTTCAGCCCATCGATCGGCTTGCCGGTTTCATAGGTTCCTGGGTACCCGCCCGAGGCGAGCACGACTCCCACCGCCGAGCCGCCGCGGAAATCGATCGATTCGACATCGCCGAGCGCTCCAGTTGCGGTGCGGTAGAGCAGATCGGCCAGATCGTCTTGCAACAATGGCAGCATCACCTGGGTTTCCGGATCGCCGAACCGGCAATTGAACTCAATGACTTTCGGTCCGTTTGCGGTCAGCATGAGTCCGGCGAACAGGACCCCGACCATCGGCGAGCCGGCATCCGCCATGGCCCGGACAGTCGGTTCGATGATGGTGCGCATGACATCGTCGAGCAGCTCAGGTGTGGCGATCGGCGGTATTGCATAGGCCCCCATCCCGCCGGTATTGGGACCGATGTCATCATCGCCCACCGGTTTGTAGTCGCAGGCAGCCGAAAAGAGCCGCGCGTTCGCGCCATCGCACAGCGCAAAGACCGAGAGCTCGGTACCGGCCAGAAACTCCTCGACCAGACAGCACGCGCCGGCTTCGCCCAACACGCGGTCGATCATGAACGAGCGCAGGGCCTCTTCTGCTTCGAACCGAGTGCGCGCGATGACGACACCTTTGCCGGCCGCGAGACCATCCGCCTTGATCGCCACTGGGATGCCGAACGATTCGACCGCGGCCAGGGCTTCGTCCATGTCGGTGGCCGCGACACTGCGGCCGGTTGGCACACAGGCCGACGCCATGATCGCTTTGGCCCAATGTTTGCTGGTTTCGATACGGGCGGCCGCCTGGTCGGGGCCGAACGTGGGCACGCCCAGCGCACGCACGCGGTCAGCCAACCCGAGCGCGAGCGGTTCCTCTGGGCCAATGACGACAAAGTCGATCTTCAGCTCCTCGACCGCGGCCACAATGTGGTCGATGTCATTGACCTTGAAGGGAAGATTGCGCGCCACCTCGTTGGTGCCGGGATTGCCGGGCGTGCAGAGCAGCTCGGTTACGCCGGGCGACTGAGCCAGTTTCCAGCACAGCGCATGCTCACGCGCGCCGCCGCCCACCACGAGGATTTTCACGCCGATCTCCTTCGGTCGCGAGCTTCGGATCGATCCGGGCGCCGTGCGCTAGCGAGGATTGCGATCGAATGGATGGCGCTTCGGCCGAACGAGCCGCCAGAAGCCATAGATCAACAACGCGGCTATGACGCCGGTGCTGAGCGCGATCGCCAATGCACGCTCGTCGATATCTGCCTTTTGCGCTTTCGGTGGGTCGGTGTTTTGCAGGCTCCCACTCACTTTGGTCGCCGGTGGCGTGCTCGTCGCCGTGGGGGAAGCCTCCGGAGACGCGACGGGCGAGGCGACCGGGGTACCGCTGCCTTCGACGGTGAAGGTGAAGGAATCGGATTCGGTATCGCCGTCCTCGGCTGAGATCGAGGTCCAATCCACCGTATAGGTGCCATCCGGCAGATTCGGCACGAGCTCGACGGTCAGATGCTTGCGATCGGGATCGAAGAGATCGAGCTTGGCCTCGGCGGTAGTGGCCGATTTGCCGGATGCATCGACGACCGCGATCGTCGAGCCTTCGGCGATTTCCTCGGTGAACCAGATTTCGACCTGATTCGGTGATCCGTTGACCGTCGATCCAGCTTCGGGGTTCGAGCGGTCGAGCTCGGCGTGCGCTGAAACGCGGCCGGCGGTGAGGATGCTCAGCACCAGCATGGCGGCGATGGCGGCGGCGAACGACATATGCTTCATGGAATCGACCCCTCTCTGTTCGTCGAATCCATTCTACTTCGCCACCTGTCACCGGGAGGATGCAAATGCGAAGCGGCCTGGTATTTTCCAGGCCGCTCCGAAGGCAGGATGCTGCAGAGGGGTGGAGCCCTAGTAGTGGATCACCACCGGTGTGCCGATTTCGGCGATGCCATACAGCCAGGCGGCAAAGTCCATCGGCAGGTTGACGCAGCCGTGGCTCATCGTTGCGCCGAAGTTGTTGTGCCAGTAGGTGCCATGGAGGGCATGTCCCAAATCCGTGAAGTACATCACCCAGGGAACGTCCGGCACGTTGTAATACTCGCCACCGAGCACCCCTTCCATCGTCTGGGACTCGAGCTTGGTGTTGATGTAGAAGGTGCCGGTCGGTGTATCGAAGCCGGGGCGGCCGGTGCTGACGTAGGTTTCGGCGATATCGGTGTTGCCGTCGTAGACAATCAGGTACTGATCGCTCAAGTTGACATCGATCCAGAGATCGTCGAACGGGGCTTCTGGCAAGACCGGCTCCGGTTCGACGAAGAGGTCTTCGGAATAGGTCGGGTAGTCGCTGGTCGGGGTGCCGGTGGTGTCGAGGTGATATTGCTTGGCGAGGATCGAGCCAACCGGAAGCATGGTGACGCCGTCTGCCGCGGTCCAGGAGAGTTTGCCGCGCTCGAAGACCTGATAGGAAACGCCGCCCGCCTGCCATTCCTCGGTGATGGGATTGCCGAGATAGTCGACCCCGCCGGTCGATTCCCAGAAGTCCTTGAATCCGTTCTGAACGGTGTGGCGGGTGTCGGCGACATAGGTGCGTGTGTCGGTATCGGGCTGGGCCGCGGCGGCATTGTCGAGCGGCAGCCAGGCGCGCGCCTCCGTCGCCAGAGCCGCGGCAGCACCGCTGGTGTTCTTGCTGGAGCCGACCGCCGGAACGGTCCGGAAAACGGTCACCGGCTTGAGCTCTTCGCCGAGGTTGCCGAGATGGACGACGATTCCGTCGGGATCCTCGGGGACGTATTCGAAGCGAGCGTATTCGTAATACTGGACGATGTGATCGTTCTCGGTCAGCTCCGGGGTGATGGGATTGCCATACGCGCTGGCGCCGCCGGCGGCGCGCCACTGATCGAGGAAAACGCCGTCGATGGTTTGGCCGGTTTCAGGGATAAAGACGGTGCTGGGTGGGGACCAATCGGAATTCTGAGCGTGGGCCTGGCTGGTCGATCCGAGCAACGCCACCAGCGGCAACACGAGTGCAACGAGTGCGAGCGCGGCCACGGCCACTCCCGATACGCGCCGAGCTCCGGCGCGCTTTTCCCCAAACGCCTGCATGTTCTTCCCCTTCCAAGTCGTCCTTGGATGAACCGGATTTCCCCTCGGCGTACGACCGCAACGTACAGTCCGAGGCATGGAAAACGCCCGGCGTCTCGAACTCTGCCGCGCCGTTGCGGCGGATACCGGCGCTGTGGGCCCAGGAAAGGAGGGTCGCTGACGGGGTATCACGTTTTCGAGTGCGGGGCGTCACTTGACCACGGGGCGCATGGTAGCACGCTGACTCGTGAAATCAAGCGTCCGCATGCGAATTCATCGTAATTTCAGGATGTCGCGATCTCGAAGTCCAGACTGATATCGAGCGATGGCGCGGAATGGGTGAGCGCGCCGGCGGAGATGAGATCGACGCCGGTGGCGGCGACATCGGCCAGCGTTTCCAGCGTAATGCCGCCAGATGCCTCGACCAGCGCGCGGTGGCCAACGAGTTTCACCGCTTCCCGCATCTCATCGTGGCTCATGTTGTCGAGCATGATGATGTCGGCGCCTGCGTCGAGCGCTTCTCGCACGCCGGCCAGGTCGACCACTTCGACCTCGACTTTGGAGGTATGAGGCGCGCGTTTCTTGGCTGCCAGTATGGCATCGCGGATTGGATGCGGGCCGCCGATAGCAGCGAGGTGGTTGTCCTTGATCAGGACCGCATCACCCAGGTTGAAGCGGTGATTCGCGCCGCCACCGTGCCGAACTGCCGCCTTTTCGAGCGCGCGCAACCCTGGCGTGGTCTTGCGCGTGTCGATCACCGCGGCCCCGGTGCCCGCGACCTGAGCAACATAGGCAGCGGTGACTGTCGCAATGCCCGAAAGCCGCTGGATGAAATTCAGCGCGGTGCGTTCAGCCGCCAGAATGGAGCGTGCATTGCCCGAGATGACCGCCAGCTTCGTGCCGCGACTGACCTGATCGCCGTCGGCGACGAGCGCCTCGAACCGAACCGAGGGATCGATTCGGGTGAAGACTGCGCGCGCGGCCGCCATCCCGGAAATGACGCCATCCTGCTTGGCCAGCATCGTGGCGGTCGCCTGCCGATCGATCGGCACCGTTGCCTCGCTGGTGAGGTCACCCAGCGATAGGTCCTCCCGCAGGGCGAGGTCGATCAGTTCGAGTGACGGATCGTAGGTCATGGCGTTAGTTCAACGACAGAACGTCGCGGAAGGGCGCGTTGTCCGAGAAGGGACCAATCAGCGCCAGGCTGAGCAGGTCTGACTTGAAAAGCTCTTTGGACAACTCGTGTACTTGTTCGGCGGTGACGGCCTCGATCTTCGCGGTCACCTCCTCGGGTGTCAGAATCTCGCCGTAGACGAGCTCCTGGCTCCCAACCCAGCTTGCCATCGACCGGCTGTCTTCGAGTCCCATCAGCAGGCGACCCTTGCGCAGCTCTTTGGTGCGGTCGAGCTCTTCCAGCGGCACCCCCTCGTCGCGCAACCGGGCGAGTTCGCCGCAGATCGCACCGATCGCCTCGGGCACCCGTTTGACATCCGTGCCGGCGTAGATCACGCCCTGCCCGACATCCTCGTACGGCCGGAAATAGCCATAAACGGAATACACCAACCCGCGCTTCTCCCGAATCTCCTGGAAAAGCCGTGAGCTCATACCAGAGGAAAGAATTGCTTCGATGGTGCCCTGAATGTAGCGGCGCTCGGTGGTGAAAGGCAGCGCCGGCAGCCCGATGCAGAGATGCGCCTGCTCGGTCGGGCGCTCCACCACATGAAGGCGCCGTTCGGTCTGCTCGACTTTGGCCGGTACGAAGGTATCCGGCTCGCCATAGTGCGCCAGGTTGCCAAAGTATTTTTCGCTCAGCTCGACGATGTGCTCGTGTTCGATATCGCCGCCGGCCGCCACGACCATCCGCCTGGGGAGATAGTTGCGCTTCCAAAAATCGACCATCTGCTCGCGTGAGACGGCATTGACCGTTTCGACCGAACCAGCGATCGGACGGCCAACGGGATCGGTCCCCCAGATCACCTCGTCGATCACCTCGTGGACCAGCTCTTCCGGCGAGTCCTCGGTGCCGCGAATTTCCTCCACGATGACCGAGCGCTCTTTTTCGAGCTCCTTCGCGTCGATCAACGAGGAATTCAGCATATCGGCCAACACGTCGAATGCCAGATCGGTCTTGGTGCTGGGCACCTTGGCCCAATAGTTGGTCGATTCGCGTCCGGTTCCGGCATTGAGAATGCCACCGACGCCTTCGACTTCCTCCGAGATCATCTTGGCGTCAGGCCGCTTTTCGGTGCCCTTGAAGAGCATATGCTCGAGAAAATGCGATACCCCGGCGACCTCCGGCTGCTCGAAACGCGAGCCGACATCGAAATAGAGGATCAGGCTGGCGGACTTGACGCCCGACATCGGACCGGTGACCACGCGCACGCCGTTGTCCAGCACGCTCTTGTGATACGGGGATGACAATGAATGACTCCTTATTGGCTAGTCTTCGGCAACCATCCGCCTGGAGCCCTGGAGCAGCAGCGTCAGCGCCTGCTGCACCGACTGCTCGATGACCTGCGCGCGGTCCCCATCGAAGTGGAACTCGAACGCTTCCAGCCAGGTCGGAGTTGCAATACCAATGTAAACCAGTCCGACCGGCTTACGCCGCGTACCGCCAAGCGGGCCGGCGATTCCGGTGGTCGAAACGGCAATATCGCTGCCGATGACCGTGCGCGCTCCCATCGCCATCGCGCGCGCGCATTCCGCGCTGACGGCTCCGCGCTCCTCGAGCACCGGCCAGGAGACGCCGAGCACATTGTGTTTAACGTCGTTGGAATACGACACCACGCTGCCGAGGTAATACGCCGAGCTGCCGGAGATCGATGCGATGCGCGCCGCGACCGATCCCCCGGTGCATGATTCCGCGGTGGCGAGCGTTGGACGCCCCCGCTCGGCCAACAGCTGGTTGAGCTGCACTTCGAGCGGATCGGCCACGCTCAACCTTCGATCTTCATATAGCGGAAGTCTTCCGCAAATGCGACCGGCGGCGTCCGTTTCTTGCCGTCTTCCTCGGCCCATTTGCGTAGCATGGGCGCTGGGTCCCAATCACCCATCTGGCTTTTGTGTTGCCGGAGCGCTTCGATCTTCCGGTCCATGAAGTCGGTGATATCGACCCACACATCCGGTTGCTGCGGATTGGAGATATAGACTTCATGGATCTTGATCGGCTCCAGGCCTTCCTCCAACAGCTCAGGGAAGTAGTTGCGGTTTCCCGCGCCTGGGAAAATTGCCTCGACCGCCGCGATCGCGACCGCGCGGTGATCGGGATGATTGATGTACTGGTTGCCGTGGAACCAGCTGGTGGGATCCTGGCAAACGACCACATCCGCGCGGAATTCGCGAATGACGCGCACCAGATCGCGGCGAAGTGAGAGATCGGGAACGATCATGCCGTCCTGCCGGTCGAGATTGACCAGCGATTGGATCCCCAGAATCTGGTTGGAGGCGAGCTGCTCTTTGCGCCGGGTGGCCCTGAGCTTTGCCGGAGTCATCTCGGGATCGTCACTTCCGCTCGATCCATCGGTAACGACGCACAGGCAGATTTCGCATCCCTCGGACGCCCAGCGCGCGACGGTTCCGCCGGTGCCAAATTCCATGTCGTCTGGATGGGCGTAGATGAGCAGAATCCGGTTGCCGAGCGGCGTTTCCCGTGGTTGGACGACCTCGTCTTCGACCTCCGCTTCCGCCTTGATTTCCGTTTCCAACGTTTCCGACACGATCGACTCCTCGTTCCTGCCCGTATTCGAACCATCGGAGAGAATACCAGCGGAATGCCCCGGCGCTTGACATCGTCCGCTCGCGAGCCCAGCATTTCGGGGTACTGGCGCCGCCGGGGCGCCTGGAGCGACGAACCGACGTGATCTCACCCGACGATGGGTCTGCGGACAACCGAGAGCCGATCCCTGTGCCACAGGTCAGCCATGCCATGGAGGACTACCTCAAGGCGGCCTACCGGCTAAAGATGGACGGTAAGCCCGCAACCACGCAGCTGCTGGCCGACGAGCTTGGCGTATCCGGCCCATCGGTGACGAATATGGTGAAGCGTCTGGACGAGATGCGCCTGCTGCGACACACCCGTTATCAGGGGGTGGAGCTCACCCCGGCCGGCGAAAAAATCGCGTTAGAAGTGGTGCGCCATCACCGATTGCTGGAGCTGTATCTCGCCGAGACGCTGGGGTATCCCTGGGATCAGGTCCATGAGGAAGCGGAAAAGCTGGAGCATCACGTTTCCGACGAGCTCGAAGCACGGATGGATTTGTACCTCGGCTACCCCACCCGCGATCCGCACGGCGATCCCATTCCCACCCGAGAAGGGTTGGTGCCGGAAAATCTCGATCTCCCACTGGCAGAGCTGGCCGATGGCGCGGTCGCGACGGTAGTCCGCGTTTCTGATCGTGATCCCGAGCAATTGCGATATTTGGCCGAGCTGGGGTTGATTCCGGGCGCGGGGGTGCGCATCGTGGAGCGGCTGCCGTTCGACGAGCTGACCCGTATCGAAGTCGGCGGGCAGGTGCACGTCATCGGTCGGCAATTGTCGCGGGCCGTTTGGGTCGAGCGCCCGGAGTAACGAACTGAGTCTTTTGCTTATCGGAGCGGTTGCGGAGAGTGGACCGAGAGCGCTTGTAGGACTGTAGCTCGATCCAAGCCTGAGCGAACTACGACTCCCAGCTCCTCGATGGCAAAACGAACGATTGCTTCGGCGGGGACGACTTCAGTGGGTATGTGCAGCTTGTGAAACCGATCGGGAAGTACTGATCCACCGCCGCTGACGACGTTACCGATATGCATATGCGGGAATGAGCGCTCCAATCCTGTCACGTCTGGCGTCCAGTGAAACGAGATGATCTCCTTTTCAGCTGGCGCGAAGATTGAATACCAATACCCTCTCATCTGACAATCGAACGGTTCGTTGCCGAGGTCAATACGAACGATTCGCAGTCTGAGCCCTGTCGTCAGAAACAGCGGTCCGAGCGATGTCGATCTGATTGATGTGGCATCGCCGTTGTTGAGCGTGGCATTTTCGATCGCTGCGATTCGCAATCCGCGAGCATCTCGCCCAACAGAGAAGCGCCCAACTGCAATAAAGTTGAGCGCTCGCTGGATGGGTTCGATGTATCGAAAGTACGCCTCAGTCGGGGTCCGTCCCGGCATTGCACTCTATTCCAGCCAGCCCCAAAAGAAAATACAGACGCATGACATTGGTCTCTTCGATGTCGAGCTCGCCCGCACAGAACGCACGCGCGAACTCGGGTCCCGACATCCTCAGATATTTCTGGGCTTGCCGATCGAGGATCTCAGCGCCTTCTTCCCGGTCGACGAAATGCAAGACGACCCCTTCTGGTTCGATTCGTGGTGCGGTCAAAGGGGCAATCCTCCTTTCTGGCAATATCTCGATCAATCGTACGAGCGACCGACCGATTGCACAAGCGAAGCGATTTCGCTAGCGGTTCGTGTCCTTTGAGGACAACAACAACAATCCCGTGACCGTTTCCTTGCGGCGGAAGAACTGACGGATTTCGTTCCAGAGGTCGGGATATTTGCGATAAAGCTCCATGAGCTGATCGCTGAAGACGATGTCCCCCTGGGCGCGTTGCTCGGTCATGAACTCGGTCGAGATCAGATCGGCGAGAAAGATCGGGCCGATGTCGCTGAACTTTTCGCGATAGTAGGCGTGCAGGCGCGCAATCTCTTCCAAATCGAGCGGCCGGCCGGTCTCATCCGAGAAGGCCGACCGCCAGTCGATCGCGGCCAGCAGCTCGGATAGCAAGTCGACCTGCTCGCCCTCGCGGACTCGGGCAACCAGCTCGACCACCTTTTGACGGTCCAGCGGTAGTTCGTGTGGCGTTTCCGGGAGCTGCGTAGAAAGCTCATCTGGGAGTGCCTGTCGGATATCGAAGCTCATTGGGTGCCTTTCGGAAATGAAGCAGGTGCCGCTTCCAGCGAATGTTTTGCAGTTATCCGCGGCGGCGATTTCACTCCGCGGAGAGCGAGGTGTGGTACGCTTGCGCCGAAGCGTTAGAAGTTGCCATAACCTTCAACCGGCCGAACCTCCGTGCTACACTTGCCGGTAATTTCGATGCGCTCATTCCTGTACCAATCAAATGCGTTCAGCGGTGAGTTTGCAGGCAAATCGCGATGCTCGGGCGTGTAATCGAAACGCCGATGGAGAGTCCTACTGATGATACGTCCTCTGGCGGCCCTTTTTGGGTTCTTTAGCCGGGACCTGGGTATCGACCTCGGCACCGCGAACACACTTGTCTACGTTCGCGGCAAGGGCATCGTCATTTCCGAGCCGTCCGTAGTTGCCATCGACACCAAGACCAAACGGGCGCTCGCCGTCGGGGTCGAGGGTAAGGCGATGGTGGGGAAGACGCCGGAAAGCATCATTGCCGTGCGGCCGCTCAAGGATGGCGTCATCGCCGATTTCGACACTGTCGAAATGATGTTGCATTACTTCATTCGCAAGGTGCATATGCAACGCATGATGGCGCCGCATCCGCGCGTTGTCATCGGCATTCCCTCGGGTGTGACCGAGGTGGAAAAGCGCGCCGCCAAGGATGCGGCTCTTTCCGCCGGCGCCCGTGAGGCATATACGATCGAGGAGCCGATGGCCGCTGCGATCGGCGCGGGGCTTCCAATCAACGAGCCGATCGGCAGCATGATCGTCGACATCGGCGGCGGCACCACCGAGGTTGCGGTCATCTCGCTGGGCGGCATCGTGGTCAACCACTCGATCCGGGTGGCCGGCGACGAGATCGACGATTCGATCATTCAATATGCCCGCCGCGACCATAACCTGGTTATCGGCGAACGCACCGCCGAGAACGCGAAGATTGCGGCTGGCTCGGCGTATCCGCTCGAGGAAGAAATTCGGGTCACCCTACGAGGACGTGACCTGTTGACTGGCTTGCCGAAGGCAGTCGAGGTCAGCTCGGTAGAGCTGCGCGACGCGATCTCTCAGCCGGTGAATACCATTGTCGAGCTGGTCAAGACCGCCATCGAAGAGACGCCGCCCGAGCTGGTGGCGGACATCATGGAAAATGGCATCGTGCTGGCTGGTGGCGGCGCTCTGTTACACGGGCTCGACCGGCGGTTGCAGAACGAGCTGCGCATGCCGGTCTACCGGGCCGAGGATCCGCTCACCTGCGTGGCGCGGGGAACGGGACGGGTGGCCGAGGCGTTGCACCTGTACGAGCGGGCGCTGGCCGGAGGCCAGGAGCTGCGGCCGACCGGCTGATTTTGGCGCGACCGGACATAAAGCTCGGTTCGCGTCGAAGAATTCAGCAACGAGTGCTATGCTGCCATGCCCGCCGCATCCGGCCTGCTGACAGGTGCGGATGCGCGACTCGACGCTCTGTTCCCCAAGGATTTGACTCGTGTCCACGATTGGCATCCGGCAGACGATCCTGCTCGTGATCCTGTTCATCGTGGTTGCCGTCGGATTGATCGCTCTGGATAACGGCGGCGCGCTCGATCCCTTGCGTGGCGGTTTGCGCGGCGTGGTCGATCCGGCGGTTTCCTGGATCGACCGGGTGACTGACCGCAATGACAATCAGACGCCGCTCGAAGTGCAGCTTGCTCAGGTGACGAAAGAGCGCGATGAGGCACTGGCCGAGAACGCAGTCCTCAAATCGCAGCAGGACGAAGTGTCCCAATTGCAGAAAGTCCTCGGAGTGCAAGACGCGCATCCGGAGTGGGAGCTGGTCGTCGCCAAGGTCATCAACCCCGATCCCAGTGGCCTGCAGAAACTGGTGACAATCGATAAGGGCAAAGCCGACGGCATCGATGTTGGCATGGCAGTCATCGATCCCAATTATCTCGTCGGTGTCGTCACCGCGGTCGAAGAGCACTCTGCCCGGGTGACGCTGGTGATCGACGCGACCTTCCAGGTGGGGGCAAAGCTGCTCGACACCAAGGGGGAAGGCATCGCCTATGGGCAATGGCAATACGGCGGCCGGGTAGAAATGCGGTATGTCGACCGGGATATCACTCCAGAGAAGGACGAAGCCGTCGTCACATCGGACGAGAGCGATTCACAAACTGCCCAAATCCCGCCCGCCATCATCATTGGAAAAGTGACCGGCGAGCCCAAAGTCGATAACCAGGGCGACTCGCAAACGATTCAGATCCTGCCGGCGACCAATTTCGATGATCTCTCGATTGTCGCGGTCATCGTCAGCGATGGAGATGACCAGAATGGTTCCTAGGTCGCCGCTGGGTTCCGTCCGGCGGGCGGCTTCGATTGGCGCGTCCAAGGCCGCGCTGGCGGCGCTGCGGCGCACCGGTCGCGGAGGTGGCACAGCGGCGCCCGGACTGCTGGCGCTGCAGATCGATCCCGAGGTCGTTTCGCGCATTGCGGAGCGGCTGTCAGATGGCGCCGTGGTAGTGGCCGGCACCAATGGCAAAACGACTACCTCGCGCATGATCGCGGACATCATCGAGGCGTCCGGCCGGACGGTCATTCACAACCGGTCGGGTTCGAATCTTGCCCGGGGCGTGGCGGCGACATTCATCGAACACGCCTCGCTGTCTGGCGAGCCGGATGCTCAAATGGCCGTTATCGAATCTGACGAGGCGGCGCTGCCGGAAATCCTGCGGTTGGTGAAACCGCGACTGGTCGTGCTGAACAATCTTTTCCGAGATCAGCTCGACCGCTATGGCGAGCTGAATACGGTCGGCACGCGGTGGAAAGCAGCCTTTGGCCGGCTGCCGCCGACCACGTGTCTGCTCGTCGATGTCGACGACCCGACGCTTGCCACGATCACTGCCGGACTCGATGCGCCGCGCACAACCTTCGGGTTGCGGATTCCGGAGCACACGCTGGACGAGTTACCACATGCCGCCGATGCCGCCATCTGCCGCAAGTGCGGGGCCGATCTGACCTATCGCGAGCTCTACCTCGGGCATTTGGGCGATTGGCTTTGCACGAGCTGCGGCTACCAGCGTCCGGCGCTCGATGTCACCGGTTCCGCGGTGCGCTTGGATGGCATGGCTTCATTGACCATGTCGGTGGAGGGCAATGGGCAGGCGATCCGCGACGTCACCGTGCACGTACCTGGCATCTACAACGCCTACAACGTGACTGCCGCAGTCGCGGCTGCTTTCGCGCTGCGCATCGATCCAGCGACGATTCGTTCGGCACTGGAAAATTTCCGCTCACCGTTTGGCCGGGCAGAGCGGGTGCGCTGGCAGGGACGTGAAATCTCCATCGCGCTCGTGAAAAACCCGGTCGGATTCAACGAGGTGCTGCGCACGATCACCGGCGGAGGCAGTGAGCTGGCCGCGCCGACCCTCATCGTCATCAACGACGAATTCGCCGATGGACGCGATGTTTCCTGGCTCTGGGATGTCGATTTCGAGATGTTGGCCGCGGGGACGTTGCCGATCGCGACCGCGGGGATGCGCGGGGCGGATATGGCGAATCGGCTCAAGTATGCAGGGGTGGAGGAATCCCGCCTGATGCCATTGGACGGTCCAATCGACCAGGCGTTGACGACCTTCCTGCAGCGCACCAGTGACTCGAAAGACGTCTCGATTCTGCCGACCTACACCGCTATGCTGGCGGTACGGGAAATCCTCGGCAATGCAGGCGCAGTCGAGCGCTTCTGGGAGGAATGAAGGTGAGCGTCGCACGCACCCTCCGCATCGGCTGGCTCTACCCAACCAAGATGAACATCTATGGCGATCGCGGCAATGTGATCGTCCTTTCGCAACGCGCTGCGTGGCGCGGGATCGAACCACACGTGATCGAGCTCGATATCGACGATGCGATTCCGAGTGACATCGACGTGTTCTTCTTCGGCGGGGGGCAAGACCAGGAACAGATCGCGGTTTCGCGGGACCTGGCCGGGAAAAAAGGCGAGATCTTGCAGAGCGCGATCGAGAATGGCGCCGCGGCATTGACTGTCTGCGGCGGGTATCAACTCTTCGGAAAAGTCTACCGGCCGCACGATGCCGAGCCGCTGCCGGGTATCGGCATTTTCGATGCCGAAACCGAAGCGGGCGGAGAACGCTTCATCGGCAATGTCGTGGCCGAGAGCCAATGGGGCGAGCTGATCGGATTCGAGAATCACAGCGGGCTCACCTGGCTCGGATCTGGGGCGGAACCGATGGGGCGCATCGTCCACGGTCGGGGCAACAACGGTACGGACGGCACCGAGGGCGCGAAATACCGAAATGCGGTCGGTTGCTACTTGCACGGCTCGATTCTGCCGAAGAATCCGACGCTGGCCGACTGGCTGATCGCGCGCGGGCTGGAATACCGCGGGCAGGATCCCGAGTTGGTTCCGCTCGCGGACGACTTGGAGCAGCGAGCGCACCGGCAGGCGGTTGGGCGAGCCCGTTCCGAACGCCGTGACGAGCCGAATCGATCGATGTTCAGCAGGATCGCCGCCTATGCGCCGATTCCTCGTTCCTGATCCGGGTCGCCCATGGCCTCGGTCGTCCTCGCCATCTCGCTGGTCTTTTTTGCCCTCATGCAGGCGACGGTGTTTCCCAACAGCGAGCTGATCGGCATCTTTCCCGACGTCACCCTGGTCATCATTCTCGTCTGGAGTGCGGTGCGCGGTGTGCGCGAGGGGCTGCTCTGGGCCTTTCTGACCGGCATTCTGCTCGATACGCTGGCGCTCGATCCCCTGGGAGCAAATGCGCTGGCCCTGTTGCCCGTGGTGTTGCTCGGGGCATTATCTGGCCGGGCTTTTTTTCAAAGCAATCTGATCGTGCCGATCGTGGCATGTGTGATTGCTACCTTTCTGCACGCGCTCGTTTTACTCTTGGTGCGAAGTGCGGGGGGCTCAGCGATCTCGATCGCTCCACTCCTGCGGATCATCATGCTGCAGACTGTCCTGAATGTGATGATCGTGCCGCCCATCTATCTGATTGGCAGCCTCGCACAACGACCTGTGAGCTCCCGAAATGTTTAGAGGCCGCAAACGGATCCCCTACGATCCGCCCGGACAACGCAAAACCAAAAGCAAGCGGCGCGATTGGATGCGCTCGGATCAGATTTATCTGAACCGGCGCGTCTTCCTGATGAAAGGGGCGATCGTCGCCGGATTCGCGGCGCTGACGACCCGCCTGGGATATATGCAGATCGTCCAGGGCGATTACTACCAGAAAGAGACTGCCAACACGACCCGGCGCTTCGTCACCGAGAAACCGGTGCGCGGATTGATCTTCGACCGAAAGGGGCGGGCGTTGGCCGAAAACCGGCGCGTCTGGGAAGTGCGGGTCATCCCCTCCGAATTGCCGGAAAAGGAAACCACCGACCGAGAGCGTGTGCGCGCTACCATCATTTCCGCGCTCCGGCTGCCGGAAGTGCTGGTCATCGATCCGAACGCCGTTCCGGAGGGTAGTGAAGATACGGTCTTTCGCCGGGTTGCCAGTCTGCTCGGCCTCACCAAGAAGGACACGATCGACGAGTTCCTGCGCATCGTGAACATTCGCTCGAAATACAATTATCTGGTCGAGGTCGACCAATTCACCGACGATCAGGCGCCGTTGTTCCGGGCGGCAGCGCAGGAGCTACCGGGCGTCAAAGTCATCAACCGGTTCGATTATCTGGTCGAGAACACCGCGGTTCCCGATCTTCCTGTGGTCATCAAGCGAGATGTTTCCCGCGAGATCGCGCTAACGCTGGAAGCGAACCGGCTCTATCTCCCCGGCATCGAACTGAACGACACGGCGCTGGTGCGTAGCTACCCGACCGGCGAAGTGATGTCTCATGTACTGGGCTATGTCGGCCCGGTCATCGAGGAAGAACGGCAGGACCCCACCAATCAGACACCGGCGGGCGCCTCGTATTACGAATACGACGACACCATCGGCAAGCTCGGCCTCGAGCTGTGGATGGAAAAAGTGTTGCGTGGAAACCGCGGTGGCCGATTCGTCGAGGTCGATGGTCTCGGCATCGAAACGCGCCAGATCTACGAGAATCCGCCCGTTCCGGGCCGCAATCTGAAGCTGACGATCGACATGGAGCTGCAATCGGCCGCGACCGCCGCGCTCGAGGAGGGGCTGGCGTTTGCCAATGAGGATCGCTACCTGAAGGATCAGGCGAACCCGCCGGCCGAACCGCACGAATACAAGGCCGGCGCCGGCGCCGTCGTGGTGCTCGATGTGCGCAACGGCGATGTGCTGGCGCTCGCAAGCTTCCCGCTCTATGACAACCAGCTCTTCGTCGAAGGCATTTCGACCAGGAAATATCTCGAATATACCGAAGACGAGAACAGCCCGCTGGTCAACAAGGCGGCCGCCGATCACTTCCCGCCCGGGTCCACCCTGAAGATCTTCATGGCGATGGCCGCGTTACACGAGGGCACGACCACGGCCGACACAGAGTTCACCTGCACCAGCGGTATCTGGGTCCCGTACACCTGGGACGAGTCGCGCGGTGATCGCTATCTCTGCTGGCAGAAAACCGACGGTGGCCATGGCACGCTCAACATGATCGATGCACTGGAACGCTCGTGTGATGTCTATTTCTATAACGTCGGCACACCGGAACAGAAACCAGAAGGCGCGCAGATGAACCTGCATTACCGCGATCTCTACTACGACAGTGGAGAAAAGGGTGATCTGCACTTTTTTCAGGGACTTGGCATTCAGCGAATTCACGACAATCTGTTCGATCGATTCTGGTTCGGCCAGCCGACGGGCATCGAGCTGCCATTCGAAGCGGAGGGCCTGGTGCCCGATCCGGAATGGAAGAACGAGATCTACGAAGAAGGATGGTCGGCCGGCGACACGATCAACACCTCGATCGGGCAGGGCTTCTTCCTGGCTACACCGCTGCAGATGGCAGTCAATACCGCGGCGATCGCCAATGGCGGACAAATCCATCGTCCACGGCTCCTGCTGGAAACGGTCGACGATACCGGCGCGACCATCCAGGGATTTGCGACCGAGAGTCTGCGGCAGATGAAACTGAAGCAGGAACACCTCGACGTTGTGCGAGAGGGCATGTGGCGGGTTACCAATGTCGAAACTGGCACGGCGAACGCGACGTACGACCTGGAGACGGGTGAGCTCATCACCAAATGGCCGTTCACCAATCCAAAAGGTGAGGACACGATCGAGATCGCGGGCAAAACCGGTACTGCCGAGGTGGGTATCAAGCGGGACGACGGCACCTATCAGGACTCACATGCCTGGTTCACCAGCTACGCGCCCTATAACGAGCCCGAGGTGGTCGTGACCGTCTTCCTCAAAGAGGGCGGCGAAGGCTCGAGCTATGCGGTGCCGATCGCCGATAAAGTGCTGCGCGCCTATTTCGAGCTGATCGGTGCGCGCAAACGCGGCACGATCCTGCGTGAAGACAAGCTTCCGATCGGCAAAGAGCACCCAGCGCCGACGGCCGGTGTGACGGTCGTTGGCTCACCGACCGCGGTCACGGACGAATCGTTCGATCAAACCGAAGACGATCAGGCCGATGCGGACAATCCGGTCGACGAGGTCGACGCGTGAGTGAACCGCTCGGCAGCCGGCTGGAGCTTCATCACGTTGGCATCGTGGTTTCCGATCTCGATGCCGCGCTCGTGACTTATGAGCGACTGGGCTTCTCGGGCGGCGAGCGCTGGCTGATGCCGCACCAGCAAATCGAGGCGGTCACCTTTGCCAGCGGAGCCGGCTGGGTCGAGCTGATCACTCCCACCGACCCCGACAGCCCAATCGCGCGATTCCTCGCCAAGCGGGGCGATACCATGCATCACGTCGCCTATCGCACGCTCGATCTCGACGGCGAGCTGAAGCGACTCGAGCACGAGGGTGTCCGCCTGATCGACGAATCCCCGCGCATCGGCACCCATGGCTGGCGGATCGCCTTTCTGCACCCCGAGTCGTGCAACGGCGTCCTCACCGAACTGGTCGACGATTCACCCCCCAAGCGATAGCCAACCTCGGTCGTCATGCAGCCTCTGTATCCTGCTTGGGCAAGGTGCCCGGCAACAGCAGAACAGGGACGTTCTGCACTACAGCTGACGTGCGACGGCCCCGAACACGCTCTTCCTCCCGTATCCTTACGGGTCGGAGTGAGGAATGCCAATGGCAACGAGTTCGACCCGTAGACCAACCGCAAAACAGATCGTGACTGACTCGGAGATCGAGATCCAACCGGTCTATCGGGCGGGCGACGCCGAAGGACCGGCGGAGGACCCGGGCGTCTATCCCTACACGCGTGGTATCTACCCAACGATGTACCGGGGACGCCCCTGGACCATGCGGCAATACGCCGGGTTCGCTTCGGCCGAAGAGAGCAACCGGCGCTATCACCTGTTACTTTCCCGGGGCCAGACCGGTTTGAGTGTCGCGTTCGACCTGCCGACGCAGTTGGGGCTCGATTCCGACGATCCGCGGGCGCTGGGTGAGGTCGGCCGCACGGGAGTGCCGATCTCGACGCTCGACGATATGCGCATCCTCTTCGACGGGATCGATCAGACCACGGTCACAACGTCGATGACGATCAATGCGCCAGCGTCGCTCCTGTTGCTGCTCTATCAGATCGTGGCCGAGGAGCGGGGCGCCGATCCCGCGATGCTGGGCGGTACGATCCAGAACGATATCCTCAAGGAATACGCGGCGCGCGGCACCTACATCTTTCCGCCGCGGCCCTCGATGCGGCTCGTGGTCGATACCTTCGACTACTGCAGCCGCGTGCTGCCATCGTGGAATACGATCTCGATTTCGGGGTATCACATTCGCGAAGCGGGTGCGTCGGCGGCGCAAGAGATCGGCTTTACGCTGGCAAACGGCATCGCCTACGTGCGGGCCGCCACCGAAGCCGGGTTGGCGGTCGACGATTTCGCGCCGCGACTGAGTTTCTTCTTCGCATCCCACAACAACCTCTTCGAGGAAGCTGCCAAATTCCGGGCGGCCAGACGCATGTGGGCGAGGATCATGCGTGAGCAGTTCGGCGCAACCGATCCAAAATCGTGGATGCTCCGTTTCCATACCCAGACCGGCGGCGTCACCCTCACCGCGCAGCAACCCGAAAACAACATCGTGCGGGTCGCCTATCAGTGCCTGGCGGCAGTACTTGGGGGTACCCAGAGTCTGCATTCGAACGGCTTCGACGAAGCGCTCGCGCTGCCGACCGAGCACGCCGCCACCCTGGCGCTGCGCACCCAGCAGATCCTGGCTGAGGAAACCGGCGTTACCGCGACTGCCGACCCGCTGGCCGGTTCATGGTTCGTCGAATCGCTGACCGACGAACTCGAGCGGCAGGCACTGAACTGGATCGCGCAGGTCGATGCCTACGGCGGCGCGATCGATGCGATCGACGAAGGCTTCGTGCAAGCGGCGATTGCCGAGAATGCCTATCGCCTCGAGCTCCAGCGCGAATCGGGCGAGGGCGTGATCGTCGGCGTCAACAAGTATGTATCCGAGGAAAGCGGCTCCGGCGTCCAGATTCAGCGTATCGACCGGGCCGCCGTCGACCTGCAAGTCGCACGGGTGATGGCCTACAAGGGCGCGCAGGATCGCAGCGTGGTCGATCCGGCGCTCGACCGAGTCGAAGTCGCCGCGCGTGGGAATGACAACCTGCTTCCGGTCATGAAGAATGCCTTCCTGGCTGGAGCGACTCTGGGACAGATCGTGAACGCGCTGAAGCGGGTCTTCGGCGAGCATCGAGCGAGTGCGTAATGACGATTCAGGCAGGGCAACAGAGCAAGACCGAGCGGCTGGCGACCATCCAGTCCGACATCGAGGCGCAGCATGAAGCCGCGGCCATCCGGCAGGCCCGGCGCGACAAGCGCGGCGCGCGCGAGCGGGTCGTGCGGTTGCTCGACGAAGGATCGTTCGAAGAGCTCGGTACGATGGTGCAGCATCGGGCCAGCCATTTCGGTATGGGTGAGAGCAATCCCTATGGCGATGGCGTGGTGACCGGGTTCGGCACAATCGACGGCCGCAAGGTCGCGATTTTTTCGCAAGATTTCACCGTGTTCGGCGGCTCGCTGGGTGAGGCGTTTGCCGAGAAGGTCGTGCGCATCATGGATTTGGCGGAGCAATACGGCTGCCCGATCATCGGGATCAACGACTCGGCCGGGGCGCGCATCCAGGAAGGTGTCGAAGGGCTCGCCGGGTATGGCGATGTCTTTTACCGCAATGTCCGTGCGTCGGGGGTGGTGCCGCAGATCTCGATCATCGCCGGACCGTGCGCCGGTGGCGCGGTCTATTCGCCGGCCATGACCGATTTCGTCATCATGGTCGATAAGATCAGCCAGATGTTCATCACCGGGCCGGATGTGATCAAGACGGTCACCGGTGAAACGGTCACCCACGAGCAGCTGGGGGGCGCCGACACGCACAACCGGGTCAGCGGGGTGGCGCATTTCAACGCGTCCGACGAAGACGATCTGAATGAGCTGGTGCGCGTGCTGCTCAGCTATATCCCCTTGAACAATCTCGACGACGCGCCGCGGTTCCAAACCGGCGACGACCCGGAGCGGATGGTCGAGGCGCTCGATTCGATCGTGCCCGAGAACTCGAATAAGCCGTATGACATGCACGAGGTCATCCGCGCCACGCTCGACGATGGCGATTTTCTCGAGGTGCAGGCGGCGTTTGCCCGCAACATTATCTGCGGCTTTGGGCGACTCGACGGCTATAGCGTCGGCGTGGTGGCCAATCAACCGCAGGTACTGGCCGGAACCCTCGATATCGATGCCAGCGAAAAAGCGGCGCGATTCGTTCGCTTCTGCGATGCCTTTTCGATCCCGCTGGTCGTGTTCGAAGACGTGCCCGGGTTCCTGCCGGGAACCGATCAGGAATATGCCGGCATCATCCGGCACGGCTCCAAGCTGCTCTATGCCTTCTGCGAGGCGACCGTGCCGCGGGTGACGGTCATCACCCGCAAGGCGTATGGGGGAGCATATGTCGTGATGAACTCGCGCAATATCGGGGCCGATTTCGTCTGCTCCTGGCCGACTGGAGAGATTGCGGTGATGGGGCCGGAAGCGGCGGTCAATCTGCTCTACCGGCGGGAGCTGGCCGAGGCGAGCGACCCAGTTGCGCTGCGCAATGAGCTCAAAGCGAATTACGAGGATCTTTTCTCGAGTCCCTTTCAGGCGGCGGCGCGCGGGTATATCGACGATGTCATCATGCCGCGTGAAACCCGGCGCTGGCTGATCCGCTCGCTGGAGCTGGCCCGCACCAAGCGGGTGGCGACTCCCCGGCGGAAACACGGGAATATCCCACTATGAGCGATGACGAGCTCTTCGTACCGCGCTTTCTGATCGAGCCCGAGCCGACCCAGGCGGAGCTGGTGGCGATGCTCGTATCGCTGCAGCCGGCGCCGGTCGAAGAACCCGGGGAACCGCCGCCCTCGAAATGGTCCGAAGCAGCCCGGCGGGAACAGCTGCGTTGCCCGCTCGACGCTCGACGCACAGGATGGAATCGATGACATTGCGAGCAAACGGTCGCGCCCGCGCGCGGGAAATCGGTATCGTGCTCGGCGCCCTCGAGCCGGGTCCCAAGAATGCGATCACCGATGTGGCCGGGGTTAGGGTGGGGCAGACCACCCTGATATCGGGCGAGGGAGAATTGGTCGTCGGCGAAGGACCGGTGCGCACCGGGGTGACCGTCATCATCCCGCGTGACGATATCGGCAAGCATCCGCTTTTTGCCGGATTTCACTCGCTCAATGGCAATGGCGAGATGACCGGCACGCACTGGATCGCCGAATCCGGACTCTTGACCACGCCGATTGCCATCACGAACACGCACAGCGTGGGAGCGGTGCACGAGGCCATTATTCGTCGCTCGGTGCGCGTCGACAAGGATTGGCGACTGCAATTTTCGCTGCCGGTTGTGTGCGAGACCTACGACGGTGTCCTCAATGACATCAACGGCTTCCATGTGCGCGCCGAGCATGTCGACGCGGCCATGGACGTGGCTTCCGATGGCGCGGTCGAAGAAGGGACCGTCGGCGGGGGCACCGGGATGCTCTGTCATGAGTTCAAGGGTGGCATTGGCACGTCGTCGCGCATTGTGCCGACCGCGTCAGGTGAGTACACCGTGGGCGTGCTGGTGCAGGCGAACTATGGGCGGCGTTCCGATCTGCGGATCGACGGTGTGCCGGTTGGGCGGGAGCTCGGTTTCGACAAGGTTCCGCCGCCGATCTCGCGTGAGAAGGAAGCTGGTTCTATCATCATCGTGGTGGCGACCGACGCGCCTTTGCTACCGCACCAATGCCGCCGCATGGCGCAGCGCGCCTCACTTGGGCTGGCGCGGCTTGGTGGCATTTCCGGGGATAGCAGTGGCGATATCTTCATCGCGTTCTCGACCGGCAACACCGATGTCGAACGGCACGATGGACGCGAGCCGCTGCCAGTGCTGGCCTTCCCGAACTCCGAGATTTCGAAACTCTTCGCGGGGGCCGTCGAGGCAACCGAAGAGGCAATCGTGAATGCGCTTTGCATGGCGACCGACACCACCGGCGCCGACAACCGCACCGCTTACGCGATCCCCCTCGGCCAGTTGACCGAGATCATGGCCAAATACAACCGGCTGGCATCGTAATCTCGGAAAGCTGCTGGCAGTTCTCTATGAACTAGACATATTGACGGGCGACGTTTTCAGGCGTAGGATCGGCTCGGATCCGATCGATCTCCGTTGCTTGCCCCCCTTCCTTCCTTTCTTCCATCCTCCCATACTTCTCGGCAGCGTGATCGACATGAGACAGTTGTGCGGTTCTTTCGAATCAGCGCCAGCTCCGCGGATGGGAGTATCACGCGTTGCGCGCCGTGAACCGGCGATGCTCCAGCGCGTTCTGATGCGCGATTCCTTCGCTTCGATATCCATTGAAACGTCATTGCCCGGGCCGGGCAGGTGTCGGAGTCCCCCTTGGGGGGACGTTTTGTGCTGCGCCGCACATGCAACGAGCAGGCCCAGTTTCGCATCCAGACCTGCTCGCTGAATCTACGAGGGATGAGACCAACGGTCGTCCCGCGCAAGGTTTTCAATGATACACGGCGCGCCGGTTCTCGACGCGTTCGGTCTCCTCTCTTTCAGGCGCTACAGGACAGGTGTCGCGGCGCAGGGCGCGCCAGCGATTCCAATGTGCTGTCCTGAATTGAAAGGAGCGTGTATCGATGGACGGTCGAACATTCGACGGACTTGTCAAGTCACTTTCAGTGGCGACGAGCCGACGCGGTGTGCTGGGAGGCACGGTCGCGGCGCTGGCCACCTTCGTCACGGGACGAGCGGCCCAAGATAACGTCACCATTTGCCATTTCACTGGTTCCGCTTCGAATCCGTACAACATCATCACGATCAGCACGAACGCGCTGGACCAGCATATTGCCAATCATGGCGACTTTGTCTACACCGATTGCTGCCTCGATTCTGAGTGCGGCGGGTTCACCGATCAGTGCAACGTTGGCGCCTGTGATGCGGGCACCTGCGTCGCGGTTCCGCAGCCTGGCGTTGCGTGCGACGATGGTGACGCCTGCACTGAGTCGGACACCTGCGACGCGGCGGGCCAGTGCGTCGGAACCGCGGTCGATTGCTCGAGATTCGACGATCAATGCAACGTCGGCACCTGTGATCCGGGAAGCGGCGAATGTTTCGCCAGCCCGGTCGAAGATGGCCTTGGCTGCAATGACGGTAACGAGTGCACCGGGCCAGATACCTGCTCCGGTGGCGTTTGCTCTGGGGCGCCTATTAGCTGCGACGACGGCGATCTCTGCACGACCGACAGTTGCGACCCCGACGAGGGGTGCATCAATAGTCCGATCGTTTGTCCAGAAGGCCAAGCATGTCTCGACGGTGAATGCGTCGGATGCGTCGGCACCGACTGCGCAGGCATCGAGTTCGGCTGTGAGGACGATGCCGGGTGCAACTGCTTCATCACCGTGGAAGGCATCGGCATCTGCCATCGAAATCAGCCCTGCGCCGGTCTGCAGTCCTGTTCGAGCAGCGCCGAATGTCCGCCAAACTGGGCATGTTCGATCTCGACCTGTTGTGGTCCAGAGCAAGGCAGGATCTGTATCCGACCGTGCCACGAGGAAGGGTTCGCCCCCTCGTTCGTTCAAGAGGAAGGGGACGGACGCACCACCGCCGGTGGCTGAGGCGTCAACTTCTTCTGACTTCCTTGGTCTGTTCGTGTAAGAAACAGACAATTCGAACCGGGGGCTTCCTTGCCGGAGCTCCCGGTCTCCGTTCGTCACGACTCATGAAATGGAAAATCTCGACCCTGGAAGCGGGCGATCATCGTATCCCGTGCCAGCAGAATGAGCGTGACCAGATCCGGTTCCGATTCCATCAGGTCGGACGCCTCCAGCTCGTCCTCGTCCAGGATCAGGTAGTGACCGTCGGGAAAGCCGATCAGATCGAGATAGAGGTCGTGCCAGACCACCGTTTCCCCGTCTGGACCGGGTTCGAAGGTGGTTGGCCAGGTGACGTTGCCGTACCAGCCTTTGAGCCGGCCATTCGGGGCGAAGAGCGCGAAAGCGTCGAACCAGGCCGTGGGTGAGAAATACTCGTGCAGATAGTCCCCGATCTCGAAGATCAGACCGCCGGCATGCACAGTGCCGACCGTCCATTCGGCCCGGAAACCGCGCCAGTCCTCGGGGAATGGACCGGGAAGCTCCACCCCGTCATATGACGTGGCTTCGCTGCCATCGGGGCGGAGCTTGACAATGCGAACGCGATCGCCAGCGGTCATCTAGGCGCCGATGACACGCAACACGTCGTCGCGCAAGGTTTCCATTCCCTCGGGCGTATCGCCTTCGACATTGACGCGTAGCAGCGGCTCGGTGTTCGAGGCGCGGATGTTGAACCAACGGTCGGGAAATTCGATCGTCAGGCCGTCGTACTCGTCCGCGGCGGCGCCCTGTTCGATGAAGTGCGATTTCACGCGGGCGATGGCCGCCGGTTTGTCCTCGACCTGGAGATTGATCTCGCCACTGCGGAAGCGGTTTTCGATCGGCTTCACTACCTCGGAAAGCGGTTTGTCATCTTTCGAGAGGAGGGTGAGCACGGCGAGCATCGCGATGAGCCCGGAATCGGCATACCAGTTGTCGCGGAAGTAGTAGTGGCCGGAGTGCTCACCGCCGAAGATGGCGTCCTCGGCGCGCATGATCCTCTTGATCAGCGAATGGCCGACGGGCGTGCGGTAGGGGCGGCCGCCGTGCGCCAGGATCGTTTCCGGCACGGAGCGCGAGCAGATCAGGTTGTAGCAAATGGTCGAACCGGGATGTTGTTCCAGCAGAGGGATGGCGACCATGGCGGTCGTGATGTCCCCGCCGATCAGCTTGCCGGCTTCGTCGACCAGGAACATGCGGTCGGCATCGCCGTCGAAAGCGACCCCGAGATCGCACTTCTGCTCGACCACGGTTCTTTGCAGATCGACCATCGCGGCCGGATCGATCGGATTGGCGGGATGGTTCGGAAAAGTTCCGTCGAGCTCGAAATAGAGCGGCACCAGCTCGCAGGGGAGGTGCTGAAAGAGCAGCGGCATCGTCCGCCCCGCCATGCCGTTCCCGGCGTCGACCGCCACCTTGAATGGCTTGATGCTGCTGGTATCGAAGAAGCTCAGGGCGTGCTCGACATAGGCTGGCAGCACTTCCTTCTGGATCAGATCCCCGCGCTTGCCGTTGGCGGGGTCCGGGAAATCGCCCGCCAGCGCCAGATCGCGAATCTGGTCGAGTCCGTCATCGAGCGAGAGCGCCCGTGCTTCCTGCTTGCAAATCTTGAAGCCGTTGTACGCCGGTGGATTGTGGGACGCGGTAATCATCACGCCGGCGTCGTAGCCATATTTTCCGACCGCGAAATAGAGGGCGTCGCTGGAAACAAGCCCGACATCGACCACGCCGGCGCCCTGGTCGCGGATGCCATCGATCATGGCCGCGGCCAGCGATGGACCGGAAATCCGCATGTCGTGCCCGACCGCAACCTGTTCCGGCTGCAGGACCAGCACCAGCGCGCGCCCGACTTTGTAGGCAAGATCGGCGTCGAGCTCGTCCGGCACGATGCCGCGCACGTCATAGGACTTGAAAACCGTCGATTGATCGAATGCCATCGTTCCTCCGTCGTTCCGAGCGCGAATCCTGGTGCGGCCGATGGTGACACGTTCCGGCGAGCGGCCGCAAGGTAGACTGCAATGACGAAAGCATGACGTATTCGAGGCAATCGATGACGGTTTCCAATGGCAACTCTCCCGCGAACGAGCGGATCACGATCCCGGCGCGGGCGCCGGTCGATCTTCATCTGCACACGCTCGCTAGTGACGGCGGTTGGACGCCGTCGGCGTTGATCGACCACCTGGCCGGGAGATGCTTCCGCGTGGCGGCGGTGTGCGATCACGATACGCAGCGTTCGGTGGTGGCGGCGATCGAGCTGGGCAAATCACGCGGGGTGCATGTGATACCGGGTGTGGAAGTCACCTGCGGTTGGAATGACCGGCAACTACACATTCTTTGCTACGGTGTGCGTCCCGACCGCACCGACGATGCCTCGACCGATTATCGCGTATTGATGAACCAGATCGATCTGCAGTTGCAGGATGTGGCGGCCGATGCCGCGCGCCGCATCGAGGCCGATGGCAAACCGCTAACTAATCTCGACGATGTGCGTGCCGGACGGCCGCTCTGGCCGTTTCACGTGCTGTCGGCCGCGATCGAGATGAAGCATGTGCCGAATCTGACCAAGGCTGCCGAGCTGGTCGTTGCGCTCGGGGGTACGTTCACAGCGGAGCTGCCGCTGGGCGAAGTGGTGGCTTCGGTGCACAAGGCCGGCGGGGTTTGCTCGATTGCGCATCCCGGCCGGGCGGATGCGGTTGGTATCGTCTCCGAGGAAGATATCGACCGGATCGTGGCCGAAACCGGTATGGACGGCATCGAAGCGCATTACCGGAGCTATTCCGATCAGCAGACCGCACGCTACCGGAGGTTGGCGGCCGAACGGGGGTTGTTCGTTTCGGCTGGGTCCGATTCGCACGCGCCGCACCGGCCGGTCAATCCCCGGCCGTGGCACGCGGTCTGGGTCAAGGATTTGCTGGCACGGATGGGCATCGATCTCCTGCCCGTTCTCGAGGGGGAGCCGGACTGGATTCCCGGGATGGATCCGCAGGCGGCGATCCCGGCGCCTGATCCCCCGCCGCCCGCTCTCGATCCCGAACCGATGGAAACCGAGGCAGAAGTTGCCGCCAAAACAGGAGTTGCCTGATGGCCCTGACGGTCGAAACCTTTGCGGGTGGCCCGCTCGATACCAATGCCTACCTCGTGTTCGATGACGATTCGAAGCAGATCCTGATCGTCGATGCGCCGTTCGATGTCGACGAGCCACTGAAAGACCGGGTCGAGCAGCTCGGTGGCGAGGTGGTGCTGGTCGTGTTGACCCATGCCCATTGGGATCACATCGGCACGACGAATCTGTTGCACAACGAGTTTTCGGCGCCTGTGGCGGCGCATCCATTGCAGAAATCTCGGCTGGCTGAGCCAGGGAGCTCAGTAATGGAGCTGCCGGTCGAGATTCCGGCGATCTACCCCGATCGGTGGTTGAACGAGGGCGATCGGGTGCCGTTGGGATCGCATGAGTTCGTGGTGATGTTTTTGCCGGGCCACGATCCCGGGCATATCGCGCTCTATTCCGAACCGGACCGTTTGCTATTGAGTGGCGATGTGCTCTTCCCGAACGGGCATGGCAGGATAGATATTCCGGGCGCGTCCGAGGAAGAGATGGCCGCGTCGCTGAAACGGCTGGCTGCGCTGCCGGAAGATGTGACGGTTTATCCTGGGCATGGGCTTCCCACGACCATCGGCGCCGAACGCTGGCTCGACGGATTCAAGGGGTAATGCGCGATGACCAATCCGATGTTGCCGGCCACCCTGACGATGTTGCAGAAGCTGGTGGACGACATCTTTTCTCAGCTCGATGGCATCCCCGAGAATGATCTGAATACCTGGTTGCCGCGGGATGGGATGCGCGACGTCAATACGTTCTACGCGCTCGCGACCCACACGGTGGGAGCCGGGGAATTCTGGATCGTCGATGCCGCCGGAGGGCGGTCGGTCGACCGCGATCGGCTGGCCGAATTCCGCTCGACCGGCAGCCTGGCGGAGCTTCGCGCGCGCTACGACCGCTGGCTCGCTGATGCCGCCGAGGTTTTCGCCACGATCGACGATGCAACGCTGGCCTCGGTCTACTATCGCCCGGCGAATCCTGAGAAGGGCATGGGGGAAGCGCGCCACACGCGGGCCGAGTGCATCGCCCACGCGCTGGAGCACACCGCGGTTCACCTTGGTCACCTCCAGCTGCAACGCCAGCTCTGGGACGCCGAGCGCGCCTAGCGGTCGCTTTGCAATCCCGTCGCCAGTAAGAGTGGCCCTCTCTTGTCTTAGGGCGAACCGTTCCAGACCACGACATCCATGCCGGCAACACGGGCTCCCACAGGAAGGCGCCCCTACCAGAGACGTATCGAATGGAGGGGGACGTTCGGGTTCGCGGAACGAATTTGGATTACGCCTTGGTGGCGTCTTCCTCATCGGCCAGGCGCTGGTCCTCGCGGTCGCGGGCCATGAGGTAGAGGAAGACCATGAGCAACGTGATTGGCGCGACGACGATGCAGGTGATGAAGGCGAGGAATCCACCCTGGCTCGAATCCCCCTGCCGGAGGAGATAGGTGGCCAGGCCGGCGAGTACGACAAGCAGCGCCAGCGCCGCGAGTGCTCCGAAGGAGGAGACGCACCCGCGGGCGCGGACATTCGGATCAGGCGTATCAGGGTCGATCAGATTGGGCGCGGCGTTTTCGAGGGCAGAGACCTCATTCAGGCGGATATACCCGAGCCGGCCGGTGCGCAGGCGAATGCGGACATAGTCATCGGGTGCATCCGGATCGTCGTGGATGTCGAGCTCGGTGCCCGAGGGAACGATCTCGATGATGCGCGAGGCGGCGTCCGGCCGCTCGAAGACACGCAGTCCCTCAGTGGCATGGAACGCGTCGACCAGGGTAGTGCCGCAAGCGGCGCAATAGAAATTGGTCGACGGATTGAGCGCTCCGCACATGCCGCAGAAGATCAGCGGTCCGCGGTCGGTGTCTTCGATACCGCTCATGCCCGACGGTTCGGGAATGTCGATGCGTTCTTTCTTGGCGGTCCCCGCCGGATCCGACTCGGGAACCTTCCACTTTTCCTTTTCCGACCGCACCGGCGCTCCTCATCGTCCCATATTCGCTCGTGGTTGCTTATACCACACCGGGCGGACCTGACCGGATCGAGGCGTCTACGAGATGTCGGAACGTCTTTTGCCGATGGGTGGAGCTCGGAAATGCTACGCTCAGGGCATGAATGACGCCGGCGCCGGACCCGCCATCGCAACTGCCGGTCTGACCAAATCCTATTCTGGCGTCGATGCCCTCTCCGATCTCTCCCTCACCGTCGAGCGTGGATCGATCTATGGCTTTCTCGGTCCGAACGGGGCTGGGAAAACGACGACTATCCGCCTGCTCATGGGGTTCATCGAACCGACCCGCGGGCGGGCCCAGATGTTCGGTCGCGACACATGGCGCGACGGCGTACAGGCGCGGTCGCACGTGGGCTATCTGGTTCAGTCGGAGGCGCTCTTTCCCGAGCTCTCGGGTGAGGACCAGCTCCGGTTCGCCGAGAAACTGTCCGGGCGGGGAGCGCCGCTGCAAGACCGTTTGCTCGATGTGCTCGAGCTATCGCGCGCCGATCTGAAACGCAAGCTCAAGACCTATTCGAAGGGGATGCGGCAGAAGCTGGCGCTGATCGCGGCCGCGCAGCACGATCCCGAGCTGCTCATGCTCGATGAACCGACCGATGGACTCGATCCGCTCATCCAGCGGGCGTTCGAATCGCACTTGCTCGACCGGCATGCCGCCGGGCGAACGATCTTTATGTCGTCGCACGATCTCGGCGAGGTCGACCGGCTGTGCCAAACCGTTGCTATCGTGCGGGCTGGGCGGCTGGTGCAGGAAGCCACGATCCAGGCGCTGCGCTCGCAGCACCGGCGGCGGGCAGAAGTCGTATTGTCGACGCCGTTGCCGCCGGGAGTGGCGATTCCGGGCGCGGAGGTGCTTTCGGCGGAAGGACGGATGCTGAAACTGCTGGTCGATCTCGACCCGAATCCGCTGCTCGGCTTCCTGGCCGAGCTGCCGGTCGAATCGATCACCATCGCGCCGCCGAGCCTGAGCGACATCTTCGCGGAGTATTACGTGCAGGAGTCCGCGCGCCCGTGACCGCGGTCTGGACACTGCTTACGCAATTGCTACGCCGATGCCGGGGCGGATTGATCGCAATGACGATCGGCCTCTTCGCGTTCGAGTTCATCCAGCCGGTCGCCATCGACGCGTTCGGCAATCTCGACCAGCTCATCTCGATCATGGATCTGGTGCCGAAACCGTTTCTGGCGCTGATGAATGTCACGCCGGAGGTGGTCGAGCAAGTTGGGCTGCCCGGGTTTCTGGCGCTCGGGTTTACGCACCCGGTCTATCACCTGCTGGTGTCGGCGGTGATCATCTGGATTGCGGCCCGCTCACTGGCGGGGGAGATGGAAAGCGGGCAAGTGCAAGTGGCGCTGGCGCGGCCGGTTTCGCGGCGGCAGTTCTATCTCGCGCGAGTGCTGGCGGTGACGCTGATCGCGTTTTGGGTGTCGACCGTGGCGGCGCTGGGCAATATCGTGGGAATCGCCTATTCGAAACCCGACGGCACGATGGACACCTGGCATTTCGTTCCGCAGATCGGCGCGTCGTTATTGCTGGCGCTGACGATCGGGGGAGTGGCGCTGCTCGTTTCCTCGCGAGCGGACCGGATGGGGCAGGCGGTCGGCTGGACAGCCGGCTTCCTGATCGTCTCATATGTGATCGACTATTTTGCGACGCTCTGGGCGTTTCTGAAGCCGATCCAGCCCTTTTCGGTCTTCGACTACTACGATCCGCCGGTGGCGCTGGCGCACGGCACGATTCCCGGTACGAACGCGCTCGTGCTCGGCGGGATTGCCGCGCTTTGCACGATCGCCGGCTATGCGATCTTCGAGCGGCGCGACTTGCCGAATTAGGTCCGGGGTCCGGAGCCCTGAGTCCGGAGTATCGAAACGAAAGCTGGGCAAACTTGTTCAAATATTCTGTGCAAAGCTCCGTGAAACGCGCGCCGAGAAAAACTTCGCGATGAGAGCCCCCGGCAATAGGATGCGGGCGGGCTGATTCGAGTGCGTAGTTGCAGCCCTCTGCGGCGACCGTTGGCGCAAACGAAGCAGCCACAGAGGGCTGCAACTACGGTGGTGAGAGGTCACCTATTGCCGGACGCTCTTAATGGCGATTGTTCTGAGTGCCAATACCTGCCTACCGCACGCTGCTCCGCACTCCGACCCACGGGCCGTCCGGTTCCAAACGCGCTCGTGCGTTGACACTCGACGGCCGCAGGTGTAACGATTCGTCACCAGGGTTGTGATTTCATGCAATGCTCGGCAACGAGCTCGATCCGCCATTCGCGCGGGGACACCCCGCAATCAATTTCGGAGGAATCGATCAATGACCGATCACGCGCGTATGTTGATGCAGGAGTTCTTTGCCGGCTCGATCGACCGGCGACAGCTTATGAGCCGGGCTGCCGCTCTGGGCGTGAGCGCAACCGCTCTGGGAGCGGTTGCCGTCGCTCCCTGGAAGGCGATCGGGGTTGCCGCGCAGGATGCCTCGCCGGCCGCCGCGCCCATGGGCGATCTGGTGGTGGCCGCCAGCGGCGATATCGATACGCTCGATCCGCAGGTCAGTCAGCTCTTGCTCTACGGGGACATGCTGCGCCGCACGGTGTTCAACTGCCTGGTGGCCTATACGGACGATCTGAGCTATGCCGGCGATCTGGCCGAGAGCTGGGAGAATCCGGACGACACGACCTATGTCTTCACATTGCGCGACGGCGTGACCTATCACGACGGCACCCCGTTGACCGCGGCCGATGTCGAATTCTCCTTCAAGCGGGTGGTCGAGAAGGAGACGGTCTGGTCGAGCCGATTGGCGAATGTCGACAGCTATGAGGTCACCGATGACAAGACCATCACCGTCAAGCTGAAGGAAGTCCAGGCCGACTTTCTGGACGGGCTGACCCAGATCGCGATTATCTCGGAAGCCATAGCCGCCGATATCGAAAACACCGCGGTTGGCACCGGCCCTTTCAAGTTCGTCGAATGGGTGCCCAACGACCACATCTCGCTCGAAGCTAATCCCGACTACTACACAGCAGGTGAGCCGGGGGTGGCGACGTTGCGATTCAATATCCTGCCAGAGCCGCAGGTCGCCATCACCAACCTGAAATCGGGTGATGTGCAGGGCGTGCTGAACATTCCGGTAACGCAGTCGACCATTCTCGAAGGCGACGACAGTGTCAAGGTCATCAACGTGGCGACCAGCAGCATTCCGCTGTTCGAGATGCTGGGCAAGAACAATGAAACCATTCGCTCCAACGCCAAGGTGCGCCAGGCGCTGGCGATGTGCCTCGACAAGAACGCGGTCCAGCAGACGGTCTATGCCGGCGGCGGAATCCCGAAATGGACGTTCGTTGGAACGGAGAGCTGGGCGTACTCCGACGTGCCCGGCTATGACTACGATCCGGCGGGCGCCAAGACGATCCTGGAGGAGGAAGGCGCCAGCGATCTGGAATTCACGGTACTGAGCATCAAGGGCTATCCGGAAGGCGAACAGGCAGCCACCATCTGGCAGGCTGGTTTGTCTGAAGCCGGGGTGAAGCTCAACATCGAACTGCAAGAGCTGTCGGTCTGGCTCGACAATTACCTGAACCACACCTATGACGTGATCTGGAATGTCTTTCCCGGTTTCGCCGATCCGAACTACTTCGTCAGCCTGGGCTTGCAGCCGCATCTGGCCGATGGCTGGACCAACGAGGAAGCCGCGTCACTGGCGGCCAGCGCGAATCAGACGCTCGATCAGGCGGCTCGCACCGAGCAGTACGCCCGGCTGCAGGAGCTCTTCGTGCAGGATCTGCCGATCATGGTGATCCAGGAAACGCCAAAGGTGTCCCTCACCGCTCCCAATGTCGCCAATTGGGGAATCAACTCGCTGAGCTGGGTGCTGCTCAACGATGTCACGATTTCGGAGTAACGCGACGCTTCGAAGAACGCGGCCCCGTCTCAGTGGAAACGGGGCCGCGTTCATTTTGGTCGATCGATCCGACATCGAGAAACGTTGCAGAACGACTTGCCCACTCGACGGCATGCTGTCACGCGATTGGAACGGCGGTCAGGCGTTCGGGGGATACATCGGGCGTGAAATATTGACACGCATGTGATGCGATGTCATCTTAGTAAGATGTCAGACCACATAACCGGTCAAGGGGCGGAACCGTTTCCGCCCGCGGTCGCTCGGTCGTTCCTGGGCATAACGAGATCTCGTGGAGGCACAACGACGTGACGGAAACAGCTCGAACCTTGATGCAGGACCTGTTCGCCGGGCGGATCGATCGCCGCGAATTGTTGACGCGCGCGGCTGCCGCGGGTATCGGCGTTTCGGCGCTGGGCGCGCTGGCGGTGGCTCCGTGGAAGGCATTCAGCGCCTCGGCGCAGGGGTCGCCGGTTCCGACCGGCGATCTGGTTGTGGCGGCGAATGGCGATGTCGATACGCTCGATCCCCATGTGAGCACGAAACTGCTCTATGGCGACATGATTCGCCGCCCGGTCTTCGATTGCCTGGTGGCCTATGCCGAAGATCTCACCTATGTTGGAGTGCTGGCCGACTCCTGGGAGAATCCCGACGAAAAGACCTATGTCTTCAAGCTGAAAAGCGGTGTGACCTATCACGACGGAACGCCGTTTACGGCCGCCGATGTCGAATTCTCATTCAAGCGGATCGTCGAGCTCGATACCGTCTGGTCGACCAGGTTGGCGAATGTCGACAGCTATGAAGCGACGGATGACACGACGATCACCGTCAAGCTGAAGGACGTCCAGGCCGATTTCCTGGATGGATTGACCCAGATCGCGATCATCTCGGAAGCGATCGCAGCCGACATCGAGAACACGCCGGTCGGGACCGGGGCGTTCAAGTTCGTCGAATGGGTGCCGAACGACCACATTTCGCTCGAAGCCAATACCAGCTATTTCGTTCCGGGCGAGCCGGGACTGGCGACCTTGCGGTTCAATATCCTGTTGGAGCCGCAAGTTGCGATCACGAATCTGAAATCCGGCGATGTCCAAGGGGTGCTCACCATCCCGGTGTCGCAGGTGGCTGCCGTGGAGGGCGATGACAGCATTACCGTGCTGAACGTCCCCACAAGCAGCATCAGCATTTTCGAGATGCTGGGCAAGAACAACGAGACGATCCGCTCCAATGCCCGGGTGCGGCAGGCGCTGGCGATGTGCTTGGACAAGAATGCCGTGCAACAAGTGGTTTATGCCGGCAGTGGCTTCCCCAAGTGGACGTTCGTCGGAGCGTCGAGCTGGGCATATGTCGATGTGCCCGGGTATGACTACGATCCGGCCGGGGCGAAGGCGATTCTCGAGGAAGAGGGCGCCGCCGGTCTCGAATTCACGGTGCTGTGCATCACGGGGTATCCCGAGAGTGATGGCGCGGCGACCATCTGGCAGGCCGGGCTTGCCGAAGCCGGCGTCACGCTCAATATCGAAGTGATGGAGCTTTCGGTCTGGGGAGAAAACTACCGGTCACACAACTACGATGTGATCTGGAATGTCTTCCCCGGTTTCGCCGATCCGAACTACTTCGTGAGTCTGGGGCTCACACCGCACTTCAAGGATGGCTGGACCAACGAAGAAGCCCAGGCGCTGGCGACGAGCGCGAACCAGACGCTCGATATGGATATCCGCAAAGAGCAGTACGGCCAGTTGCAGGAGATCTTCGTGCAGGATCTGCCGATCATGGTGATCCAGGAAGCGCCGAAGGTGTCCCTGACCGCGCCGGATGTGGCGAACTGGGGAATCAACTCGCTCAGCTGGGTCTTCCTCAACGATGTGACGATCGGCGCGTAGCGCGCTTCTTCTCTTCCGCGGCGCCTTCGAATCTGACGGCGCCGCGCATTTTTTTGGAGACCAATGGCACGTTTCGCGGCCAGCCGAATCTTGCAGGCGATCCCGACGGTCATTCTCGTTTCGATGCTCGTCTTCGGACTCATGCGCATGGCGCCTGGTGATCCGGCCACCATGCAGATGGGAACCGAGGCCGCGAATCCGGCGAATTTTGCAAAACTCGAAGCGTTGCGGGAAGAGATGGGTTTGACCAAGCCAATACCGATCCAGTACCTGCGCTGGATCGAGGATTTGGCTGGTGGCGACTTTGGAGATTCCTTGCGGAACAAGAAGCCCACCGTCGATCTGTTCCTGCAAAAGCTACCGGCGACCCTGGAGCTGCTGCTGGGCTCGATGTTCTTCGCCCTCGCGCTTTCGATACCGCTGGGAGTGCTCTCGGCCGTCAAACGAGGAACGCTGGTCGACCGCGCCGCGATGGGATTCGTGAGCGCGGGTCTCGCGATACCCGGGTTCTGGCTGGGGCTGACGCTCATTCTGATCTTCAGCGTGCGCTTGCAATGGCTGCCGGCGTCCGGCTATGTGCCGTTTCGGGAAGATCCGGCCGAAAATATCCGGCGGCTCATTTTGCCGGCGATCACGCTTGGAACCTATCTCGCCGCCGCGCTGATGCGTTTCCTGCGCTCGGACATGATCCAGGTGCTGAGTGCCGACTATATCCGCACCGCGCGCGCCAAGGGGCTGCGCGAGAAGTCGGTCATCTTCCGGCATGCCATGAAAAACGCGTTGATCCCGGTTTTGACGGTTGCCGGTCTCGAAATCGGCGCGCTGCTGGGGGGCGCGGTGATCATCGAGCAGGTCTTCGGTTGGTCCGGAGTTGGGTGGCTGACGGTGCAGGCGATCTTCGACCGGGATTATCCGCTAGTGCAGACGAGCGTGCTTTTCATCACGGTCGGGTTGATCGTCGTCAACTTGCTCACGGATCTGGCGTACGGGCTTCTGAATCCGCGCATGCGGGTGTCCTAAGCGATGAGCGCGACGATGGCGACCGCCGATCTGCCGGCGCAGGAGCAAAAACGCTCGCTGACCTGGCGCATCTTCGGCGGCAAAGCCGATCCTATTCTCATTGCGTCCGCGCTGGTGCTGTTGCTCTTTCTGCTGTGGGCGCTCCTGCCGGGGTTCTTCTCGACCCATAACCCGAACAAGATCGGGCCCGATCTGCTGCAACCGCCGTCCCGCGCCTACCTGTTTGGCACCGACGAGTACGGCCGGGATATCTATAGTCGCGTCGTGCATGGGGCGCGCATCGAGTTCGTCATTTCGGGACTTGGTGTACTGGTGGCGATGCTGATCGGCATTCCGGTCGGCCTGGTCGCCGGCTATCGCGGTGGGTGGGTCGATAGTGTGCTGATGCGCTTGCAGGATGCGTTACTGGCCTTCCCCAGCATCCTCTTCGCCATCCTGATCGTGGCGGCCAGGGGCGCCTCGCAGCAAAGCATCATCCTGACGGTCGGCATCATCTTCATTCCGCGGTTTGCGCGGCTGGTGCGGGCCAGTGTGCTGGCATTGAAAGAAGAGGACTTCGTCACGGCCAGCCGGGCGATGGGCGCCAGCGGCAGCCGGTTACTCTGGCGGCATATCCTGCCGAATGCGATGCCGGCGATTCTGGTGCAGATCACCCTGACCATGGCGGTCGCTGTGCTGGTGGAGGCGGGACTGAGTTATCTCGGACTCGGCGTGCAACCGCCCACCGCCACCTGGGGCACGATGCTCAAGGCGGCGCAGAGCTATCCGCAGCAAGCGCCGTGGTATGTGCTGGCTCCGGGGATCTGCATCTTCCTGCTCGTGCTTTCACTGAACACCTTTGGCGATGGCCTGCGCGACCGGCTCGATCCTCGAGTTCGGCGGTTGTAGGTCGAACCGTTCGGGGTTGTGGACCTCCGTGTCCGCACCATTCCAGCGCAGACACGAGCTCTGCAACGGCGCGAGGATCGAGGGAGAAATGACGGCAACCACTGGAGTTTCGAGCGAATTGTTGACTCGCGTGCAGGCATCGCGGCGCAAGGGCGTTGAATTTCTGCTCGATCACATTCGTGACAACGGCTCGGTCGCCGATGCTACCGGCGGGCGAGTCACCTGGTATCGATTCCCATGGGCGCTCGAAGTCGCCGGTGAAACGGCCGCGGCCGCTGCTGTGCTCTCCTGGATCGAATGCAATGGGTTCGGATCGGATGGCGCCTTTCACGGCGGTTTCGATTGGAATCCTGCCGCCAACCAGACGACCAATACCTATCCTGAAACCATTCTTGCCTATGGCGCGGTGCTCCTGCGGCGGCTCGATATCGCACGGCGGGCCATGGATTTCGCCCAGCAGTTCCAGGATCCGGAGAGCGGCGGTATCTTCATGACCCGCGAGCACGCTGGAGCGGGCGACCCGCAGCTTCTCTTTCCCACCGCACAATTTGGCATGTCCGCGGTGATGACCGGACGCATCGATATCGCCCGCACGACTGGAGAGTGGTTTGCCCGGCTCTGGGATGCGCAGCCTGCGCTTCCCGATCGGCTGTACACCATTTGGACCAGCAATGGGTTGCTTACTTCGTTCCCCGAAGGAATCGACCGGCGCCACATCGTCCAGGAAGCGCAGCTACCGCTGCAGCTTTTCTACAACGGCGGTATTGCCGCGTCGTTCCTGACCCAGCTCTTCATGGCGACCGGGGAGCAACACTGGCTCGACTATGCCCGGCATTATCAGCAGTTCTCGATGGAGTCCTGTCCGGAGCAGTTCGAGACCAAGCAGGTATGCAAGAGCGCATGGGGTTCCGGCCTGCTCTATCTGGCGACCGGCGACGAAGGCTATTTTCCCTGGATCGCGCGGATGGGCGAATGGTTTGCTGAGGGGCAAGAAGCGGACGGCGGCTGGAGCAACACCAAGGCGATCGAGAGCGAACCCCCACTTCGTCACAGGCTGGAAATCACCGCGGAATTCGTCGTGCACCTGGATACGGTCATCTCCGCGCTCTCCGCGGCGCGAGCCTGACTATCGCGTTGCCAGAAATAATCCCGCGGCCGAAACACCGAACACGAGAAAGCTTGCCATATAGATGACGAGCGCGCGCCCGGTCCCAACGCCAAACAACAGCTTCACGATCGTCACGCCTGCGGCGACTCCCCAGATAAACGAGAACACGCTGGCGATCGGGCCTAAAAAGGCAACACCATAGAGCACGTTCAGGACATCGATGAGCCGGGTGAAGCCAATCGGCGCCGCCACGGACCGCAGGGTCAGCGATCGTATGGGTCGACCGAGACGACTGCCAACAAAACGTGTCACCCCGGCTTCGATCAACCAGGTCGCCAGGACGATCGCAATACTCAGGGCGCCGCCAACGAGCACACGAACGGTGGATGATGCATCGTCGCCAACAAGTCTGTCGAAGACGCGCATTCCGAATGTATCCTGGTCCCCAACGTAGGAAGCGGCCAATCCGATAACTCCGACCACCGCCACAATCGCGGCGGACTGCCGAAAAGCCGCCGGATCCTCGCTGATCTCCCGGAAGGTCTCGGAACGAAGCTGCAAGACACCGAGACATCGCTGGTTGAAGTGCCCCATCTGCATGACGCTGTCCACTATTTGTCGACCGGCTATTCGGTTGTGTGGTGTGTTGCGCGGATCATTGTTTGAGAGACGCGGATCTGTCAAGTCTGAGGCCGCGCGAAGTCCGGAAACGCGTGAAAACGCATCGTTCCGCCACGGTTTCACGGGTCGCACGTACAATCTGTGCGCCGGTTTGCCATCCATCGTTGCAGGCGCCGGTTTTCGATTGTCAGAAAGGACGTTGCGTGAGTTCTGCCGTCGTTACCAGGGAAGCCGTCGACTCGAAATCGCCTCGCGCCATGACCGGCGGAGAAGCGGCGGTCGAGACCCTGCGTCAGAATGGGGTCGATACGGTCTTCGGACTTCCCGGCGTTCAGCTCGACGGGCTGTTCAATGCCTTCTACGAAAACCAGGATTCGATCCGCGTCATCCATACCCGTCACGAGCAGGCCACGGCCTATATGGCCGATGGCTATTCGCGGGTAACCGGCAAAGAGGGTGTCTGTGTGGTCGTGCCGGGGCCGGGGGTTATGAACGCCTCGGCCGCGCTCTCGACCGCCTATGCCTGTAACTC
>DASTFJ010000011.1:0-3656 GCA_035708745.1 Thermomicrobiales bacterium | reverse complement strand
GTGAGCAGCGGCAGGCGCTGCTCCATCCGCGCCAGCATCGCTTCCAGCGGCAAAACGGTAATCCGGGCCGCGGCCAGCTCGATCGCCAGGGGCAACCCGTCGAGTCGCCGGCAGACCTCGGCAATAACCGGTGTGTTTGCCGCGGTGAGATGGAAACTGGAGTTGGCTGCCCGAGCACGCTCCACGAACAGGCGGACCGCCTCGGACCGCGTTGCGTCCTCGAACGCCCAATGAGCACCCGAGTCGGGAAGTGAAAGGGGCGGGATCAGGATGTCGTACTCGCCGTAGAGGCGCAAGACGGACCGGCTGGTGACGAGGACACGGACGGCGGGAGCCGCGGCCAGCAGAGCGTTGATCAGAGGCGCGGCCGGGAGCACCTGCTCGAAGTTGTCGAGCAACAGGAGCATCGAGCGGTCGCGGAGATGCCAGGCCAGGCTGTCGGCCAGCGGGCGGCCGCTGACTTCCGGAACACCGAGGGTTTGCGCGATCTCCGAGGCGACGAGGGCTGGGTCGCGGACCGCGGCGAGCGGGACGAAGACGACGCCGTCGGCGAAGGCCCCGCGCATGTCCTCCGCGGCCCGCACAGCGAGCCGGGTTTTACCGACGCCACCGGGACCGATCAAGGTCAACAGCCGGACGCTGTCGCTCAGCAGCGCCGCGCGCACGGTGGCGATCTCCGCGTCCCGGCCGACGAAGGACGCGAGGGGAACCGGCAGGGCCGTTGTGTCCAGGGGACGAACATTCTCCGCCGGGGAATCGCGACGCGAAGTCATCGAACGCCGTCCTTCCCCCGGGCGGAGGCGAGGCATTCGAGACAGAAGGTGCAGGCGCCGGAGGGTGCGGTGAGGTCGTGCATCGGAGTCCGCGACTGGCGTGCATGGGGGGAGCGGACTTCGCTGTCCGTCGTCTCGTACGCGCGCAAGACTGAATTGGACGCTGGTCGAATCGTAGGAGCCATCGTAGCACTCCCGGCATCGTTCCCGGCTGGTTTTTCCAGATGCGTTGGCGTCGATCGTTTTCGCGTCAGCCGCTCGTGCGTCCAATCGGCACATGACCTCTGAGGTAATCGACGCCATTCCCTCGGCGCCGCACTATGGGGACACCACGGCGGCGCAGGATCGCCGGGACGAACCGAAAGGAGCCTTATATGACCACCGTAGTCGAGCGCTATATCGCGATCTGGAATGAAACCGATCCCCGCAAACGCCGCGATCTGATCGGCTGGACCTTCACCGAGGACGCCGCGTATCTCGATCCGATGCTTTCGGGCGAAGGTCACGCCGGACTCGGAGCAATGTTCGAAGGGGTTTTCGCTCAGCTTCCCGGAGCGCGGGTTTCCCTGAGCGGGGAGCCGGATGCGCATCACGATTGGGTGCGGTTCAGTTGGACGCTCGTACTTCCCGGCGACTCAGAGTCCTTCATCGAAGGAACCGATCTCGGTCTGATCGGCCCGGACGGCCGGTTCGCGAGGATCGTCGGTTTCCTGGACAAAGTTCCGGCGGCGATCGCCGGGTAACCGCGAGATGGCCGGGGCGCAATTCGGCGCTCCGGCCAGGCAGAGAGATATGGATATGAACCTCTTTGGTTTCGATTTGACCCTGGTTCTGACACTCGCGATAGCCATGGCAGGAGCCGCGCTGATTGCGTTGGGCGTGCGACGGCAGGTACAGGGACTCAGCCGGTCGTGGCAAACCGACCGGTCGCTCCGCACGGCGCTGGGTGGGTTCCGCATGATGGTCATCGGCATTGGTCTGCTGGGCGCCGCAGCCGGTTGGCACTACGGGATCGCCTGGTTACTGGTGTTCTCCCTGGCATTCGCCGGTGAGGAAACCTTCGAATCGAGTCTGATGCTCGGGGCCATGCCAAGCTCAGGGACGCGGAATCGGAGTCAGGCACGGTAAGCGACGCACACCCGGCAGGCGGAAGGCCTTGGGTAGTCGCGTACCGAACAGCAACCCCGGGGCCGGTATCGCTGCCCCGGGGTTGCGCGAAGATTGCTGGTTTCGAATGCGATGGGTTTACGGTTGCGGGCGGGCAGCCCGGTTGTATTCGTCGTGGCGGCGAAACCAGAGACCGGTTTCGTTGCGTCCTTTGGGTGCGCGGTCGAGCCAGTGATAGACGCCGAAGAACGGATCGACCCCGCGCGCATAGGTGGAATAGGTGTGGTAGATCACACCGTCCTCCAGCACGAAGGCGCTCATTCCTTCTCGTTCCTGCAGATAGGCGCCCACGTTCGTGCCGGCCATGACGGCCAGCTCGCCGGGACCGCCCGCCTGCTCTCCGGCGCGGGCGATGGCCATACCGGGATCGTCGCGGCGGAAGTTGTATTCGGCGCCGTCGCGCAGCTCATCGCCGCTAAACGAGGCATTGAAGTCGAAGTTGAAATCGCTTTCGAAGGAGGACGCCCAGGGAAACGACCAGCCCATCCGCTGCTTGTACGCCTGTAGTTTCGGCAGCGGCGCCCTCGAAACCGCCCAGAGCATCACATCGTGATTGGCGAGATGTGTGCAGGAGCCATCGAAGGCATCGGCGATCATCGAGCACGACACGCACCCGGCGGTGTAATCCGGCCCGAACATGAAGTGATAGACGAGGAGCTGCGAGCGTCCCTGAAAGAGCTGCTCGAGCGACGCGGGGCCGTCATCGGTGTCCATCTGATACGACTTGTCGATGCGCACCCAGGGCAGCTCGCGCCGTTGCCTGGCGATCTCGTCGCCTTGCTTGGTGTACGCCTTTTCCGCTGCGAGCAGCTCCAGACGCGCGGTCATCCACTCGTCCCGGGTTCCAACGGTGTGATTGCTCATGAGGGGCTATTTCCTTCCTGATCGAGATCGTTGATGAGATGCGCTTGCAAGGCATCCAACCGGTCGGCCCAGAACTGGCGATAGGGCGCCAGCCAGTCGTCGATCTCCGCCAGTGGCTCGGGGCGCAGCCGGTAGCGACGATGTTGCTTGTCGATGCGGGCGGTCACCAGCTCGGCATCGCGCAGGACGCGCAGGTGCTTGGAGACCGCCGGCTGGCTGAGCGACAGCCGCTCGACCAGCTCATTGACGGTGCGCTCCCCCTGGCAAAGCTCGTCCAGGATGCGGCGGCGATTCGGTTCGGCAAGAACATCGAAGGTCGACAACATGACTACAATATGCTCTATCAGGTATATACATGTCAAGGCATATAAGCGATCGTTGCCGCGGCGAACCGGTCATACCCATCGATTCCGGTCACATCGACCGGGCGGGCCGTGTCATCGAAACAGGGTTCCCGCCTCCTCGCCCTGGGTACCGGCGGCGCTGGCGTTTGCTGGAATCTCTCTCACCACCGCCGATACCCAACTCGATCGGGCCGATGGCGTTAGCCGTGGCTGGCGTAACCCCAGAAGTCGAGCAGCCCGCGAGGCGGTTGGGGGCCGATGCCGACTTGGGTCAGCAGGATCGCAACCGAGCGGGTCGCCGGGACGATATAGGCGGAGGTGCCGGTGCCGCCGACCCAGCCATAGCGGCCGGGGACATTCCAGGGATGGGCCGGTGCGATGTCGACCGAACCACCGTAGCCCCACCCCTGCACGTCGAGAAAGAGATCGCCAGCGGTACGCTGGTCGGCTGTGAGCTGGTTGCTGGTCATGGCCTGGACGGATTCCGGCGACAGAATCTGGCGGCCAG
>DASTFJ010000010.1:0-9962 GCA_035708745.1 Thermomicrobiales bacterium | reverse complement strand
GAGGTTCTATGGCTGCCACGGCGGCGGACGCCAGCAATCTTGCGATCGTTCGCCAGTTCTTTACCTATTACCAACCGCACCGCAAGCTCTTCGCGCTCGATTTCTCCTGTGCGGTGCTCTCCGGTGTGCTGGAGCTGGCCTTCCCGGTCATGGCGGGGATGTTCGTCGACCGGCTGCTGCCCGGGCACGATTTGCGCAAGATCGTGCTGGCCGTCGCGGCGCTGCTGCTGGTCTATCTCGTCAATTCCTTCCTGATGATCGTGGTCACCTATTGGGGACACAAGCTCGGCATCGGCATCGAAACCGAGATGCGCCGCCGCAGCTTCGATCATCTGCAGAAACTCTCCTTCCGCTTCTATGACGACAACAAGACGGGGCACCTCGTCGGTCGGGTCACCAAGGATCTGGAAGAGATCGGCGAGGTCGCCCATCACGGTCCGGAAGACGCCTTCGTGGCGATCATGACCTTCATCGGCGCCTTCTTGCTGATGTTCATGGTCAATGTGCAGCTGGCGGTCATCACCGTGCTGGTGGTGCCGCCGGTGGCGTTCTTCTCCATCCACTACGGCGGGCGGATGGCGGTGACCTGGAAGAATCTCTTCCGCAGCGTCGGCGAGTTCAACCACCGCATCGAAGAGAATGTCGGCGGCATCCGCGTGGTGCAGGCGTTCGCCAACGAGGATCACGAGCGCGCGCTCTTCGCCAAAGACAACGCCAAGTACCGCGACACCAAGCTGGACGCCTACCGCATCATGGCTGCCAGCATGACGCTGAACTACGCCAGCATGCGTTTCACGCAATTGGTGGTCATGCTGGCCGGGTCGTATTTCGTGCTGCACGGGGGGCTGAGCGAAGGAGAGTTCGTCACCTTCCTGCTGCTGGTGAATGTCTTCTTCCGGCCGATGGAAAAGATCATGGCCGTCATGGAGATCTATCCGAAGGGGATCGCCGGTTTCCGCAGCTATACCGAGCTGCTGGCGATCGAACCCGATATTGCCGACCGGCCGGATGCGATCGACGTCGGCACGCTGCGGGGCGATATCCGGTTCGATCGTGTCACCTTCGGTTATTCCCCCGATCGCCCGATCCTGAAGAATATCGATTTGCAGGTTCGGGCCGGTGAGACCGTCGCCTTCGTGGGACCGTCCGGGGCCGGTAAGACCACCATCGCCTCGTTGCTGCCGCGATTCTATGAGGTGAATAGCGGTCGCATCACCATCGACGGGATAGATATTCGCGACATGACCCTCTCGTCCTTGCGGCGGGAGATCGGCCTCGTGCAGCAGGATGTCTTCCTCTTTGGCGGCACCATCCGTGAAAACATTGCCTACGGCCGCCTGGACGCCACCGACGAGGAGATCGAAGCGGCTGCCCGCCGGGCCAAGCTCGACACCATGATCGGTGAGCTGCCGGCCGGATTCGAGACGATCATCGGCGAGCGCGGGGTCAAGCTCTCCGGCGGCCAGAAGCAACGTCTGGCGATCGCGCGAATGTTCGTCAAGAACCCCCCGATTCTGATTCTGGACGAGGCCACCAGCGCGCTCGATACCGAAACCGAGCGGCAGATCCAGGCTTCGCTGGAAGAGCTCGCCCTTGGCCGCACCACGCTCATCATCGCCCACCGGCTGGCGACCATTCAGCACGCCGACCGGATCGTGGTGGTCGATCATAACGGCATCGTCGAACAAGGGAAACACCAGGAACTGCTGGCGAAGGGCGGTGTCTACGGCCGCCTGCACGCGGCGCAGTTCGATCCGGTTCCGGCCTAGCTCGACATCCGAAGCTGTAGCGGCCCGTCTTCCGCATTGCGATCGTAGCGCAGGGCCTCCGCGTCTTTCGCCATGCTCGGGAGCGCGCATGCGCGATTACGGATCGATCGGTTGGTTGCGCGCTTCTTGAGCAATCTGGTTAGCGAGGGTCGAACGGGGTGGCGGCCACGACGGCGCCCGAGCCGATGGTGAGCAGACCGGTGAGACCGATTGCCCAGCTCATACCCAAACGGTTGGCGAGATAGCCGGCAGCGAGCGCGCCCACGACATAGCCGAGATCCCGCCAGAGGCGGTAGACCCCGATGGCCGACGCGCGCCAGGAGGGATGGGCGACATCGCCAATCGCAGCCAACAGGGTGGGATAGACCATGGCGGTGCCGAGTCCGAGGAACACCGTGGCAGCCAGCCACCTGGGAAATGTGCCGGAGAGCGCAACCCCGATGATGCTGGCGCCCTGCAACCACATACCGGCGACGATCAACCGTTTGCGCCCAACCGTGTCGGAAAGCGCTCCGGCGCCAATCTGGCCCAGACCCCAGACGGCGGGATAGATGGCGGCCAACACCGCGATCCGATGGAGGGAAAGGCCGGCCGCCGCGAAGAAGATGGGAAAGAGTCCCCAGGCGACTCCGTCGTTGAGGTTGTTGACGAGACCGGCTTGGCAGGTCGCGAACAGACTGCGGTTACGCCAGCTCGTCAGGGCAAAAACCTCACGGAAGGGTCTATAGCGCTTTGCTTCCGCGTGGCTCCGAAGCTCACGAGATTCGAGTTCGGCGAACGGCCGGCTCTCTCGCACCGCAAAGGTCGAGAGCACCAAACCGGCAACGGCGAAGACGATACCGAGATAGAACGGTTCGGGGCGCAACCCATAGGACGAAGCGATCCAGCCGGACGCGAACGCCGCGCCCGCCACCGCCAGATACCCGGCGGCCTCATTGAGCCCCATGGCCAGACCGCGCTGTTTCGGACCGGCCAGATCGATCTTCATGATGACCGTCGTCGACCAGCAGAGTCCCTGGTTGATGCCGAGCAGCACGTTGGCGCCGACGATCCAGCTCCAACTCGGGGCATAGATGATCAGGAACGGAACCGGTAATCCGGCGAGCCACCCCAGCACCAGCACTTGCTTGCGGCCAACCCGATCGGAAAATCGACCGGCCGCCAGATTCGACAACGCCTTGACGAGACCGAACGCGGCAATGAACGACAGCGCCAGGGTGGCCGAAGCGAGTCCGAAATCGGCTTCGGCGATGAGGGGAACGACGGTTCGCTCCAGACCGACCATCCCGCCGACGAACGCATTGACGATGACCAGCAGCGTGAACTGTTCCCAGTTGGCGCGTAGTCCGAGCCGAATGCCCGGAGGCGCGGTCATCAGCTCGGCGTCAGGCGATCGCACAACGATTCGCCCCGGCTTCCAGCGAGGCGGGATCGTCAACGGGCGGATCGCCCTGCTCGTTGTGGTGGACGATCTCGTGGTGATTGGGCGGAGTCGGGGGGATACGCGCCAGCACCTCGTCGACGAAGGCGGTTTCGCTCAGCCTCAACAGATCGAGAGTGGGCAATACATCGGAAAGCGATCGGACAATCGGCCGATTGTCGAGCGCGATTGCATCGGCGTGACCTGGCAGAACCAGGAGCGTCCCTGGGAGGGAGGAGAGGTGTCCGAGCGAGCGGTAGAGGAATGCAGCCCGTTTTCGAGCTTCCGCCGCATTCGCTTCCAGATCGGGGCGGCCGACACTGGTCAGAAAGAGCGTATCGCCGGTGAAGAGCGCCTGGTCGCCGAAGCGATAGGAGGTCGATTCCAGCGTATGACCGGGGGTCGAAATCGCTTCGAGCCCCACTTCACCGATCCGAATTCGCTCACCGGGCTCGATCGGTTGGAACGGAAAGCTCACTCGCCGCTGCGGCGGCAACCCCAGCGTGGCTCCGGTCTTGTCCGCCAGCGCGCGAGCGCGGGAAAGATGATCGGCGTGGATGTGCGTTTCCAGCACCCAGGTGATCGTCCAGCCGTGTTGCTCCGCGACTTGGATGTATGCGTCGGTTTCGATGGACGGGTCGATGACCGCAGCTTCGTCACCGCTGGCGACCAGATAGGAAAGGCAGCCTTTCCCGAGACGCCGGACCTGGAGCAGGGTGAAGTCGGCCTGAGGTAATGGAACCTCGACGGCATCCCATGCCAGACTCCAGGCGTTCATGCCGCCGGTCAGGGAATAGGCCTCGATTCCACGCGCGCGCAATTGTTCTGTGGCAATCGCGCTGGTATTTCCAGCGGCGCAGACGGCAACGACCGGCACGCCGGCAGGAAGGACGAGCTGGTCGAGAACTCCGGGCTCTCCAGCTCTGAGAGGGTCGCCGGCATCGACATGCATGCTGCCGGGGATCGACCAGGACGCGCGGTCCTCCCTGGATCTGATATCGAGAACAGTGACGGGATCGGGGCTTTCGAGCATCGAAACGAGCTCTTGCACTGATATCGATGGGGTAGCGATGGATGTGGTCATCGTTCGGTTACTCTCAGGTTTTTACCGGTTTTCTCGCAAACGTATCGACGCCGCGGGCGCCGAGCTCTACCGCGTCCGCCGACGGATGAGGAGCATCGGAAAACGAGTCGTAGCGTGCCGGCGAAAACGCGATGTCTTCGAAGCCGGCCGCCTCGATCAGGGCGCCAAGCTCTCCTAACAGGAGAGCGCCGGCAATTCAGCCGGTCCAAAGATTGATGTCGGCTTTACCGTCCTCCGGCACCGCCGTTGCGACGATGGTGTCGCTCAGCTGCATGCGTCCGCCCGGTTTCAGCACGCGGAAGGCTTCGTCCAGCGCGATGGTCTTGTTGGGACAGAGATTGAGCACGCCGTTGGAGATAATGAGATCGATGGAGGAGTCATCGACCGGCAATGCCTCGAGATATCCCTCGCGAAACTCGACATTTGCCAGACCCAGCAGGTTGGCGTTTTCGCGGGCCTTGTCCAGCATTGCCAATGTCATATCCACACCGATGACCGTCCCCGAAGAGCCAACCATCGCGGCGGCTTGCAGAGCGTCGAACCCGGCGCCCGAACCGAGATCCAATACCGCTTCGCCCGGGGCCGGCTCGCCCCAAACGAACGGATTGCCGACCCCGGCAAAGCTCTCGACGACCCGATCGGGCAGAGCGTCCACCCGCTCAGCCGGATAGCCGAGCCGGGTTGCCAGAAGGCGGCCAGTGTGAAAATGAAATCCTCTGATCGGGCAGCTCGCGACCTGGGTGTATTCGTCTTCGATCGCGGAGCGAAGCTGGAGAATGTCCACGGTTGCTTCCGTTTGCATGGCTCGGTGTCCTCCTCGGCTCGATTTCGATAGTCACGATGCGATCTCTACCGGTAATCCGGCCGCCCGCCAGTCGGGCAGTCCAATCGACAATCGCCTGGCGCGATAGCCATGGCCGTGCAAGAGGGTCACCGCTTCGTCTGAATAGACGCAATAGGGACCCCGGCAGTAGGCGACAAATTCCTGATGAGGAGAGAGCTCGGCAAGCCGCTGTTCGAGGTCGGGAAGAGGAATCGAGCGTGCGCCGGGGATATGCCCAGCGTCGAACTCTTCCCCGGGTCGGACATCAAGCACGACGACCTCATCGTCACGCATGAGGCGCAGGAGCGTTATCGCGTCGACTGGTTCCAGGTTCTCGCGATCTTCCAGGTAGAACGCCACCAGACGGTCGACCTCAGCCAGCTGCTCTTCGCCGATCGCCCGCACAGTTTGCCAGAGCTCAAAGACGCGATCGCCGGCAAGACGGTAGTAGGCGTATGAGCCCTGGCGTCGCACCTCCACCAACTGGGCCCGGCGCAATGCCTGTAAATGCTGGGACGCATTGGCGATGGGTAGATTCGCCTCTCGAGCGAGGTCATCGACGGTGCGCTCACCCTGGGCAAGCAGATCGAGCAACTCGAGCCGATGCGGATTGGCGATCGCCTTGCCGACCCGCGCGAACTGTTCATAGAGAAGCGTCTTGAACTCACGGTGATCATTCATACATTCAATATAATCATTGAATCTGATCCATGTCAACTCGCCCCGGAGGATTGGTCGTCGTTCGGGCCATCCGGATCGGGCACAATTGGCGCGATGAGCGCCGACGATCACAACCACGACCACGACGAAAACGCCCATAGTCATTCCGCCCTCGGGGACCGATCGGCCAAGCGCAAGCCGCTGCTGATTGCGCTGGGGATCACGACGGTTTTTCTGATCGTCGAGGTCATCGGCGGGATCGCGGCGCATTCGCTGGCGCTGCTAGCCGATGCCGGACATATGGTGACCGATGCCGGGGCGCTGGCGCTTTCCCTGTTCGCGGCCTGGCTGGCGGGACGGCCGGCGACGGCACGCCGCTCGTTCGGGTTCATGCGAGCCGAGATCCTGGCGGCCGCGGTCAATGCAGCGGTGTTGCTGCTGCTTTCGCTCTACATCTTCTATGAGGCGTGGGAGCGTTTTTCCGATCCGCCCGAGGTGCGCAGCAGATTGATGCTCGGGGTGGCGGTGGCTGGATTGGGGGCCAATCTCGTTTCCGCGTGGGTGCTCTCCCGCGGTGGTGGGCACAAGCACGATCTCAATACCCGGGGCGCGTTTTTGCATGTGATCGGCGATCTGCTCGGGTCGGTGGCGACCATCGCGGCGGCGGTCATCATCCTGCTTACCGGCTGGAATGAGGCCGATCCGATTCTCTCGGTGGTCATCGGCGGGCTGATCGTCTTCAGTGCGTGGAAGCTGCTGAAGGAAGCGGTCGATATTCTGCTGGAAGCCACCCCGGCCGGGATCGAGCCGGACGAGGTGCGCGCGGTACTACGTGGTGTGCCTGGGGTGGCGCAGGTGCACGACTTGCACATCTGGACGGTCACGTCCGGCATCATCGCGGCCAGCGCGCATCTGGAAATCACCAATGTCCGGAAATGGAACGACATTCTGGCCGAGGCCACTCACCAGCTCAACGAAAACTTCGGGATCGTCCATGCCACGTTGCAGCCGGAGGAGTACCATCCGGACCGAACCGGTGACCGCGGCTGCTCGCTCGATACCGATGAGGGGTTGGAGATTTGTGTCGCGACGAAGAATTAGGCCGCATTTCGACCGTGCCCTGTGGCCTGAGTGCTGAGCCCTGCGACGTTCGACAGCTCCGTTTCTGGGTGCCGAACCAATGGCGTTCGTGTGTCTCAGGACCCAGGACTATATCGAACACGCCCTCACTCCTGAAAGGACCCGAACAATGACCGAACCCGACGATTCCGACGCTGTTGCCGGCCGCGCGCCATGGCCGATCATTGCCGCGGCGTTGGGGTTGCTCGCCATTCTGCTGGGCGCGCTGGCGATCTATCTCTATCAAAGCGACAAGGCGCCGGCCAATGACTCCGCCGATGTCGGGTTCGCGCGCGATATGAGCATCCATCACCAGCAGGCGGTGGAGATGGCGAATATCGCCTATCGCCGTACGGACGATCCGGCGATCGAGCGCATCGCGCTCGATATCGCCACCACGCAGCAATTTCAGATCGGCATGATGACCGGCTGGCTCGATATCTGGGGTCGCAGCGTGTCCAGCGATCTGCCGCTGATGGCGTGGATGGGCGATTACGACATGTCGCTGCCGAGCCCGCCGCCAGGTCTGGAGGATGACGACTCGATGGCCGGGATGGATATGGGCGATATGGACCATGCCGCCACGCCAACCACCGGTGCTGCCGAAACGCCACTCATGCCGGGGATGGCGACGCAGTCCGAGGTCGACGAGCTGAACACGCTGCCACCCGATCAGATGGACATCCGCTTCTTGCAGCTCATGATCCGGCACCATCAGGGCGGGGTGATGATGGCCCAGGCGGCGCTCGAGAAAGCCGACGACAAGCATGTGCTTGGCTTTGCCCAGCAGGTTATCAACACCCAGGACGCCGAGATCGACACCATGACCCAGATGCTGAACGAACGGCTGGCCGCCGCGGCCACCACGTCTCCCGATGCTGGATCGAATGGCACGCCGGTCGCAGGGACACCCGAGGCGGATATGGACGATATGCCCGGCATGGCATCGCCGACCGCGACGCACGAAGGGCGTTAGAAGAGCTGGCCGCGACGGACTGAGGCCACGTCGCTACACACTTGAAGCCCCGCTGGGGCTACGTCTTCGGACAGTCCTGAAAGAACTTCAAGCGACGAGCGACCGATCTTCAGTCCGTCGCTCGTCGGCCATGCCCGGACCCCGCGTATACTTGGATGCTGCGAAATGCGGCGGATTCGTCGCGCCTATCGAGGACCAGAACGAACTCAGTGTCATGACCCTTCAGCTCAAGCCCATCATTCAGCCCGGAATGCCCGCCGATCTTCCGACCGACGCGGAAGCGTTGCTGTCGGAGGAAAAGATCGGCCCGCGTGATGGCGCGGGCAAGACGGTGGTGGTCGCCATGAGCGGCGGGGTGGACAGCGCGGTGACCGCGCTGATCATGCGCGAGCGCGGCTACCGCGTGATCGGCATGAATCTGCGCCTCTTTTCGCCGGACGATCCGGAGCATGCGGTCAACCCCTGCTGCGGTATCCCGGCGATGGACGATGCCCGCGCCACCTGCGCGCTGATCGGCGTGCCGTTCTATGCCATCAATATGGAAACCGAGTTCGGACAGCATGTGGTCGACAAGTTCGTGGACGAATATGCGCACGGGCGCACGCCGAATCCCTGCCTGGAATGCAACCGGCATGTGAAATTCCGTCATCTGGTGCAGCGCGCGCGCATGTTGGGAGCCGATTGCCTGGCGACCGGGCATTACGCGCGGGTGATCCATGGCGAGCACGGCCAGCCGCACCGGTTGCTGCGCGCGGTCGATCAGCGCAAGGACCAGAGCTATGTGCTCTATACGATGGACCAGGATCAGCTCGGCTATATCACCTTTCCGCTCGGCAATCTGACCAAGCCGGAGGTGCGGCAGCTGGCGCGCCTTTTCGGGCTGCCGGTGGCGGAGAAGGAAGAGAGTCAGGAGATCTGTTTCGTCGGCAAGGGGTCGTATGCCGATTTCGTGGCCAAGCGGCGACCGGATGTCACCACGCCCGGCGAGATCGTAACCACCAGCGGGGAGACCATCGGGCAGCACAAGGGCCTGGTGCACCACACCATCGGCCAGCGCAAGGGGATCGGCGTGCCCCGCCCGGAGCCGCTCTATGCGCTGCGGCTCGATCTGGCCGACAACCGGCTGGTGGTCGGCTCGCGGTCCGAGGCGGAGGCCGCCCAGGTGGTAGCCGAGAACGTCTCGCTGACCAATGGCGCCTGGCCCGAGCTGCCGATCCAGATTGGCGCGTCGGTGCGCTACCGCGGCACGCCGATGCCGGCCACCGTCACATTTGGGCAGGAATCCTCCCGGTCTGCGACCATCGAATTCGATACCGACCGGCCCATTGCCGCTCCGGGACAGGCCGTTGTCTTTTATGATGGTGATGATGTACTCGGCGGCGGCACGATCAGCACGGTGCAACGCTCCTGGGAGGGCGCGGGCGCCATGGTGGCCGGCTAGCGCGACGCGGCCCGGTCGAACGGTGGGGGATGGGGATTGACTGAGAAGACGATGGACGCGGCGGACGATCCGATCATTGCGTCCACCAGCTCGACGCCACCGGGGTTCGAGCCGGTCATCGATCCCACCGCCCAACCCTCCATGGAAGACCGCCTGCTCGGGGAAACCGAGGAGCAGCGCGGCATCTCGCTTTATTTCATCATCGGCGGGACGGTCATCGTCCTGCTCTTCATCGCGCTCACCGCATTCCTCTATCTGCTGGGTGGCGACGATCAATCGGCGCTCGAGCGGCTGATGAATATCGCGGTCATCTATATCGTCTTCATGTCCAGCCTGATCGTCTTGCTGCTGGCGGCGTCGACCGTTGCCTTCGTCTACCTGATCCTGACTCTGCGTGACAAGGCGCTGCCGGCCATGGACGAGCTGACCGCCACTCTCAAGCGGGTGCGCGGCACCACCGAGTTCATGAGCGAGGAAGCGGTCAAACCGGTCATTCAGGCGGCCGGCAAGGCCGCTCAGGTGAGCGCGGCCTTCCGCGTCTTCCGTAACGCCAGCAAACGCAAGTGGTGAGCGAGCCGGGCGGGAGTCAGCTGATCCGTCCGGTCCGCATCGAGGAAGCCGCGCTGCTGCACGCGCTCACGCAACGCTCCACCATGCACTGGGGCTACGA
>DASTFJ010000009.1:0-19961 GCA_035708745.1 Thermomicrobiales bacterium | reverse complement strand
CGGCCGCTCACCCATAGCATGGCGCGACAAGGACGCCGGTCGCGACACGGGAGAGCTCGATGCCGAAGTTTGCCGCCAATTTGAACATGCTGTATCAGGAGTATCCGCTTCTGGAACGGATCGAGCGCGCGGCGCGCGCCGGGTTCGAGGGAGTCGAGATCCTCTATCCCTACGGAGAGGACATCGACGCGATCGTTTCCACCCTCGATCGCAACGGGGTCGAGATCGTGCTCTTCAACGTTCCCGCCGGGAACGTCGCAGCGGGCGATCGCGGGTTCGCCAACGATCCGCGCCGCGTCGACGAATACCGCGCGGCCGTCGAGCTGGCCCTGACGGTGCAAAAACAACTGCCCGCGCCGCGGTTCAATTCGATCGTCGGCCGCCGGCTGCCCGACATCCCGATCGCCGAGCAATTCGAGACCGTCAAAGCCAATATCGGCTGGGCCGCCAGCCGCATGGCGCAGCAGAACGTGACGCTCTGTCTGGAACCGTTGAACGCCAGAGATACGCCCGATTTCCTGATCCCGACCTCGACCCAGATGCTGGCCTTGATCGACGAGATCGGGCATCCCAACCTGCGGTTGCAATACGACTTCTATCACCAGCAGCGGATGGAAGGAAACCTGACCGCTTTCTTCGCCGACCATATCGGCCAGATCGGGCATATCCAGATCGCCGACAGCCCGGACCGGCACGAGCCCGGCACCGGCGAGATCGCGTACGACTACATCTTCGACCGCATCGACGAGCTCGGCTACGACGGCTGGGTCGCGCTCGAATACAAACCATCGACCACCACCGAAGCCAGCCTCGGCTGGCTGAAACGGTTCGGCTTCGACGTCTAGCATTCGGTCGTAGTGGAGGGCGTCTCTGCCCTCCTGTCATAAGGGGAAGGGCAAACAATGGCGGAAACAGTCGGATTCATCGGTCTCGGCATCATGGGCAAGCCGATGGCGCGCAACCTGGCGAATGCTGGCTACGATGTCGTCATTCACACCCTGAACCAGGAAACCGTCAAGATCTTCACGTCGGAATCGAATACGTTCATCGCAGCACCGAATCCGAAAGCGGTCGCCGAACAGGCGAAGGTCGTCATTACCATGCTCCCCGACTCGCCGCAGGTGCGTGAAGTAGTACTGGGACCGAACGGCCTGATCGAGGCCATGGGCGAGGGATCGCTGCATATCGACATGAGCACCATCGCGCCGTCGGCCGCGATCGAGGTGTCCACCGCGCTGGCGGGCGTCGGGGCGCATGCGGTCGATGCCCCGGTCAGCGGCGGCGAGGCAGGCGCCGTCAACGCGGCACTGAGCATCATGGTCGGCGGCGCGGAAGCAGATGTCGCACGCGCGATGCCCTATTTCGAAAAGTTGGGCAAGACGATCGTCCACGTTGGCGATTCCGGCGCGGGCCAGACGGTCAAAGCGTGCAATCAGGTCATGGTCGCCATCAACTACGCGGCCATGAGCGAAGCACTGGTGCTCGGCGCGAAGGCTGGGGTCGATCCGGCCAAGATCCTGCAGGTGCTTGGCGGCGGACTCGCCAATAGCCGGGTGATGGAGCTCAAGGGCCAAAACGCGATCAGCGGAAAGTTCGCGCCCGGCTTTCGGGTGAACTTGCATCGCAAGGACCTCAACATCGCCATGGACGCCGGCAAGACCACCGGCGTGCCGCTGCCGGTCACGGCCCTGGTGCAACAGCTCTTCGAAGCGCTGACCGCTGCCGGCCGTGGTGACCTCGATCACTCGTCGCTCATCACCATCTACGAAGACCTGGCGCACTTCCAGATCGCGGGAGAGGAGCCGTAATCGGCGTGTTCCATTCCCCCACCGTCATTCCGGGTGATCGTGCTGGAGGCCAGCGCCATCGCCGCGTGAAAAGCCCCCAGCGGTCGTAGCGAAGGGCATCTCTGCCCTCCCGTTTCGGGGACGTTTCACCGCAGCCGAGTCGAGGAATCTCTCGTTGCCCTGCACGCAAGTCCCCGGAAGGAATCCGGTTGCAGCGAATCGGGAACGAAAAGAGGTCCCTCCACTCCGCTCCGGTCATGATGACTGCTGGAGTGGCCTCCGGAACGTCCTGCGCTATTGCTCGAACCGGTACGCGTCGTGCTCGGAGAGTCCCTGCTCGGTCTTGTACGACTCATACTCGGCTTTGGTTGCCTCGTTGGCGGGATAGGTGCCCGGAAGTGGAGCGCCGGATTCGATCTTTTTCAGAATGAACGCCTCGAAGGCCTCCTGCTCGGCCGCGGGAGCGGCGATCTCGGCGGCCAGGTGGCGCGGAATCACCACCACGCCTTCCTCGTCGCCGACCAGAATGTCACCGGGAAAGACCGGCACACCCGCGCAGGCGATCGGCACATCGATATCGACCGCGTGATGCACGGTCAGACTGATCGTGGCCGACGCGCCGGCGGTAAAGACCGGAAAGGGCATCCGGCAGATGTCCGGTGAGTCGCGAATGGCGCCGTCGCTGACAATGGCCGCCGCTCCCCGTTTCATGGCGCGGGTCGTCAGGATGCCACCGCCGTTGGCCGCGCGCAGATCGCCCCGGCAGTCCATCACCAGCACCTGACCTGGTTCCAACAGCTCGATCACCTTGCGCTGCGGATGCTCCGGGTTGGCGAACGCGCTAACCACGTCGAGATCCTCCCGCGCTGGAATGCTGCGCAAGGTGACCGCCTCGCCCACGAACCGCGCGTGCGCCGGATTGAGTGGCCGCAGTCCGTTCAGGAAGGTATTGCGAAAGCCACGCTGAAAGAGCTGGGTCGTGATTGTTGCGGTGCTGGCCCGCGCCAGATCGAACAAAACTGTTGGATCCATCGGTTCGTGGTGCATCCCGGTTCCTTCCAAGTGCGGCGTCTCTGCCACAATGCCGCCAGATGATTCGTCTGCGCGAGAGGGTACGAGAAATGGCAATCAACACGCTGAAGCAAAAACTGGCCGCTGGAAAATGGGTGAGCGGTCCCATCGTCGAAGAGATCCGCACCGGCGGCAACATCAAGATGCTGGCGCTGGCCGGGCACGACTTCCTCTGGTGGGATATGGAACATAACTTCTACGACTGGGACCAGATTCTCAATCTGGTCCAGTTGACCCATCTCTATGGCATGACCCCGCTGGTGCGGGTGACCGATCTCTCCTATGCCAATGTCGCGCGAGCGCTCGACGCGGGCGCCCACGGGGTCATCATTCCGCGGGTCGACAATGCCGAGCAAGCCGAGCAGGCCGTCTCATACGCGAAATATCCGCCGCGGGGCCGGCGTGGTGGGGGCGGCTCGGCCCGCGATCATTACGAACCGAAGAGCGCCCTGCAGGCGATCGAGGATGCGAATCGCGAGACGATGGTGGTGCTTCAGCTCGAGCATCCCGACACGATCGCCGAGCTCGACGCGATCTGCCAGGTCGACGGCGTGGATGTCATTTGTGTCGGCCCGCATGATCTTTCGATCAATATGGGTATTCACGGCCAATATGACAATCCGAAGCTGCACGAAGCGATCGGCAAGGTCAACGAGATCTGCGCGAAGTATGGCAAACCGGTCGGCATGGTCAGCCGCGATGCGTCGTCGTTCGAGCTTTGGGGCAGCCTGGGATGTCGCTTTCTCGTCTGTAATAGCGATCTGAGCCTGATCTATCAGCAGGCGTCGCGCGACCGTAAGACGCTGGAGGCAGTCCTGGCCTAGCGGCAGAGCACCTCGCCCCCGGTGTCGACCTGAGCAACGCGAAGGATCTCACTTCGTTCTCCGGGACCCGGGCGACGGGAGCGATCCTTCTCTTCGTTCAGGATGAAACTGGGGTGGGTCAGGATGACGAAGGGTCAAGCCGTGTCGTGGACGTGGCTCGTGCTTCCACCTCATGCCATTGAAAAGGCAGCGAGAAATAGTCTCCGGCGAGATGGCGCTCGACCTGATCGGCGTAATGCGGGCTGCCCGGCTGGCCGGATTGGCCCGGCCAGCTCACGGTTTGGGTGTGAATATCGGGACCGAGACCGGAAATGACCCGATAGATCGCCCCGATCTTTGTGTCGAAGGTTCCGGGCGGTACGTAGTGCGAGCTGTTGAGGGTTCCGGGGCCGCCGGGCGCGGAGCGCGGCGGGATATCCAGGAGCTCGTGCTGAAGCGCGGTGCGCGCGGCCGGGTGCACCGCGCCGAGCCGGTGAATCCGGCCCCAGGCCCATGCGCTTGGATCTGGGCCCAGCCGTTCTGACAGCCAGTCGAGCGTTTCCCGCATGGCCGTCACGATCGTTTCACGCCGGAGCTCGTCAGTTTCGAACCATCCGGTCCGATCACCATGCAGAAGCGACGCGCTCAGACCCCCGCCGGCATCCTGTACGAGCATCGCGAGGTCGTCCGGGAAGCGCTGCCGGATGACGTGCTGATGCCAGCGCCAGAGAAAGACGAAAAAGAGCGAGGCGCCGGCGGCATCGATGGCGAGCTGGCGGTCCCAAGCTCGCAGGAGCTCGATCGGTTTGCGAAACCGTGGGTCATCCGTGGCTTCGAGCACCTCGAGCAGCGGCGGAATGCCGCGCACCGCGCGACCGGAGAGGACGTCGTTTTGCATCTCGGCAAACGTGCCGGGTGTATGCGGTTGCAGCTCTGCGATCAATCGCTCGGCGCGGGCGGCGCGGTCCTCGACCATCCAGGTGCCCGAGAGGGGATAGGGGAAATCGGGTGGCGCGGCTGGATTGTTGGCGCTGGCGACCCAGCCACGCGCCGGTTCGATCAATCGAGGTAGCCCGTCGAAGGGGATGTACCCCACCCAGGCATCGATCGGGTCGTTCGCATCCCGATAGCCACGATAGGTGCGGCCGCGCAGCGGGATCGAGCCGGTGCATTGGTATGCGATTGCACCAGTGGAATCGGCCAGCACGTAATTCCAGGTCGCGCAGCGGATCCCGGCCAGCGCCCGCCGGCCATCCTCGACGGTGCCGGCCCGGCAGAGATCGAGAAATGCCTTCGGCTCGTCGGAAAGCTCGAAACCCACCCAGGCGAGTGAGAGGGCGGTATCGGCGCCTCGATCCGGCGGCCACAGATTCTTTGGTAGTGCCGCCTCGGCCACCAGGTGATCGACGATCGGGCGATCGTGCGCGAAGCGGATGTCGAGTCGATGGGCTGCCTCGTCGCGAACCTGAATCTCAGCGCTTCGGTGCTCGATCCGTTTCCAATCGTCGCCATCCAGATAGCGGTCGTCACTCGCTGGGTCGAGCCGCTCGACATAGAGATCGCGCAGCATGCAGATGTTGTTGGTGATTCCCCAGGCCAGCGTGGCGTTGCGCCCGATCCGTGGGATCGGCATCCCGGCATAGGCCGTCCCGGCGACATCCAGACCAGCGCCGTGCAGGTGGACTTCGTAGCAATCGGATGGGACCGCGAAATAGACATGCGGATCGGACCCGACCATCGCGTGGCCGGCCGCGGTCAGTTCCGGGGCGATTGCCCAGTTGTTGCTGCCGCCGGGTTCCTGCGGTCCCCAGGCCAGCGGTTCCGGTTCCGCCATTGGCAATCCCGGCCAGCGCGGTTCAGGATCGTAATTGCCGGGCGGCACGATATAGGCCAGCGGTCCGTCCGGCTGATAGAACTCGCCCTCCCGCTCGCCGATGACGGCGCGCACGCATTCCGGGGTCGAAATGACCGGCAGCCGCCCGGTGAGATACCAGGTCCAGCGTTTCAGGATGGCGAGCGAATCGACCGCCGTCCACGGTTCCGGCTCGTAGTCGAGCAATTCGAACTCGACCGGCAATCCGGCCGGCAATGTCGCCATCCAGGCGTTCACGCCGCTGGCGAATGCCTCGAACATCTCCCGGCTGTCAGGATGGGCGTTCTCGAGCATGGCGGCGGCAAGCGCGGGAATGCCGATGGTGTGGGCGACGATGTCCTCGCCAAGCTTTTCTCGTCCGACGACCTCTGCCAGCCGGCCATGCGCCCACCGGCGCAGATAGTCGAGCTGCCAGAGGCGGTCCTGCGCCTGGGCATAGCCGTGGGCGAAGAAGAGATCGCTGAACGACTCCGCGCCGATATGGGGGATGCCGCGCTCGTCCCGGTAGATGGTGACGCCGGACCGAACGTTGGTGGTGACCTCGCTAGGGCCCGGATTGGCTTTTGCCTGCAAATAGCGCTGGATCAGTGCGCGCTCGCCCTGTTCTTCTTGCTCGGGAGCCTCGCCGATCGCGCGCCGTCCAATCAGAAGATCGAGCGCCAGTCGCCGCTCGTCTGCAGTCACCACCTTGTATCACTCCATCCATTCCGTTCGATCGCCGAACCCCCAGCAGAGTACCGGATACCGTTCACCATGTGCGCTCTGCGATTCCTCCTGGGTTGTACATTCGAACGAACGCCTGGGCCCGAAGGGCAACCACGGGGGGATTGCTCCTACCGAACACCACGCCGTCAGGATTGGAAATGGTCGAATGCGCCCGGTTCGACGCGATGAATGGCGCCGGTCAGATCTCGGGCCGAAAGGGTGGGGGTGCTCGATCGGAGGCCGATACCGCCGATGACGCTGAGCGTTTGGCCCATCTCCGCAACGGCTACTTGCATCAGCGCCACGCGATCGGCCGGGATGGTCAACAGCAGCTCGTAATCCTCGCCCCCACGGGTCGCCAGATCGAGCCAACGGTCGGGGAAGAGCGCGTGGACCGACGCGGCGACGGGGATCGCGGAAAGGTCGATGGTGGCATCGACCCCGCTGGCGGTCAGAATCTTCGGTAGATCGCCGAACAATCCATCGCTCAGGTCCATCGCGGCGGTCGCGCCGTGTTCCAGGGCGAGCCGGCCAGCCCGAACCCGCGGCTGGGGTCGGGTATGGGCTTCGATCAGGAGGGGAGCGGACGTTGCCCGGCGTCGTGGATCGTCTGCCGGTAGCTGCAACAATTCGAGGCCAGCCGCAGCCGCGCCCAGGGTGCCGGTGACCGCGATGACCTCGCCGGGCCGCGCGCCACCGCGGAGCAGTGCGCGATCGTTCCGGGTCTGTCCCAATACGGTTACATGAAGACCGAGGTCATGCGGCGCGCGCACGATATCCCCACCTGCCAACACCATGCGCTCGTCGATGGCGATCTCACCCATTCCGCGATAGAGCGCTTCCAGATCGGCCACCAGCTCGTTTCCCGTCAGCGCAAGCGACACGGTTGCAAGCTTCGGATTGCCGCCCATGGCGGCAATGTCCGAGATATTCACCGCCAGCGACTTCCAACCCAGATCTTCCCAGGAGGTCCAGTCGGTGCGGAAGTGAATCGTATCGATGAGGGAATCGGTCGTGACCAGCACCGATTCGCCTGGAGCCGGGCGCCAAAGAGCGGTATCGTCACCGATCCCGATCGGCACCGCGTCGCTGCCACGTGCCTTGTCCGGCAGCGCAGCGCGAAGCCGGGCGATCAGATCGAATTCGGAGATATCGCGCACCCGCTCAATCATTCGACAGGGCTTTCCGGTAGGACGCAGCGGTTAGCGCGGCGGTGCGTTGCCAGGTGAACTCCGCCGCTCGTGTCGGTCCGGCTGCACGAAACCGCTGCCGCAGCTCACCGTCGTGCAACAACGTCGCGATTGCTGTGGCGATCGAATCGCGATCGGGATCGCAAAGGAGTGCCGCGTCGCCGGCCACTTCGGGCAGCGACGAGCGGTTGGAGGCGATGCACGCCGCGTTGCAGGCCATCGCTTCCAGCAGTGGTAAACCGAAGCCTTCGTAGAGCGAGGCCATGACGAAACAATCGGCTGCTGAATACCAGAGCGGCAGCTCCTCGTGCGGTACATAGTCGACGAAGCGAATCCGGTCGCCCAGCTTCGCCTCCGCGACGGCCTCGTCGAGCTCGTCTGTCAGCCAGCCGGCGCTGCCGGCATGGACGAGATCGTGCGGGATCGAATCGGCAATCGAGGCGAACGCGCGGACCAGCGCCGGTAGATTCTTGCGCGGTTCCCGCGTGCCGACCGCCAGCACGAACGGATGGCTCAGCTCGTGACGCTGCCGGAAGTCGACGATCTCCTCGCCCGAAGCGCGCCGGAAGCGCGCATCCACGCCGAGGGGAGTGACGTCGATCCGGTCCGGGTCGACGTGTAGCAGCTCGACGATGTCCCGCTTGGTCGCTTCGGACACAGCGATGATCCGCCGGGCGCGCTTTGTCGCGCTCACCACCGCGCGGGCGAGATAGACCCCGCGGCGTTTGGGCACCTGCTCGGGCCAGCGCCAGAAGGCGAGATCGTGAATGGTGACCACGCCTGGCGCCGGCGACCGCGCCGGCAGCGCGAACGCCGCCCCGTGGAACAGATCGAGCTTTTCCTGCTTGATCGCGCGCGGCAGTCCAGCTTGTTCCCAGGCGATCCGCAACGCCCGATTGCGCGTCAGCGCCGGCGCAGGATGCAGCGCGAATCGGTCTTCGGAATCGATCGCTTCAGCATCGGCGAAGACCGTCAGATCGTCATCGGGCATCGCCTCCGGCAACGCCGAAAGCAGCCCGCGCAAGTACCGATCGATGCCCGACTGCCGGTAGCCGGACTCGGCGGAAAGCAACAACCCGTTGATGCCGATGCGCATGTCGTTCCTCGTTTACCCTGAATCCTGAGTTCTGAGCCATTGTCGATCGTAGCGAAGGGCCTCCGTGCCCTCTCTTATCGGTGATCATGGCGAAGTGCCGACTGCGACTGCGATTGTCTCAGGGCGCAGGGCTCCGGACCCAGAACCCCCTCTCCACCCGGGAGGTGGTATTCTCGCTGTTGCTTGACTTGCCTGCGCGCCCACCCCCGACGCGCCTTTGCCGCCCCTCCGGGAGTGGATACCCTGACCGCCGATCTCGAATCACCGAAACCGAAACGATCCCGTCGCAAGAAACCGCTCGAACAGGTCGAGGCCGCGGTCGAAGTTCCCGTTCCCGCTGAAGACTACGTTCCCACGCCGCGCTTCGCGCCGACACCCGTGCAACTGGCGGCCATCGAACAGTTCTCGGCGCTCTATCCCTTCCCGCTCGATGACTTCCAGCAAGAAGCGATCGCGGCGCTGGTCGATGGCGATTCGGTCATGGTCGCGGCGCCGACCGGCACCGGCAAGACGGTAGTGGCCGAATACGCGGTCTATACCGCTTTCAAACGCACCGGGCGCGTCATCTACACCACCCCGATCAAAGCCCTCTCCAATCAGAAATTCCGCGATCTGCGCCAGCTCTATGGCGACCAGGTTGGCTTACTGACCGGCGACGTCACGGAAAACAAGAACGCTCAGGTCGTCGTGATGACCACCGAGGTGCTGCGCAACATGCTGCTGCAGACCCCTTGGGATGTCGACGATGTCGACACGGTCATCTTCGACGAGATTCACTTCCTGGCCGACCCGGAGCGGGGCACCACCTGGGAAGAGTCGATCATCCTCTGCCCGGAGCACATCCAGCTCGTGTGTCTGTCGGCGACGGTCTCCAATGCCGAGGAAATTGCCGGTTGGATCGGACGCACCCATCGTCCCATCCGGTTGGTGACCCACTACGAGCGGGCAGTGCCGCTCTCCCTCTACTACTTCGTCGATACCAAACTGCATATGGTGGTCGATCCGCACGGCGACGTCATCAAGCAGTTCCCGAACACCGGCGGCGAGGCACGCCGCCAGGTCGGACGTAAGACATCTCAACGCGGACACTCCGAGCGCGACGCGCAGACGATGGACGAGCCACAAGCGCATGAGATCGTCGATGCGCTTTCTGAGCGCGATATGCTCCCCGCGATCTATTTCCTCTTCAGCCGTAACGATTGCCAGGTCTTTGCCGAGCGGCTGGCGGCCATTCGGACTGGATTGATCGATAAAACCCAGGAAGCGCGCATCGAGGCCGTGCTGGCGAGCACGCTGGCCGCTCTCCGGCCGGAAGATCACGAGCTGGAACAGGTCAAGATCATCACCCGGTTGGCGCGGCGCGGTATCGGCTTCCATCACGCCGGGCTGCTGCCGATCCTGAAACAGCTCGTCGAAGTCCTGTTTGGCCTGGGACTGATGCAGGTCGTCTTCGCCACCGACACGCTCGCCCTCGGCGTCAATATGCCCGCCCGCTCGGTGGTCATCGGCCGCATGAGCAAATGGGACGGCCGGCGCCGCCGGGTGCTGAAGCCGAACGAATTCCAGCAGATGGCTGGGCGGGCAGGGCGCCGTGGGATGGATGCCTTTGGGCATGTGGTCGTGCCCTACTCCCCTTGGCTTCCCTTTCGCGAGATGCTGACCATCGCCACCGGCCCGCTGGAACCGGTGCGCTCGGCCTTCGCGGTTCGCTACAACACGGTGCTCAATCTCTGGGATCCGCCCGATGGCGATCGGGTGCGCAATATGCTCCAGCAGAGTCTGGCCCAATACCAATCCGGGCAGCGCATCCGCCAGCTGGAAGACGACATCATCGAAATCGGCGGCGACATCATCGGCGTGCGTAAAGGATGCCTGATCGGCTATCCCGATGGCGATGATCTGCTCGAGGATTACCGGCTGCTCATTAGCACGCACACCACCGCCGAGCAAAAGGAACGGCGTTTGGCGCTCCAAGTCGCCGAGATCGAGCGCTCGCTCGATTCGCCGCCCTGGCCGGAGCCCGGCCGCCAGGCGTTGCGCAAGGTGCTGCGGCTGGCCGAGCCGGGTTTGATCGTGCACGACCGCGGCCGGGGGTGGGGCGTCTATCTCGGCCGCACTCCGGCCGGCGTGGGGCTGTTCCTCTTCGACCGCTCGATCCAGGTGGTGCCGGAATACCGCTCGATCGACTACGTCTTCGATCAACGGATCGAGCGCGTGCCGGACAATTTGGTGGCGTCCACCGAACCGGTCGAGGATGTGGTCGCCCTCAAGGTGGTCACCGGGCGGCAGCTCTCCGCCTTCTGGACCCGGGTGAAGAAGCTTGGCTTGCCCGATCTGGCCGCCATGCGCCGCGAGCACCGGCGCCAGGAAGAAGAACGGGTCGCCGGCGAAATGACCAGGGTGGCCGGCGTACTGCAGGAAACCCGCGACCAGATCGCCGCGCTCGACGAAGCGCGCGCCAACCACCCCTGCCATACCTGCAACGTGCGCAAGGAACACCGCGACAATCTGCGCCGGGTCGACAACCTCGAGAAAGAGCGCAATCTGCTCGAAGGCGTATTGGAGCGGGAGACCGACTCCGAGGATGCTCGCATTCGCGGAGTCATCCGCGGTATTCGCGAGGTGCTGAGCCGCTTTGGCTACCTCTATCGCGGCTATCCGACCGAAAAAGCGGACATGCTCGCCAGCGTGTTCGACAACGATGCGCTCATCCTCTGTGAGCTGGTCGATCGCGGCGTGCTGGACGATCTGGACCCCGAGGATCTGGCCGAGGTCTTCTCCTGGTTTAGCTTCGACCGCGATTTCCGTTATGCCAACCACTTCACCCTCAGCCGCGAGCTGATTCAGCTACGGCGGCGGCTCGACGATATCGAGCGGGCCGTGTTGGGCGAGGAACGGGACAACGGTCTCTATATCTCCGAGGGGCACAATCCGAGTTTCTATGGTGCCGCGAAAGCCTGGACTCAGGGACAGACGATGGTGGAGATTTGCGAGCAGATCGAGCTCTCCGAGGGCGATCTGGTGCTGACCTTCAACAAGACCATCGATCTGCTCCGCCAGGTGCGCGAGATGCTGACCGATGTACTTCCCGAAAACGATCTGCGCTTCCGGCTGCGGGATGCGGAGCGGCTGATCCGGCGCGACATCGTCGAGCAATCGCTCACCCTTGGCTTCGCACCATTGCAGCTCGAAGGCGCCGAACCGGAAGAGGTCGTCGAGGAACCGCTCGAGGAAATCTGATCGGTCTATTCCGCTCCTGCGCCATTGTCCGGCACAGGGGTGGCGTCGACGGGGATTCACGCTCGATCTCTCCGAGTGCGAAAATGACGACGTCCGGCAGTTCGTCAAGGCATGAGGAGGAGCACGATGAGTGAGATCGATCCCCAGTCGACCGTTGGCAAAGAGGTGTATTCCCGCGATGGGGCCAACGTCGGCCATGTAGCCAACGTGGTCGACCAGGACGGCAAACCAGCCTTCCTGAATGTCAAGGAAAATGGTCTCTTCGGCATCGGCGCCGAGAACTTCCTGGTTCCGCTCGATGCCGTCACCGGGATCGACGGCGACCATGTGAATGTCAACAAGACCCGCGAAGATCTGGTCGGCATCCCCGCGCACGACGGCCGCGACGAGCACGAGCCGGGGTATTTCCAGTCGCTCTATGCCTGGTGGTGGCGCGCGGACGCGAACTAGGCGGTCCGCTCCGGTTTGTGCAAAACGCAGCGGCGGATTGTGCAGATCGAATAGACAGTTGCGCGTGTTTGCGAGACAATCGAACTGGCGCGACGGTCATCGGCCGTCGCGTTTTCGTGCCGGTCATGAAGCCGGTGTCTAATTTTCGACGCAAAGGAGCGCGCATTGAGCACCAGATTCTCCGCCGGGACCATCGACCGATCGATGCTCGAGCAGCTGTACGAGAGCACCGTCATTTCGCGTGATGGCGTGCGGATCGGCACGGTGATCGATCTGGTGCGCCGCAACGGCGAGATCGTCTCACTCGTGATCAGCGGTGGTGGACTCTTCGGAGTCGGCGCCGGCCAGCAGCGCATTCCGGTTGCCGCCATTGTGGAAATCGACGGACTCGACGTACATCTGGTGCTCCACAGCCGCCAGTTGGTGTAGTCCGAGTACACAAAGCCAACATGACAACGGGACGCGGCTTCGGCCGCGTCCCGTTTTGTATGCCGACCGTATCAGGACTCAGAATTCAACGGACCCTTCGCTACGGCCGCGGATGGCTTAGGCGCTCTTCGGATCGTCGACGCTCTGCGCCGAGATCTTGCCGTTGTCCTCGACCTTCAGAATGCCCCACATCCCCGCCTGCTCATGGCCGGGAATGTCACACCAGAAGTAGTAGGTGCCGGCAGGGGCGTTGATCGTGACTTCGGTCGTGGACCCGGGATCCAGCGCCTCGTTGATCTCGAGGTTCTTAACGTCCTTGTTGTTGTGGTCGTTGATCACAAATGTGTGTGCAGCCGCACCTTCGTTGCGAATTTCGAATTTCACATCGGTGTCGGCCGGGATGGTGATCAGGTTGGCACTCCAGTAAATGTCGTGCGCATCGACCTCGACGCATTTTGCGTCGGCCGTCGGCGTGCCGGCGGGATCACCCTTGGTCGCGGATGCCATCGCGCATCCGGTCGCGGCCGGGGTGGCGGTGCCATCGGCGGCGTTCGCCGTCCCCCACAGAGCAACCACCCCAAGTAATGCGAGCATCAGAGCGGCGGCGCTGGCAAGCACCCGCAAGCGAATCGTGGGCTGGTTATCGGACATAAAAAGCTCTCCTTTCGAGCCTTGGCGGACGAGCGCGCGTTGGGCACGGATCCGTCTAACACCATGACGCGAGGATGCGTCATATCAGAGGCAGCGAACCGATGGGCGCGGACCGGCGCATCGGAATGCCGCCGGCGGCCCGGTCGGGCACTACCATTGCCTGAATGATAGATGTGACGTGCGGAGTTGGCGGAAATGGAACAACCGATGAGCGAAGCGCTGGCGTCGGAAATGGCCGCTATCGCTTCTCGCAATCTCTTCCAGGAAAATAATCTTCCCGCCTATGACGAGGTCGAGCCATTGCGCTGGAAAGTGCTGGTCGATTGTGATGGCGAGAAGATCGGCACGATCGAGAACATCGAGGTCGACGAAGACACCGGCCGGGTCGAATTCATGGAAGTCGGCCGAGGTGGCTTCCTCGGGTTCGGGGCCGATCGCTTTCTGGTGCCGGTGACGCGAATTGTCGAGATCGAGGAGAAAACCGTTCGGATCGACCGCGTGTCGAGCAGCTTGGAAGGCGTCCCTGCCTACGAGCCAGACCGCCTCGGCGACCCGGACTACTGCAAAGGGGTCCGTAGCTGGTGGTGCGATTCGCAGGAGCCGGAGGTGGACCTGATTGGCTCCGGCCGAGAATGATCGACCGGTGAGGCTCGACGCTACCGCCCGGGAGGAGCCGGGGAGCGCAGAAAGGCCGATTCGCATCTTGACAATTTCTCACAGGGCTTGGTAGCGTAGACACAATCCAAGAGCGCCAAGGCGTCGAGGAGGACGAGTACCCGGAACAAGAGACGCAGAGAGCCGCGGTTGCTGCGAAGCGGTGTCGATGTCCCGGGGAAAAAGACCTCTGAGCCTCGCCCCGAACGACCCCTAGGGTCCAGTAGGCGGCGACGGGGGCCGAAAGGCCAAGCGACTCCCGTTATCGAGTCGCCGCATCGCTCCACCACGAGCCGTGCGGAAAAGTGCCTCGCCTGACCTCCAGGCGGGGAAGTGGGGTGGTACCACGGGCCTAGACACCGCTCGTCCCCAACCGGGGATGGCGGTTTTTTCGTTCCTCCAAACCGGAAGCAGGTGTCACGTTCGGCGTTGTCTCGAAACGCGCGGAGGTGACCGATGTACCGCAAACCAGGCCCGTTGCTCGCACGCATCGCTCGCTCCAAGCGCAAGGCGCGCTGGCAGGTTGCCAGTCGCGCCGAAACCGCAATCGTTTTCCGTCGAACCCATGGCAGAAACCGAATGTGGCGCACTGCGCCGGGAGTTTTCGAACATGACCGCGAGCACGATTCCGACCTCCACCATCACTGAGCAGCTGACCGGCGCCTTCACCGCGCTCATCACCCCCTTCCGCAATGGCGAGATCGACGAGCGCGCGTTGCGCGAACTGGTCGAATTCCAGATCGCGGGCGGGATCGACGGTCTGGTGCCCTGCGGCACCACCGGCGAATCTGCCACCATGACCGAGCGCGAGCATGCTCTCGTCATCGAGACCGTGATCGACCAGACCGCCGGCCGGGTGCCGGTCATCGCCGGAACCGGCACCAACAACACCCGCGTCACCATTGAGCGCACCCACCACGCGCTGCACGCCGGCGCGACGGCGGCCCTGGTGGTGGTGCCCTATTACAACAAGCCGACCCAGGAGGGCCTGATCGCGCATTACACGGCGATTGCCGAGGCGGTCGATCTGCCATTGGTGCTCTACAACGTTCCCGGCCGCACTGGTATCACTATGAACGCCCAGACGACCATCGCGCTCTCGCGGATTCCGACCATCGCCGCCATCAAGGAGGCCGCTGGGAATCTCGATCTGGTCACCGAGATCGTGGGGGAAACCCGCAACGATTTCGTGGTGCTGTCAGGGGATGACTCGTTGACTCTGCCGATGATCAGCGTCGGCGCCCGCGGCGTCATTTCGGTCCTTTCGAACATCTTGCCGGCCGAGGTGGCCGAATTTGCACGGCTGGCGAACGCCGGTCAGTTTGCGGCGGCTCGCGAGCAGCACCTGCGTCTCTTCGATGTCATGCGCGCGATGTTCACCGGCAACAACCCGACCGCGGTCAAAACCGCCGCCGAGCTGCTTGGTCTCTGCTCGGGTGAGGTGCGCCTCCCGCTGACCCGGCTGAACGACGCGCAACTCCACACCGTCGAGCGAGCCATACAACCGTGGATCACCGCCGCCCAAGCGATGGCCGCCGACTAGTACGATGGAGCGAAGTTGCATGGTTTCTCTGAATCCCATTCGTCGAATGGCGGAGATCGACGTGTTGCGCATTGGCATCGCTGGAGCAAGCGGCCGCATGGGCCGCGAGCTTGTTGCCGCTGCCGTTGATTTGAATGGCGTGGAAATCCGGGGCGGACTCGTCCGTCCCGGATCGCGAGCGTTGGAGCGCGAAACCGGGGTGCCGCTCTTCACCGAGGCGGAAGCCCTGGCAGAAGCCGTTGATGTGGTCATCGACGTTTCCGCGGCGGCGGCCACCCCTTGGATCGCGGGCGCCGCCCGGCAGGCGGGTACGCCGCTGGTCTGCGGGGTTACTGGTCTGGGTGAGGTCGGTCATGCGGCGCTCGAATCGGCGGCCCGGCAGGTGCCGGTACTCTATGCGCGCAATCTGAGCCCCGGCATCGCGGCGCTGCTCGACCTTTTGCCGCGCTTGCTGGCGGCCCTCCCTGAAGCGGATGTCGAGATCGTCGAGACTCATCATCGGGGCAAGAGGGACGCCCCTTCCGGCACGGCAGAAGCGCTGGCTGAGGTCGTGATTCGCGCGCGCGGAGAAATGGACGAGCAACGTATCGTCCACGGCCGCGAAGGCATCGCGCCGCGCCAGACCGGCGAGATCGGCATCCACTCGCTGCGCGGCGGCGCCAACAGCGGCGAGCACACGATCCTGCTGGCAACCGATGGCGAGGAGATCCGCATCGAACACCGCGCCCTCAGCCGTCGCACCTTCGCCGCCGGTGCCCTCCGCGCCGCCGAATGGATCGTCGGCCAACCGGCCGGGCTCTATTCGATGGCGGACGTACTGGCGGGCTGAACGCAGGTCCGGAGGCCGGAGACGTTATCGCGTCATCCGCTCCGGACCCCAGACTCCGGTCTCCGGACCCCCCGCTGTCGGCTAGAATTCCGCCAACACGACCCGCTGTTTCGTGACACCACGTCGATCGAGGGGATCCCCGCACGCATGAAGCTCGCAACCGATATCGGTGGCACCTTTACCGACCTCGTCTATCTGGACGAAACCACCGGCGAGTACTTTCTGGCGAAAGCCCTCTCTACACCGCCGCAGTTCTCGAACGGCATCATGAATGCCATTCACAAGTCGGATCTCGATCCATCGGCGGTGACCGGATTCGTCCACGGCGCGACTGTCGTGATCAATGCGCTCACCGAGCGCAAGGGCGCCAAAACCGCGTTGGTCACCACCGAGGGCTGCCGCGATGTGCTGGAGATCGGGCGCGCCAACCGGCCCGACATCTACAACATGCGCTTCCGCAAGCAACCCCCCTTCGTTCCGCGAGAATGGCGCTTCGAAGTCGCCGAGCGGATGAACTACAAGGGCGAAGTCGTCACCGAGCTCGATCTTGCGACCGTCGATGCGGTCGCCCACCAAATCGAAGCCGAAAGGTGCGACTCGGTCGCTATTTGTCTGCTGCATTCCTACGCCAATCCCGCGCATGAGCTGCAGGTGGCAGACCGGCTGCGCGAGCTCCTGCCCGAGGTGCTGGTGACCGCCTCGGCCGAGATCACGCGCGAATGGCGCGAATACGAGCGCACCAGCACCGCGGTGCTGAATGCCTATGTGCAGCCGGTGGCGGCCAGCTATCTGCGCCAGCTCGAATCGAGTCTGCGGGCCGAGGGGATCGCCGCCCCGCTCGACATCATGAAATCGAACGGGGGCACCTCGAGCTTCGATTTCGTCATAGAGCAACCGATTCATCTGGTCGAGTCGGGACCGGTTGGCGGCGTGATTGGAGCAGCGGCCCTGGGGGCGTTGATCGGCGAGCCGAATCTGATCACCATGGATATCGGCGGCACCACCGCCAAATGCTCGCTGATCGAAAACGGCGACTATAAGATCACCACCGAATATCGTATCGAGCGGGACGACCGCACCGCCGGCTATCCGATCAAGGCCCCGGTAGTCGATATCGTCGAGATCGGCGCGGGCGGCGGCAGCATCGCCTGGATCGATGCCGGCGGCGCCCTCAAGATCGGTCCCCGCAGCGCCGGCGCCTCGCCCGGACCAGCGAGCTATGGGATGGGTGGCGCCGAGCCAACCGTGACCGACGCCAACCTGATCGCCGGGCGTATCAATCCCGACTACTTCCTCGGTGGGGAACTGCAGCTCGATATCGTGAAGGCGCGGGTTGCCTACCAGCCGATCGCCGATGCGCTCGGCGTCTCGGTCGATGAAGCCGCCATTGGCGTGATTCGGCTGGCGAACGCCAACATGATCAACGCCCTCAAGCTGGTCTCGGTGCGGCGTGGGTACGACCCGCGCGAGTTCGCCCTGATCGCCTTCGGCGGTGGCGGCTCGATGCATGCGGTCGCGCTGGCGCGCGAGCTGCGAATTGCGAAGGTCATCGTCCCGGTCGCGCCAGGGCACTTCTCGGCGTTCGGCATGATGATGTCGGATGCCATGCAGGATTATCTGCTGACCGCCTTGACCGCGTCGGAGGAAGGATCTCGCGATCGGGTCGAGTCGATCTTCGCTGACCTGGATGCCCAGGCAGTCGACTTCTTCGTAGTGGCCGGTTTCGACCGGGACCAAATCGAGCTCGTGCGCAGTCTGGACATGCGCTACAACGGGCAGGAGCACACCGTGCGGGTGCGGGTGCCCGGTGGGAAGCTCGATTTCGCGGTAGTGAATGACCGTTTCCACGCCGCCCATGAGAAGGCCTATACCTTCCGGCTGCCGTCCGGCGTCGAGATCGTGAACTTTCACGTCGCCGCCGCCGTTCCCACCGCCAAGCCGGCGCTGGCCGAGCTGGAAGCCGGTTCCGGCACGCCTCGCCTCAAGGACACGCGAATGGTCGATTTCGACGTCTGGGGACGGCTCGACAGCGCGGTCTACGAGCGCGCGGATCTCTACCCCGGTTGCGCGTTCCACGGTCCCGCCATCATCGAGGAACCGGCGGCCTCGACCGTCGTGCCCCCCGGGGTGACGGGCACGGTCGACGCTATCGGCAATATCGTCATGACGCTGGGAGATGAGGCATGACCGCGACCGCGCTCGACCCGTTCACGATCGAGATCATCAAAGACAGCCTGAACGTCATCGGCGACGAGATGTTCGTCTCCCTGCAACGCACCAGCAAGAGCCCGATCATCTACGAGGTGCTGGACTATTGCTGCGGCATCACCGACCAAAAAGGTCAGCTACTGGCCCAAGGAAATGGCGTCGCCGGCTTCCTCGGCACCCTCACGTTCGCGGTCCATTCCGTGCTCGACAAGTTCGGCGCGGACAATCTGAAACCGGGCGATATCTACATCACGAACGATCCCTACACCGGCGGCGGCACGCATCTCTCTGATGTCTCGCTGGTGATGCCGATCTTCTATCAGGATCAGTTGGTGGCGTTTGCTGCCAACAAGGCGCACTGGACCGAGGTGGGCGGCAAGGACCCCGGTTCCTGGACTACCGACTCGACCGATGTCTTCCAGGAAGGATTGCAATTCCCCTGCGTGCGCCTCTTCGCCGAGGGCGTGCCCAACGAGGCGCTCTTCGATGTGATCGGCGCCAATGTCCGCACCCCGGATATGAGTTTGGGCGATATGTGGGCCCAGGTCGCTTCCTGCCGTCTGGCGGGTCTGCGCTTCCAGGATCTCTGCGACAAGCACGGCCTCCCGGCGGTGAAAGAAGCGATCGACATTCTGCTCGACTACGGCGAAGCGATGGTCGCCCAGGAGCTGGCCAAGCTCCCGGCTGGTGTCTACCACGCTGAAGACTGGATCGACGACGACGGCATCACCTCCGAGCCGCATCATTGCCAGGTCGAGGTCACCGTCACCACCGACAAGTTCATCGCCGATTTCACCGGTTCGGCCCCGCAAACGCCGGGGCCGATCAACTGCACATGGACCGGACTCGTTTCGGCGGTGCGTTTGATCTTCAAGGCCTTGACCGATCCGCACATTCCCGCGAATGAGGGGACGTTTCGCGCGCTCGAGGTCATCTGCCCGCCGGGTACGGTGTTGACCGCTGAGCGGCCGGCGCCGGTTTCCACCTACTGGGAAACGATGATCTTCGCCGCCGATCTTGTCTGGAAAGCGCTCGCTCCGGTGGTGCCAGACCGTCTCTCGGCCGGGCATTTCCTCAGCGTCTGCGGCGATGTCACCTTTACGATCCATCCCGATACGGGCAAACCGGCCATTCTGGTCGAACCGAATGCCGGCGGGTGGGGCGCCTCGATCGACCAGGACGGCGAAAGCGGGCTCGTCTGCGTAGGCGACGGCGAGACCTACATCCTGCCACTCGAAGTCACCGAGGCGATCTACGGCATCCAGGTCGACCGCTATGAGTTCAATACCGCGCCGGGTGGGGAAGGCAAATACCAGGGCGGCCGCGGGCTGATCCGCGACTATCAGATCCTGAGCGACCAGGGTGGCTTCATCACCGCGACCTTCGGACGGCACAAGTTCAGGCCCTGGGGGGTCGATGGCGGCCATGACGG
>DASTFJ010000008.1:0-3902 GCA_035708745.1 Thermomicrobiales bacterium | reverse complement strand
CGGAGGCGTATCCCGCGCTCGCCGAGGTCGTCTCCCTGGCGGAAGTGGGACCCCGCCGCTTCGATGCCGGGGCGGTCATCTGGGATGGAAGCCAGCGGCTTCTGCTCGAAAGCCCGTTCCAGAAACCGAAGCGGTTACCCGGCATCGTCCGCTCGCATGCATTGCCGCTACGGGACATGCTGCGGCTGGCGAAGCTGGCGGCAAGCTGCCGGATGGCGAAATGGAATACCGCCGCGGCGGCCTCGGTGACCCGCGAAGGGAGCCAGAGCGCCCGCGAGCTCTTCGCGGAGCGCGGATTCAGCGATACCTTCATGACCCGGTTCGCCAAACCGTTCTGGGGTGGCATCTCGCTCGATCCGGCCTTGTCGCTCAGCGCCGGACCAGTGCTCTTTACCCTCAAAATGTTCACCGAGGGCGCGGCGGTGCTTCCGGCCGAGGGGATGCAGGCACTGCCCGATGCCATTGCCGCGCGGCATCCCGATGCGCTGGTGCGGCTCGGCGCCCCGGTCCAGCAGATCGTGATCGACAACGGCCGCGCCACCGGCGTGGTGGCCGGCGGCGAAACCGTCGAAGCGTCAGCGGTGGTCGTCGCCACCGATGGACCGGCAGCCAGAACCTTGACCGGGATCGATACGATCCCGACCGAGGGGCTGGGCTGCACCACGGTCTATCTGGCCGGTTCGACCGATCCCGGTATCGGCAAAACGCTGCTGCTCAATGGCTCAGGCTCCGGCAGCGTGAACCACATCGCCCCGCTCTCGAATGTCGCGCCCTCCTACGCTCCCCAGGGGAAGCACCTGATCGCCGCGGTGCTGCTCGATTCCCCGGATCTGCGCAACCGCAACCCCGATTCGCTGAACCAGCTCGCCCGGGCCGAAACCGCCCGCATGCTTGGACAGGCGATCGAGGAGTGGGAAGTAATCGCCACCGTCACCGTGCCGTTTGCCCAATTCCGGCAGCCGCCCGGGTTTGTCGCGCATCTGCCGCGCAACCGCACCGCGACCCTGGGTCTCTATCTGGCCGGGGAATACACGATCGATTCGTCCATCGATGGCGCGATCCAGAGTGGAACCAATGCCGCCAGCGCCATCCTGCGCGATCGTGGCATCCTGAGCGCATGAGTGACGACGCATTCTACAAAGGGGAATACAAGACTCCCGGCGGCAAGCTCGTCGGGGTGCGCTTCGTGTTGGTGGTTGACACCCTGCGCGAAGTCGAGGTGCACGGCGATTTCTTCCTCTATCCAGAGGAAGCGCTGGTGAGTATTGCCGGGGCGTTGGAAGGCGCGCCGGCCGCTCTGGACGCTGCCGCCCTGGCCGAGCGCATTGCCCGCGCCATCCCGGACGGAACCGAATGGCTCGGCGCCTCGCCGGAGGCGCTGGCGACCGCGGTGCGCCGCGCCCTGGAAAACGGGCCGGTCTATGGCTGATCCGGACCGGCTCGCCCGCTGGCGGAGCTACGACTGGCAGCTCATCCCCGCCGAGCCCACCGAGCCGCAGATGAATCTCGCGCTGGACGAGGTGCTGACCCTGCAGGTCGGCAAGGGATTGCGCCCGCCCACGTTGCGCATCTGGGGCTGGAATCGCCGCTGCATCGTGCTGGGCCGCTTCCAATCGGTGCGCAACGAGGTCGATGAAGCCAATGCCGCCAAGCATGAGGTGCAGCTCGTGCGGCGCATCTCCGGCGGCGGCGCCATGTTCATCGAGCCGGAAGGAGCCATCACCTGGTCGATCTACGCCCCCGAGGCAATGGTGAAAGGGATGTCCTTCGCCGAGTCCTATGCCTTTTTCGATAGCTGGGTGGTGGAGGCGCTGCGCGGTCTCGGGGTCGATGCCTGGTACGAACCGCTGAACGACATCACCTCCAGCGGCGGCAAGATCGGCGGCGCGGCGCAAGCGCGACGGGGTGGCGCGGTGCTGCATCACACCACCATGGCCTATCAGATGAACATCCCCCTCATGCTCGAAGTCCTGCGCATCGGGCAGGAAAAGCTGAGCGACAAGGGCATCGCATCGGCCGAAAAACGGGTCGGCCCCCTGCGCCAGCAAACCGACCTGCCGCGCGAGAGCATCATCGACAACATGATCGAGTTCTTCCGCGACCGGCACGGTCTCACGCCCGGCCACCTGACCCCGGACGAGATCGCCGCCGCCGAGACCCTGATGCGCGATCGGTTCGGCACGCGGGAGTGGGTGTACTTTTTGCCGTAGATATGCGGCAAAAGACAAAAGGCACGGAGAATGTTGGAGTTTGCCCGTTCCAATGCAACCCACCATTGCCTTTTGCCCATTGTTTTTTGCCCAACCCCGGATACCGTCCATGCCCCTCTACTCCGAAACCCAATACTCCCGTCAATCCTGGCTCGCGCTCATCATCGCGCTGCTAGCCCTGCTCGGCTGGGGACTGTTCGTCCAGCAGATCGTCCGCGACAAACCGGTGGGCAGTGACCCGATGCCCGATCTGGGCGTCTGGATCATCGCCTTGCTGCTGGGCGTGGTCTTGCCGCTGTTCTTCCTCTGGTTCCGCATGGAAACGACCGTCTATCCGGACCGGGTGGAGATTCGCATGGTGCCATTCGTGCATCGGAGGTTCCGTCCGGATGAGATTGCCGGCGCAGCCGCTCGCAGCTACCAGCCGCTGCGCGAATACGGTGGCTGGGGAGTGCGTTGGGGGCTGCGCGGATTTCGCTCGAACCGCGCCTACAACGTCAAAGGCGATCAGGGCGTGCAGCTCATGTTGACCAACGGCGACCGCGTTCTCATCGGCACCCAGCGCCCCCAGGAGCTCGAAGCGGCGATCCGCTCGATCCTGCCGAATTGATCCCCATGCGGCGCTTCGGCGTATATCGAGCAATGACCGCTATCGCCAAAGGGGAGGGCGTAATGCACCGCGTGACTCGAATGACCGCCATCGGAATCGTCGCCGTGGCGCTGCTGGCCGGAAATGCGTCGAGCGCGCTGGCCCAGGCGACGCCGGTCGATGGGCAGGTCTTCACGGCGGTGCCCCAGGCGGTCGAGATTCCGATCGATCCCGCGATCGATCCGCAAACCGTGCAAGTCATCGTCATCGCTCCCAACGGCGCCCGCGCCGACGATGGGGTATCGCGCACCACCGCTGCGGGCGTGCGCTCCACCATCCTGCGGCCGGGACTCGGCGATGGCGACTATCTCGTCTACTGGATCAGCGGCGAGCCGGGCAAGCGGGCGGACGCGTTCGGCGAGGAGACCTTTACGGTCAGCGGCAGCACCCCTTGCCAACCGCCGTCGAACGCCACCCCGCGTCCACCGGCCGAGGAATGCCTGCCCGAACCACCGACCGGCGCGCCGGGAGTGGCCATCGTGGCTGACGGGATTTCCGTAACCCTTCAGGTGAGCGACGACAACGCGGGTCCGGTCGATCTCAGCGCCACCGTAACCGACGCCTCCGGCGCGCCCATCGAAGGCGCCACCGTCGTTTTCCGCGCCCGCCATCTGGAAATGAACCACGGCGAGCTGCCCTATCTGGCAGCGGAAACCGCTCCCGGCACCTATCAGGCGACCGGCGTGGGAATGGGCATGGGCGGCCACTGGCGGATAGCGGTCGATGTGACCCTGCCCGACCAAGCGCCGATCACCGTCTTCGTCGAGCAGACGATGGTGGAATAGCGTCGCCTACGTTCGTCTCAGGACTCAGGACTCGCCAGCGTGTCGTAAACCCAGCGGCTGACGCGGGACATCCGGTCGACCACCTCCGGAATATCGTCCTGACTCCGGCTCATGAAGGCAATTGCATAGTGCGCTTTGGGCGAATAGACCAGTCCCACATCGTTCTTCACCCCACGCAGCGACCCGGTTTTATGCGCGACCTCGATCCCTTCCCCGGTTGGCAGCCGCCCCTGCAGGATCGTGGTGAAATTCTGATGC
>DASTFJ010000007.1:0-4808 GCA_035708745.1 Thermomicrobiales bacterium | reverse complement strand
CGTTTATCAGGACTCGACCGTCCACTATTCGCGCAAGCTCTCCGACCGCCTGCTCAAGATCGGCCGGGCAAACGACATTCCGATGCAGCGCGCGATCTATCAGCAATACGGCAGCGACGGCGCCGCGATGATCAAGCGGGGTGTGGAATCGGCCTTGATCGCCTATCCCACGCGATACACCCACTCACCGGTCGAAACGGTCGACGAGCGCGACATCAACTGGACGGTCGACTTGCTGGTGGCGTTCGCTACGACGCAAGGTCCAAAGTGAATTGTCAACAGTCCAAGTGACAATAGCGGTGACCGAACGCGGTGTGGGAAGGCCGGATTCTTCACTGGGTGAACGGAGGAACCTATGGAGCAGCCGCAAGCGAGGCGGCTCACGCTGGTCGAATTCGCGCAGATCTTTGGGGTGGAGATTCCCACCGAGGATGCGTCGCTGGAGCGCAGTGTGGATGAGATCGTCGGTTTTCTGGTCGATATCGACACGCTCGATCTGGATGGCGTTCCGCCGGCTTCGATCTACGATCCAGCCTGGCCGGCGGTCAACGGGTCTGGCTCATGATTTGGCTCGACGGTGATCCGGCCGATTTGACGATCTCGCAGGCGCAGACCGCGCTCCGGACTGGCAAGCTCACCGTGGCCGAGCTGGTGGAGGCGACCCTGACGCGCGCCGCGCGGACCGAGCCGGTGCTGCACGCCTATGTGAAGCTGACCGGCGATACCGCCCGCGCGGCTGCTGAACAACAGGACGCCGGAGCGCGCGGCGGCATCTTTGCCGGACCGCTGCATGGCATACCGCTGGGAATCAAGGACATCTTCGACGTGGCTGGGTTGCCGACCAAATGCAACTCGAAATCACGCGCCCGCGTGAAAGCCGCAACCGAAGATTCGACCTCGGTCGAGATGCTGAAGCGCGCCGGCGGCATCGTGATCGGCAAGACGGTGACCCAGGAGTTCGCGGCCGGAGTCGTGAGCCATCCGGCGCGCAATCCGTGGGATCCGGAGCGCATCCCCGGTGGCTCCTCGGGCGGATCGGCGGTGGCGGTCTCGGCCGGCTCGGCGCTGGCGGCGATGGGTTCGGATACCGGCGGCAGCATTCGCATTCCCGCCTCGGTCTGCGGCACCGCCGGTCTGAAGCCGACCTACGGCGTTCTGAGCACCAAAGGAGTCTTTCCGCTGTCGTGGGCGCTCGATACGGTCGGCCCCCTCACTCGCAACGCCGAGGACGCCTACACCGTGTACGCGGCGCTGGCCGGTACCGAGCAAACAGCGCCGCTTCAGCCGCTTGCGCTCCCTGAGGTGCGAATCGGTATCTCACATCCTCATTTCTTCGAGCGGTTGCAGCCGGGCGTCTATGCCGCGGTGCGGCAGGCAATCGCGCTGATCGCGACCGGCGGGGCATCGGTGGTCGATGCGCCATGGAACGATGCCCGCGCAGCTCGCGCGGCTGGGTTCATCATCAATCGCGCCGAAACCGAAATCGTCCATCGCGAGGGCGTAAAGAACAGCTCTAAAGGTTACGGACCGACACTGGTGGAGCGGGTGCGGGCGTCGTCGCTCATTCCGGCGAGTGGCTTGCTGCGCGCGCAGCAGGCGCGCACGGTGGTGCGCGGCAGCATCGAACAGGTCTTCGTCGATCACGGTCTCGATGTGATGATCTCGCCCGCCACCCCGGCAACCGCGCTGCCGGCCGGCGATCTCTTCGCCGACTATCCTGCGGATACTGCTCGGGAACCGGTGGCGCTCGCCTATACGCGCATGACGATGCCATTCAACATCACCGGTCAACCGGTGTTGGTGATCCCCTGTGGATTCGATGAGCTCGGATTGCCAGTGGGGTTGCAAATTGCCGCGCGTCCGTATGATGAAGAGCGCCTGTGCCGGATCGGGATGGCCTTCGAACGGCTCTTCACCGATCATTTCGGCGATGGATGGACGCGCCCCGCAATTGCCCTGGAGGTAGCCCAATGAGTGAGCTCGATCGAAATGTCTTTCAGCGCGGCCAGCAAGCGCGGGAGAATCTGGTCGCGGCGTTGCGCGAATGCGGCGAGCTCGCCGACGCGATCGAGCATTTCGAGGGGCAGGAGCTGCTCGATGTCTTGCTCTATCTCGATAGTCTTCGCTATGTGATGGCCGAGTCGGGTCAGCTCCTGCAGGGCGTCCTGCGCGGAAGCGAGGAATAGCGGGACGCAGGCAAGAAGCAATGGGCAACGAGAGCGCCGGCGTATGGTGGATCTCATGCAACCCACGATTGCCCATTGCCTTGCGATAACGAACATCATTCGGAATGTCGACGACCTACAATCGCGGGTCTACGGTCTGAGTCGTCATCCGCGAATGGAGTCGTTCATCCCATGCCAACCTGCAGCGCCGATCAGCTCAGAGGGCTGATGACCGGACTTTTCGAGGCAGTCGGTACTCCGGCGGAAACCGCTGCATTCATCAGCAATTCCCTGGTTGCGGCCAATCTGACCGGCCACGACTCGCACGGGGTCATTCGCGTTCTGCAATACATCGAGATCGTCGAAAGTGGCGCGCTCGATCCGAAAGCGGCGCCTGAGATCGTGTCGGTCGACGGCGCGACCTTGAAGGTCGATGGCAAATGGGGTTGGGGGCAACCGGCATTCCAGCTCGCGACGCTGCAAACGATCGAGCTGGCACGTCAATACGGGATCGCGATAGGCGTGGTCGACCGTTGTTTCCATGTCGGCCGGGTGGCGCCCTATGTGGAAACGATCGCGCGGGCGGGGCTCATCGGTCTGGCGATGGCGAACGCCGGGTCCGCGGTCGCGCCCTACGGCGCTCGCACCCGGGTGATGGGTACGAATCCGATGGCCTGGGCGGTGCCCGGCAACGATGAGGCGCGTCCCTTCGCGCTCGACGTCGCCACCGCTCAAATCGCGGAAGGAAAAGTGCGGGTCGCGCGCAACAAGGGGGTGCCGGTGCCGTCCGGCGTCATTGTCAATAGCGACGGCGCGCCCTCGGTCGATCCGAACGATTTCTATGATGGTGGCGCATTGATGGCCTTCGGCGGTCACAAGGGCTCCGGCTTCTCGATCCTGGCGCAGATGTTGGGTCGCGGCCTGGCCGGGCAGACGCAGGAGCGGCTCAAGGGGCACCGGGGCGGCAACGGTCCGGTCGTCATCGCCATCGACCCCAGCCGATTCGGACCGCTCGATGTCTTTCGGGATGCCGTGAGCGAGGAAGCGGAGCGGGTGAGGCAAGCCACCCCGGCCGAAGGATTCGAGGAAGTGCTCATGCCGGGTGATAAGGAAGTGCGCGAGCAGGCGAACCGGGAGGTGGCTGGTTGCATCGTGGATGACACCACTTGGCAGGCGTTGGTGCGCGAGGCGAAACGCCTCGGACTGTCCGAAGTGGTCTATGGCACTCCGGTTGCAGCAGCCGCGGATTGACCCATTCCATTCAGGCGCCGTCGTGAAAGTCGCTTTCGGCAATCGTTCATTCCAGTCAGATAACTCCGAGCGATGGCGGAGAGAAGCATCTACAATCCGCCTAGGAGAACATCAGACGTCTTACAAGATCCACATTGCGTGTTAGAGCGGTTTTTGGCGGAGGTCCGGCCGTTCGGGCTTCCTGAGTGGTTGTGGGGCGCAGCGGCCCAAGTCGTCTCGAGGGAGGGAACGTGAAGAATCGAACACTCGCGAAGTTGCGGGCCGGGCAACCGGTCTACGGGTTTGCTGCCGGTATCGGCTCGCCGATTGCTACCGAGACGCTGGCGGCCTCCGGTATCGACTTCGTTTTTCTCGATGGGCAGCATGGCTCGTTCGGTATGGACCGCATCATCGATTGTCTGATGGCGATCGGCGCCTATCCAGCCGATGCGGTCGCGCGCGTGCCGGTCAACGACTTCACCTGGATCGGCCGGTTCCTGGATGAGGGATGCCTCGGTATCGTGGTGCCGATGGTGAACAACGCCGCCGACGCCAAGAAGGCCGCCGACGCCATGCGCTTTCCGCCAGTGGGCACGCGCTCGTGGGGGTGGGGTCGCGCCGCGCGGTATGGCGCCGACTACACCGACGTGATCAACGACGAGGTCTTCCTGGCCGTCCAGATCGAAACCAGGACCGCGGTTGAAAACGCCGAGGCGATTCTCTCCACCCCGGGGGTCGATGGCTGCTGGGTCGGACCCTCCGACCTCGCGCTCTCCTACGGCATTCATCCGCGCGACCGCTTCGACAGCGACGTGCACGCCGAGGCGGTCGAGAAGATCCTGCAGGCCTGCAAGAACACCGGCAAGTTCGCTGGCTATTCGACCACCGGGCCGACCGAAGCCCTGGCGCTGGCATCGCGCGGCTTCCAGTTCCTGACCGTCGGCTCGGATGCCGGGTTCATTCTCAAGGGGATCGCCGCCGAGCTGGATGCGCTCGGTATCGACCCGAACGCGCAAGAGGCCTACTAGACGGGTCCGGAGTTCCGAGTCCGGAGTCCGGAGGAGTAATGAAACCGGGACAGCAAGCTTGCTGTCCCGGCTATTTTTTTCTCTGGACCCCGGACCCCGTTACGGCCCTCCCGGTCCCAGGTAGGTCTTTGCCAGCTCTTCGAGGCGCAGCAAATAGGCTTCACGTTCCTCAGGGGTCATGTTGGCGAGCTCTTCGCGCAGTGCCTCGTTGGGAAGCTGGTCGGTCAGATCGCGATAGGCGATAGGATCGGTCAGCTCCTCGCGGTCGTCTGGTGGCCGTTCGTCATGCATTGGTCGCCTCCTGCGCGTGAGGATCGCGGACGCGATCGGTGTTGATGAGGGAGCGGGAAAGATTGCCGGTGCGGTCGACACGGGGATCCTGCCA
>DASTFJ010000006.1:0-10198 GCA_035708745.1 Thermomicrobiales bacterium | reverse complement strand
GCCGGGTTCGAGCGAAAGCCGGGCGATGGTCGAGGGGCCGACCCGGACGATATCGACCCGGCCGTGAGAAAACGTGCGTGTGTCATCCGGGTGATCGAAATCGATGGTCGTGACTCCAGCCATGTGTGAATCTCCTTGCGGCAAATGCATACATTCCGGGTGGATTCGAGATGGGCGGTTTACATGCAGGTCATAGGCGCCTGGACTCCCGCGAACGACACGGGGCCTTTGCTGAGATCGACCCGAGCGATGGCGCCGATGCCTTCACCGGCGTTGGGGCCGAATGCCGGATAGTCGAAGTAGAGCGCGCCGTCCGCGCCGAATCCGATACCGACTGGCGGTGGGGCATCGGTCACGACGGCTTCCAGCGAATCGGGGCCGGTCTGCCGCACGATCCGGCCGGTGGTGGAATTGAGGAAGGGTGGTTCCTCGGAGTTGTCGATCGACATTTCCGCCGCATAGAGCACGCCGTCCGGACCCATCTCTACATCGGTGACCGCCGTCAGACCGGTCCAGAAATCGGAAACCGTGCCGTCCGGTGTGATCTGGACGACTTTCGACGCGCCGTTGGGATAGGGCGGGGTCGTCTCGAAGCCGACATAGGCATTGCCATCGGTATCGACCGCGATGCCGGTTGGAACCAGATGCTCTACCGAGAGATCGGCAAGCATCGTCATCTCACCCTCGGGAACGGCTCTGATGATCTGGCCACCGTCTGCCACCGACACGATGAAGGCGTCCCCGCTCGGCTCCATATCGAATTCCGATCCGTCGACGCCCGCGTAGTCCGGGGCGGCGAATTCCGGCGGGTTCTCGGGGAGCCAGTTGCTAATGTCGTTCACGAGCGTGGTCGTCCCATCGTCTTCGACGCGATAGATGCCGCTGATCGCATCGGGGATGCCCCACGACACGCCCGATCCGCTGATCAGGACATAGAGCTGGCCGTCCAGGAACTCGACGTCCATGGCCCCCCAGATCCAGCCGGCCTCCGACCAGAGCACCGAGGGAATATCCTCGACCACCGGCGTGAAGCAGCCGTTTTCGACCCTGTCCACCGAAGAGGTCGGTCCGCCGACCGCGGTGAAGCCTTCGGCTTGAATCTGAACAGTCTGGCCACCGATTCCGGCCTGGGCCAGATACAGCGTGCCATCCTCACTCCAGGTGAATCCACGTGGGTTCGAGAGCCCGGAAACCACGAACGTGATGCTGCCGGCGGTCGGGGTGGCCGCCGCCGGTGAACCGGACATGTCCGGCATAGGAGAGGCGTCCTGGGCGAGTACCCGACCGCCGAGCAAGGAGATCATCCCGGCCAGCAGGAGTAAGGCAACGGCAACTCGGAGCGCAAATGAGCGATTCATAGACAGTTCCTTTCGGTGCGATGCTGAATCAAATCGGGAACGTCTCGTTCTGCCAAAAACAATCTGTCCGGAAACTCGCCGCTCGGCGGAACCGTGATGGCGCGCCTCCGATCGCGCCGATGGCATCGCTACGGGCGGACCGCAGCGACCCAGAGAAACTCGTTCTCGTAGCGGATGGTGCCGTCGGGCCGCGTGTGCGCCCGGTCGGCCTCGGCGTAGACGGCCTCGACTGCCTCTTCACCGCTATGCGCGATGGCCACCTGGTTGGGACCAGCGCTGGAATGCGCGAGCCACGAAATGTCGTGGTTGGGGAAGACGACCGGGCTGGCGACCGTTCCTTCGTCGACCACGCGCAATCCCGCGTCCTCCAGCAGGCGCGCCAGCGCGCCCGGTTCGGACAATGCGCCGGGTTTCGGCGGGGTCGTGCCCGGAGGTGTGGGCGGCATCAGCGGCCCGAGGGCGGGGAAAACGCTGGACAGGAATTCCGACGCGCCCCAGGCGGTTGCCACGACTCGTGCGCCGGGACGCGCCACCCGCGCCAGCTCGCCGGCGGCCGCGGCCATGTCCGCCGCGTAGAAGAGGCTGTTGACCGCCGCGACCGCGTCGAAGCTGGCCTCGGCGAAGGGGAGCGCCTCCAGATCGCCCTCGCGGATATCGGCGTCGGGAAGCCGTTCCCGCGCGATGGCGAGCAAGGGAGCGGACGCGTCGAAGCAGGTGACCTGCGCTCCGCGCAGACGTGCCAGCAATGCCATCAAGCCCGCGCCGCAGCCGGCATCGAGCAGCCGGGTGCCAGCGGTGACATGCGCGGCATCGAGCACCGCGCCGAAGAGTGGCAAACCGAGCTGTTCACCATAGGTGGCCCAATTCTCTGCGCGCGCTCCCCAAAGTTGACCTTGTAGTGGTGCACTTCCCATATATTCACTCGTTTCACTTGACTGGCCCGCTCCTCCCGGGCACGTATCCATGCCCCTGGGTCCCTCGGCCCCCGCTCTCCTGCGAGCGGGGGCTGGCGTGCGGCCGTACCTAGGGCAGCGACTGGATGATCTCGCCGTCGTGCCATTCCGGGTCGGCGGCGAGGAACTTGCGGTATTCGAGATAGTCCTGGTGCATCTTGGGGCTCTCGGCGTTGGCCTTATAGGCCTCCTTGCTTTCGAATCCGACCACCATCATGTACTCGTTGTCCCCGGAGTCGAGCTTGTAGATGTGTTCGAACACCATGCCCGGGGGCTGAACCCGGCTACCCACGTTCTTCATGTCTTCCTCCTTGCCGGGGAGGATCTTCATCTTCGCGATAGTGCCGTACATCACGTGAGTGCTCCTTTCCGCGATTGCTCGCGAACGATCTCAATCCGCCGCGGCCGCTATTGGCATGGGCGGAACGTTCAGGTTGATGTGGAAGAGATTGTTCGGGTCATAGATGGTCTTGAGCTCGACCAGCCGATCGTAGTTGCCGCCGAATGCGGCGCGGGCCAGCTCGTTCTTTTCCTCGCCGAAACCGGCAAAGTTGGGATAGAGTCCGCCGGAACCGAAACGGCGCAGGGTGGCCCAGGCGTCCCGCGCCCAGGCGATGCAGCGCTCGCTGTCGGCCGGGTCCTGCCAGGTCGCCTCGATGGTTCCAAGGAAGGGAGCGGAGCGGTTGGCAAAGGCCATGGCATTTTCCGGCACCCGCCCGAAGGCGCCGCCAAGCTGCCAGAGCGCCACCGAAGTCATCGGCGTGGGGCGGTTGTTGCCCAGCTCCATGAACGTCTCCAGCAGCTCGGCGCTGAGATCGTTCAGGTACGTCGACTTCCAGTAGTAGAGCCAGCCTTCGGGAAAGCCTCCGTCGAGCATCGATTGCAGCACCGTATAGGGGAACTGCCCGGAGAGATCGAAGATCGGCTCGGCAAACTCGCGAACTGGTTGCAGCAGCTGCTCACCCTGCTCGGGATCGCCGCTGTAGATCGTGGGGAGGACGATGGCCGGCTGCCCCCAGAGGTCTTCCGGGAACGGGGGGCCGGGCGGCACCCAGTAGTAGAGGACCATGGAGGTGATCTCGTCAGGCGTCGATTTGACGAAGGCCCGGAAGGCCTCGAGCACCTGCGGTGCGTCGCTGATCGCAAAGAATGGGGCTGCTCCGTAGACGATCGGTCCCACTGGATGCAGATCGAACTCGAAGCGGGTGACGACCCCGAAGTTGTTGCCGGCGCCCCGCACGGCCCAAAAGAGATCGGGGTTCTCGTCGGCGCTGGCAATGCGCACCTGTCCGTCGGCGGTGACGATCTCGACTGATTTGACGTTGTCGACCGACGCGCCGTATTTGCGGCGCAACCAGCCAAGACCACCCTGCAGGGTGAGCCCGCCGATGCCGGTGGTGGAGACGACGCCACCCGGCGCGGCCAGCCCGAACATTTGCGTCTCCCGGTCGACATCGCCCCAGGTCGCGCCGCCCTGGGCATAGGCGGTCTGGCGCGCGGGGTCGACGAAGACCGCACGCATCTCGGAGAGATCGATGACGATGCCGCCGTCGTTGGTGGCGAGGCCGGCTACGTTGTGCGCACCACCGCGCACCGAGAGATCGAGCCCCTGCTCGCGGGCGAAATTCACCGCGGCTACCACATCGGCGGTGCCGTGGCAGCGCGCGATGATGACCGGGCAGCGGTCGATGAGGCCATTGCGCACCATGCGTGCGTCGTCGTAGCCGGGATCGCCCGGCTGGATGAGTCTGCCGCGGAAACCGGCCGCCAGGCTGCCGAAGACCTCCGCGTCGAGTCGAGTGAGTGCGTTCATTCCTTTTTACCTCGTCTGCTTTGCGTCATTGCGAATGACCGGACGACTGGTCCACCGGAGGACTGGGCTCGTGCGCAGCGTTGGTGAAAGGAGGTACAGCGAGCCGCTTGCGCTGACCGGCGGATTTCGTCTGTCGTAGCATCGGTCCGGATCAGGTGGGTGACATCGGCGAAAATACCGATTTTCCTGGTGTGCTGGTTGTGCGGTGAAATGCGTAGTTTTCGCAGGGGGCGTCCTTCAGACCGGCCCCGACCCTCATCGCTCGGGATTGGGAAGGTGGACCCGCATACCGTAGAGCGGTGGACGGAATCTATATATTGACAATAAATTCTGTGCAAAATTCTTCGTAAATCTGGGTGAATCGGAGGTGCGAAAAAAATCTGACTTCTGAAGGTCATGGCGAGCGATCAGCGGGCCCCACACGATCCGCGGAAACGGACGAGCGTGTTGAGCACCCGGAGCCGCCCTGCGAGCATGGTCCAAGGTTGTCCGCGCTGTCGGTTCGGTGCTGAGCCAGGCGTGGTCGTGGGGTGACGCCGACGGGAGAGACTCTTCGCTTCGCTCAGAATGACAGGGTGGGGGCGGCGTGTTCGATTGCGAAGTTGAGTGGGATGGCGGCTAGAGGAGGTTCGAGCGGAGGGCGATGGCAACGGCTTCCGGACGGGAGCGGGCGCCCAGCTTGTTGAGGATGGCGAGCACGTGCGACTGCACCGTACGCGGGCTGATGCAGAGCCGGTCAGCGATTTCGCGGTCGTGCAGCCCCTCCACGATGCAGGCCAGCACCTCGCGCTCGCGGGCGCTCAAGGCAATACCCGGGGTGCGACCGGCTGAGGGCGCGCGATCCAGCACCGCAAAGGCCGCGGCGACCGCCTCTTCCAGCGAGCTCATGCGCCCTGCCATCTCGGCGCGTCGCAGCGCGGAATCGGCGCCAGGCCGGTCGAGCACCGCGGCGCGTACCTGCTCGGCATAGAGATGATGGGCCACATAGCCAATCCCCAGTGTTTCGCGGACATTCCGGGCGCCACCGAGCAGCGTTGCCGCGGTAATGGAATCGCCGCCGCGGGCGGCGATGGCGGCGATACCGGCGATCGTACCGGCGATACCGCGGCCGTCGGCGCAAGCCAGCCAGAGCTCGAGTGTTTCCCGATAGTCGCGCCGGGCGCCGGGAAGATCGCCGAGCTCGCAGCGCGCGGCCGCGACCGTCCCGAGCGCCTGGGCAGTCCCCCAGAGATACCCGGCCTCCCGCCAGGCCGACACCGCTTCCGAGCCGAGCTCGATGGCGTCCCGATAACTCCGGCGGATGAGCGCGATATCGGCCAGATTGGCGACCGGCAACACCCGCCAGTGGGAGAGCCGCGTCGAGGGATCGAGGATACGCATGACGGCCCGGGCAGCTTGGTAGTGGTGCTCGGCCAGATCGAGATCGCACGCCCATTCGGCGCTGATGCCGAGTCCCAGCAGCGCGCGTCCTTCGCCGAAGGGGTACTGGGCGGCACGGGCGATCTCCAGACCGCGGGTAGCGTGCTCGACCGAGCGTGCGAAGTCGCCTTGCACCTGGGCCAGCGCCGAGGCGGCGAAACGGGCGTCGCTCACGAGGGCGGCCGGCGTGTCGCCGGCGAGCGCGATCGCCCGTTCCAGCCAGGCTCCGCTTTCCGCCGGCTCGCCCTGGGCATAGGCCATCGAGAGGAGCGTGCCGGCCAGCGCAAGTACCGGTTCGGGGTCGTCACGCGCCAGCGACCATTCGACCGCGGCGCGCAGATTCGCGTGCTCGACCGCCAGGCGGCGCACCCATTCGGCCGAGCCGATCACGATCAGCCGCGGCTCGGCATGAGCGGCCAGCTGCAGGTAGTAGCCCGCATGCGCTATCCGGATCGCATCGTCTTCTCCCAGCGCGCGCAGCTCGAGCAGGCAAAACGCGCGGATCGATTCGAGCAAGGCATAGCGCGATTCGCCATCGGGCTGCACCGAGCGCAGCACGAGACTCGCATCGATCAAGCGCATCAGCAGCGGCAGTGCGGGCGCGCCGTCGAGCGCGATCTGGCTGGCGGCATCTTCCGAGAATCCGCCGGAAAAGACCCCCAACCGCCGGAAAGCGCATTGTTGGTCCGGAGGCAGCAGATCGTAGCTCCAGCGGATGGCCCGCTCGAGACTGCGCAGCCGCTCGGGCTGGTCGACTGGTCCCTGGGCCAGCAGCTCGAACCGGCGATCGAGCCGGGTCAGGATCGCGTGCGGGGTGAGCGCGCGGGTTTGGCCGGCCGCCAGCTCGATGGCGAGCGGAAGCCCATCGAGCTGGCGGCAGATTCCCACGACGGATTCGAGCGTGCCGGTGTCGAGCGCGAAGGCCGGGTCGGCGGCACGCGCGCGTTCCGCGAAGAGCTGCACGGCGGGTGACGCCGCCGGTTCGTCCGTGGCGGTGGCAAATGGATGGACCGGGTAGATGCGCTCGCCGCTGACGTGCAGCACCGTACGACTGGTTGCCAGGACGGTCAGCGAGGGGCAGGCGCCCAGCAGCAGCGCCACCACACCAGCCGCGCCGGGAATCTGTTCGAGATTGTCGAGCACCAGCAACGTAGGCGATCCGGCCAGCTGGTCACTGAGGCGCACGGTAGTTGGCTCGCGAATACCGAGCGCCTCACCGGCGGCAGGAACGATCAGCTCCGGATCGGCCACGGCCGCGAGGGGGGCAAAGCCAACCAGCGCGTATTCGGATCGAAGCTCCCAAGCGGTTTGCAACGCGAGCCGGGTTTTGCCGACCCCGGCCGGGCCAACCAGGGTCATGAGCTGGACATCGTCCAGCGCCAGCAGCTCGGCGAGCTCGCGTCGTTCCTGCTCGCGGCCGATGAACGACGTCAGCGCGCGCGGCAATGCCAGCGGCCGCAGCTCGGACGCCGCGCGCAGGGAAAAGGGGAGGATCTGCCGGGATATCCGAGGCGCATCGGTCATGTTGCCGCCCCGTGGTGCTGCTCGACTCCACTGCGGGGAGGATGTGCTGCGCGCCACGAACTGTCAAGGTGCGAACGCAACAAGAACCGGGGAGCAGCTGCTCCCCGGTTCTTGTTGCGTTCGCTGTTGAGTTGGACCGGGCGACTACAAAATGCCGCCGCCGATGCCCAGCCGGCCCACCGCGTAGAGCAGCAGCACCGCGGCCATGACGAGCCCGACCACGCCCGAGGTACGAGCGTGACCGCTGCTGTACGCCCGATAGCTGAAATAGCCCGCCAGCAGCGCCAGCGGCAGGGTGGTGATCCAGTTGAGCCAGCCCAGGAATGGCAGCAGGGCGATCAAGCCGAAAAAGCCTCCCACCACGGCCAGTCCAATGCCAAGAATGTTCATCGTCCCTTCGGGAACCCCTTCTCATCCTTCGCGGTCTCCCCACTTGGAAACCGGGGACCGCGCACGGTCCCAATACCCCAATATACGTCAGAGTTGCGCGGTTGGACTCATTGGTGGTGATACGCTCGGCAGCAGGCAGCAGGCAGCAGGCAGCAGGCAGCAGGCAGCAGGCAGCAGGCAGCCGATCCGGCACGAGCATAGCCGGATCGGCTGACGCGCGCTTCCACTGGCGCGTTAGCTATTCGGTGAAGGTGATCCCCGGTTCATCGGAAGCTCGCAATGCGGAATAGAGCACGACCGCATCCGCGGTTCCGTCGTTGCGGACTTCGTGACTATCGTGCCCGGTGTAGAAGACGGAATCGCCCGCTTCCAGCACGATTTCCTGACCGGGTGTCAGGGTTTCCGGCGGGGTGGGGGTGCCGGCCGCGTTGGCTGCTGCCGCTGTTGCGCTGGTAAAGAGCGGCGCGCCCATTCCGGTGACCCAGGTGATTTGCCCGGATTCGACGTAGAAGACCGCGTCCCCGGGATGGGTATGCATGTCGATCATTCCACCGGGAGCGAATGTGAGCCGGCTCAGGATGAGCGTTTGCCCAGGGGCCGCGGCGGAAGGACCGTGCCCCAGAGATTCGACTTTGACGTCTTTGATTCCGGCAGCAGTAGTGACCTGCCCTGCTGCCTCGCGGCCAGCACTGGCGAACACCCCACCAGCGACGACCAGCAACGCACAGAGAAGAAGAACAACACGAGGACGCATAGGAAAGTTTCTCCTCCCATGTTCATGGACGTTTCGTTGCGTCAGCGGCAACGAGAAAAAGACCAGAATGCCGAGACCGGCGGGTGTAGGATAGGTAACGACCGTTTGTGCCAGCGTTAGTGACGCGTTCGGGAAGGCTCGAACGGATGGAAGAGTCGATCCTCTGTCTTTTAGGGCTTGTTACGATCCAGGACGGAAGGGGACAGACTCCGGTAGCAGCGCCTCCGAAAGTGCTCGCGCTGCTTGCCTATCTCGCGCTTGTTGGGCGTCCGGTCGATCGCCACACCCTCGCCCGTCTCCTCTTCCCCGTGGCGTCAGATCCACGGGCGACGTTACGCTGGCATCTGAGCGCTCTGCGCTCCGCGGTTCCCATGGCCGCCGCTGCGCTGGCCGCCACCCGGGACACGGTTGCGCTCACGATTCCAACCGATGTCGAACTGTTCCGGCAGCAGGTCGAGCGTGTGGGCCGCTCTCCGGAAGCAGCTGAGGCCGATGCGGTTCTGGCGCTGTACCGCGGCGACCTGCTCGGCAGTATTGCCTTCTCAGCCGCGGCTGAATTCGACGATTGGCTCTATGTGGAGCAGGAGGGGCTGCGCCGCCTTTTTCGCTGGGCGACCGTAGCGTTCGCGCGGTGGGCAGTCACGAACCATCAGCCGGAACGGGCGGTCTCTCCACTTGCCAGACTCGTTTCGGTCGACCCCTATTATGAGGAGGGGCATGTCCTTCTAATCAATACGTATGCCGCGCTTGGCGAGCAGGACCGCGCTGAAGCAGCATACGACCGCTATCAGCGCACGATGCGCCGGGATCTCCAGTCCGAGCCTCGCACTGACGTCGCGAGTCGCTTCGAACAACCGCCGCGCAAACAATCTCCACTCTCCCGCGATGAACTCATCCCGCTGACAGAGATTACCGTTCATTTCATCGACTGGCCCGGCGGGGCTCCCGCCATTCTAGGCATCCACGGCTCGGGGCTCTCGAGCTATTCGTTGACTGCGCTTGCGGAGCAGCTTTCACCTGAGATTCGTTTCATTGCAATGGATCTGCGGGGTCATGGCTTTAGCGATAAGCCGCCCGCTGGCTACGATCTGGAGCATCATGTGGCGGACGTCGCAGAGCTTGCCGGGGCGCTGGATTTGCAGCGTCCCGTGCTGCTTGGTCATTCCGTGGGCGGGGCGGTCGCGGCCTTCGTGGCCTCCCGGATCGACGCCGGCGGCTTGATCCTGCTGGAGGCCATGATTGGGGATCGCGCATTCACCGAGAACGCAGTGGCGCGCGCCGCGCCAATCGCCGATCAGCTCGACCGGCGTTTCGTGGGCTTCGATGCCTACCGGGCGGAGCACTTTGGCCGGCTTCGACAGGGGAGATGGAGCGACGAGGCCGAGCGGCTGGCCGCGCGCTGGGTGCGTTTCGAACTGGCTCCGCTGCCCGATGGCTCGTACCGCCGGCGAGCATTGCGCCAGGCGGTCGAGGCGGAATGGACCTCGATTGTGACGGCTGATACGCTGGGAGCGCTGCGAGCGGCGAAGTGTCCCGTTCTAATCGTTCAGTCCACAGGAGCATGGCACGGGGGCCGGCCGTATTTCAGCGATGAGATCCTCGCCGCTCAGTGCGATGCCGCGTCCCAGGCCGAACTCTATGTTGCGCGTGATTCGGATCATGGATCGCTGATCCGCAACCCGGAGCCGGAGTTGATCGCGAGGATTCAACGCTTCGTGCGGCAATGCGCCGAAGCGCCCTGACGTACCCTGAACGTCCCGACAACCAACCGCGGCGATCCACGCCATCCGCCAACAGGGCAACGCGGTTTGTCAGACGACCGTCCGCTGCGGTTCGGTTCTAGATATCCTTGAGCTGCTTCTTGAGCTCGGCGATTTTTTCGCGGTAGGTGTTGGAGGTGACGGCGTGCACATCCCAACTCATCAGATCCATGTAGGGTTCGAGAATCTCGCTGATGTCGCGCGGTGTTTCGGCTTCCACCATCAGG
>DASTFJ010000005.1:0-11561 GCA_035708745.1 Thermomicrobiales bacterium | reverse complement strand
GGCAGCGGCGTGCTGAAATACACCAATCTGGCGAACGGGGCGTACAGCCTCGACGAAACCAGCGGCGATTGGTGCCATGCCGAAGCGGACCGGGTCGATTCCGCTGGCAACGTCCTGGTCGCCGACGGCGGCAACACCGATGTCTATATCTATAACTGCTCGTTGAAGAACGTCGGCACCCTGCCCAGCACGGGCACGGGGCCGGCCAATCCTTCGGCTGGAGGCGCCGGGTTCGACGCCGACAAGATCTGGCAGCTCGTGCTGGCGGCCAGCGCCACGCTGGGTATCGCGCTCGCGATGCGCCACCAATTGCAACGGGCCGCGGTGCAACCTGCCGACGCGATCGAGGAAACCGCCCGCACGATCTCCGGGGAAGAATCGGTGTCCTGATCCGATCGCACGGGCGCGCTTGGCGATCAGGCGACGTCGATCGTGGGGAAGACCAGCACCAGCGGTGCCGGATGGCGCGCCGTCAGCCGGCGTTCGATGTCGTCCAACACCGCGGTGCTGTCGTCGAAGAGCGCCTGGGTGTCGATTCCGAGACAGGATGGGAGGAAGTGAGACAGCTTGTCGAGGCCGTCCGTTAGCAGCAGGCGCGCCCCGCGCAAATTGCCGCTACTGGCGTGGTGAAATCCGACGCCGATCTGCAGGATGCCCTGATAGAGATTGCGGATCTCGCCGGTTTCCGCGTGCCACTCATGCTCGATCTCTTCGTGGCACTCGTAATAGAGTCCTTCATTGAAGAGGCGAATGCCTTCCAACACGCCCGGCGGCGGTGACGAGGCGCACCCCGGCTCACCAGCGTTCACCATTGCGATCAAGGGATCGAGCAGCGCCCGCACCGTGGCTACGCTTCGCGCGGGATCGGGCTGCAGCGGCGCTTCCAGCATCAGCGGGCCGTCGAATCCCGCGCCGCGCACCGCGCGCAGAATCGCCGGCCAGGGGAGGGTGCCCTGGCCGGGGAGGATATTGCCGGTTCGTTTTCCTTCCGCGTCGAAATCGCGCAGGTGGGCATCGAACAGCTTGCCCTGCATCTGCCGGAGCAGCAGCATCGGATTCGTTTGCGTTGCCGCGGCATGATGGGGGTCGAAGGCGTAGCCGACGGTTTCCGGGAGGCGCGGACCGATCTCGATGAAATCGCGCAGGGTGGTGAGCATGCCTGGCTCGGCGTTTTCCAGCGCCAGCCGCACGCCCGCTTGCTGGCAGCGGCGGTCGAGCTCGACGACAACTCCAAGAAACGGATCGAATCCCGATTCCACGGGATATTCCACCCGAATCGGTCCCTGCCAGACGATGGTGCGAGCGCCGATCTCCAGCGCGCCCTCGATAGCCAGCTCGAAGTTGCGCCAGGCGTCCATGACCACCGCCGGTTCCGGATCGAACAGCATGTGCATGTCCGGCTCGAGATGGATAGCCACGATCTCCAGATCGCACGAGCGCGCGACCTGGCCATATTCCCGGAAGGCGCTGGGCGCATAGTGCCGCTGGTGATAGAGCATCAGCTCGGCGTGGGTGAACCCAAGCGATCCGATTTCGGCGAGGGCGGCGGCCAAGCCCAGGTGGGGATACAGCCCGTTGGTCGAGCAGCCAATGAACATCGAACCCTCAGACGACGCGACCCGATCCGCCGCCGGGCGGCGGATCGATCGATGCTCGGACTCGTTCGAGCGGCAGGGCGCAGCAGCGAGCCAGGCAGATCACGCGGCGTCGACGCATTGTGACCCATTGGCCACGGATGGTACCATCGCCGTTCGATCGATTCGCCCGCTACCCGTCGACGAGCACGCCCCTCGATGATCTCCGAACCCAAGGCATTGCCACGCCTCACGCGCCTCGAGCTGCATGGGTTCAAGAGTTTCGCGAATCGCACCGCCTTCGTGTTCGAACCCGGCATCACGGCGGTCATCGGTCCCAACGGCAGCGGCAAATCGAATATCTCGGACGGTGTCCGCTGGGTGCTCGGAGAGCAGAGTCATTCGCTCCTGCGCAGCAAGAAGACCGAGGACGTCATCTTTGCCGGAGGCAACGGCCGTGCGCCCGGCGGATTCGCCGAAGTCACCGTCACCTTCGACAACGCCACCGGCTGGCTTCCGATCGAATTCGCCGAGGTCACCGTCACCCGGAGGGCGCTTCGTTCCGGCGAAAACCAGTTCCTCATCAACGGCCGCAAGGTTCGGCTCAAAGACGTGCATCAGCTCACCGCGTCGCTCGGGCAGTCATATACCGTGGTGGGGCAGGGTCTGGTCGATACCGCGCTTAGCCAGCGGGCCGAAGAGCGCCGCGGGTTGTTCGAGCATGCCGCCGATCTAACCGGCTTGCAGCTGAAGGCGGGAGAAGCCGAGCGCAATCTCAACGATGCGCGCAACAACGCCGACCGCATTGCCGATCTGCTGGCCGAGGTCGAACCGCGGTTGCGCACCCTGGAACGCGCCGCCAGACAAGCGCGCGAGTGGCAAGGGGTGCATGACCGGCTGAAAACGATCGAGCGCGGTTATTTCCATATGGTGCTGCTCGATGTCCGTGGGCGGGTGGCGCGGGCCGAAGCCGCCAATCAAATGGAAACATCCCGGCTCTCGGGGGCGCAAACCGCGGTCGATGCCGCAGGGGAACAGCTCGAAGATGCCCGCGAGCTGGCCGCGACCACGCAGTCCGCATTGGCCCGGCAGAGCGCGCATCTGCGCTCCATGTCCGAACGGGCCCAGCAGCTGGCGCACGAGCGGGATCTGGCGGCCGAGCGCATCGCCGCCATCGACCGGCGCCGCGAGGACCTGATCGAGGGCCAGCGCGGGCTGGAAGAACGCGCCGCCGATCTGGAGCGCGAAATCGGGCAGGTGCAACGCGTGATCGAGGAGCTTTCGGTCTCGGGCGAGCTCACCGGCGTCGCGATCCCCGAGCTCGAGCGGGATGTGCAGAAAGCGCGCGAAGGCCGTCAGGCACGGGAGCGCCAGCGCCAGCAGCTTGCCTCAGCAGTGGCCGATCTGGAGCGTCGTGCGGTCGATATCGAACGCGCCCTGCAAACCGGCGCCGAACGACTCGAAACGCTGAATGCCGACCGGGTCCGCCAGCAGAGCCAGACGGCGGAGCATTCCGAGCGCGTCTTGCAGCTGCGGCAGGAGCTCGATGCGGTCGAAATCGAGATCGCGGCTACATCGGAAACATTGCAGACATGCCGGGAGCGGCAGACTGCGCTCGCTGCTCAGATTGCGGACAAAGGCGGCGAGGAAACCAGCAAGCGTAAGGGGCTCTCCACCCTTCAGGAGGAGCGGTCGCGGACACGCGCGCAGCTCGATGCGCTCGAGCGGATCCATGAAAGCGGGGTGGGACTCTACGCCGGAGTGCGCGCGGTGCTGACCGCGGGGAAGGCCGGCAAGCTGGGCGGCATCGAAGGCACCGTCGCCGAGCTGATCTCGCTGCCTGCGCAGTACGAGACCGCGATCGAAGTCGCGCTGGGCGCGCATTTGCAGGACATCGTGGTGCGCAGCTGGTCCAATGCGGAAGCGGCGATCGGTCACCTCAAGGCGACCCGTGCCGGCCGGGCGACCTTTCAGCCGCTGGATACGGTTCGGACCGGAAACAGCAACAAGCCACGCGAGCTCGACGGTATGCCCGGCGTACACGGGATCGCGGCATCGCTGGTGACCTTTGCGCCCGAGCACCGGATCATCGCCGATGCGCTCCTGGGCCGTACGGTGGTGGTCGACGATCTACCCGCGGCGCGGCAGGCGCTACGGTCGCTGCCGGGTGGTTGGACGACGGTGACACTCGGTGGCGAGATCGCGCGCTCGGGTGGCTCGGTCACGGGCGGATCGGCGGTGCGGGAAAACGGCATGCTCACCCGTGAGCGCGAGCTGCGCGAGCTCCCGGCCACCATTCAACGACTCGTGAACGAGATCGAAGCCGCGACCGCTGCACTCGAAGCGGCAACCACTGCGCTCGCTTCGACGCAGGCGGACGCGCGCCAGACCGACCGCGAGCGGGTCGAGCTGGAAGCGCGGTTGCGCGAGCTCGGCAACCAGCAACGCCGGCTCGCCGGCTGGCTACAGGAACAGGAAGCGCGTCAGGGCAGCGAGACCGGCCGCCAGCAGGAAGCAGCGGGGCGGATCGATGCGCTGGAGACCGATCGGGCGCGCCTGCAGCAAGCGCGTGCCGAGCTCGACCCCGCCCTGGAACAAGCACGCCAGAGTCACCAGCGCACCGTCGACGAGCTGGATCGCGATGCTCAGCGGCTGCGCGAGCTGGAACAGCGTCTAACTGCCGCGCTGCAGGAACGGGCCGTGCTCGATGAGCGCTTTCGCGCCGAGCGGCGCCAACTGGCGTCATTGCTGGCGCAACAGGAGACTGTCTCCGAACAACTCACCCAGCGGTTGGAGCGCGCCTCGGGCTTCGAGGGAGAACGGTCCGAAATCGGCCGTCAGCTTGAGGAGCTGGAAATTGCCGCCACCGCTGGTGAAGTCGAACGCCAACGGCTGGCCGAGGCGCAAGCTCCGGCCGAGACCGCTATGCGTGAAGCGGCGGCCCGGGTGGCCGAATGCGAGCAGACCCTGGAAGGCGCTCGCCAGCGGCTGATGCAGATCGAGCGGGAACGCGGCAGCGCCACGGTCGTGCTCGAGCGGCATCGCGGCGAGCTTGCCACCTTGCGCCAGCGCATCGCCGACGATCTGGAGCTGGACGACCCGGAGGAGCTGCTGAACCAGCCGGTCGAGGAGCTCGATCTCGATCTGATCGAAGCCGAGCGCGAGATCGCGCGGCTCAAGGAGCGCCTGCGGCGGGTCGGCTATATCGGGGACGAGGCGGTGCAGGAGTTCGAGCGCGAATCGGAGCGTCACCGCTTCCTCTCGACGCAGCTGGAGGACGTTCTCACCGCATCGGCTTCCTTGCGTGAGCTGCTAGAGGATCTGCGCGGAACCATGCAGCAGCGCTTCGAAGAGACCTTCAAGCGGGTCGCGGAGGAATTCTCGGCCGCGTTCACGATCCTCTTCGGAGGGGGCACGGCCAGGCTGATTCTCATCGACAACGAAGAGGGCGGTCCATCTGGGGTCGACATCGTCGCCCAACCGCCGGGCAAACGGTTGCAATCGCTTGCCTTGCTGTCCGGCGGCGAGCGCGCGCTGACCGCCGCGGCGCTGCTTTTTGCGATTCTAAAAGTGAATCCGTCGCCGTTCGTACTGCTGGACGAAGTCGATGCCGCGCTGGACGAGGCGAATGTGGTCCGCTTCCGCGAGCGGCTGCAGCAGCTCGCCAACGAAACCCAGGCGATCATCATCACCCACAACCGCGGGACCATCGAGGTTGCCGATTCCCTCTACGGCATTAGCATGCGCGAGGATGGCGTCTCCACCGTGCTCTCCATGCGCATGGCCGGGGAATTGGTTGGGTAGAAACGTGCGCCGGTCGTAGAGTATGGACTCCGCGCCATGCCGTGTGATCGGTGGTAGACCCGGGCATGCCACGGAGTGCGTGCCTGCGATCGCTCCGGGTCCTTAGATCATTCTCAGGATGGAGTCGAGGGCGCCGCCGAGCTTGCTCCAGAGTTTGGCGCGGGTTTCCTTGCCGCTGCGCGGTGCAAAGAGCACCCCGAGCGCAAGACCCCAGAAGAGATATTTGAAGGCAACGCGGGTTCGGCCGATCATGCGCCTGCCCCTTCGGTCCAGTCGGCCGGATTGGCCGCTGTGGCGTACCACTCCGGTGGCAAATGCTGCTCCGGCGCCGGCCGCCAGACGTCCATGCCGGTCAAGCGAAAGAGCGAATCTTCGACCGCTTCCTCGATGCGGGCGCGGGTCGCCTTGCCCGAGCGCGGCGCGGTCCAGATGCCATACGCGGCTCCGGCCATTGCGCCGATCATCGCACCCTTCCAGAACGCCATACCCAGGGGATCCTCTCTCGCGGGAACCGAAGATTCGGATTCCAAGTCTAGCAAACCTCCCATGGATCGCCGGGTTTTCATTCTCGGGTATCCTGACGCCAGTCCATGGCAGCGCCGCCAGGCGGCTGTCATCGTTTCCGCAACACGAAGTGCACCGGACCTCTTCGACACATGCCCCGACTCAGCAAGGACCACGCCCAGGCCCTCACCGAGCTGCGCGGCATTGCCGGGAGATCGCTGCCGCCCGACCGCATGGGTGGCGCGCTCATCGGCGCGCTCGAACGCGCGATCGGCTGGGACGGCTATCGCCTCTTCGGGGTCGATCCGCGCACCCTGCTCATCAACCGCCTGATTTCCGCCAGCGACAACGATCGCCGCGCTCGCCGGGAATGGCTGGAAGAGGTCTATCTCGACGACCGCACCTTGCCATATCTGCAATTGCCTGAGATCATGCGCGCTCGCCTGCGCGGGGTCGCCTTTCAACCCACCCAGGAACAGTCGTGGGGATACCCGCGCGCCATGCTCGCTGGAGTCGCACCGGAGCGGCATTGGAGCTACTACTACGAATCGGAAAGCCCGATCGGGGGAACGCTGCATGGCGCGTTCGGAGCAAACGGCCGGCAGATCGCGGTGCTGCAGGCCTACCGGCGGGATCCGAACGCGCATTTCCGGCTCAAAGACGTTGTCTTGATGCAGACGGCGGCGCCGATCGTCGGGCAGGCGCTGGGTACGGCGCTGGACCGCGAGCAGGCGCTGATCGAGCGAAGCCAAACCGCGGCCAGTGGCATCGTGCTGATCCGTCGCGATCGCACCATCGAGTACAGCACGCCGGCGGGAGATGCCTGGCTGGAGCGGCTACGCGCATCCGAAGTGAGGGACGATACCGTGCTGCCAGCAGCCGTCTGGTCGGTGGTCAAGGGGCTGGCGAGACAGGAGGAGCCGGCGTTGCGGGTTTCCACCATGACGATGGACGGGCCGGTGGTGCTGGAAGCGTCGCCGGGCGGTAATGGGATGACGGCCGTGGTGGTGTCGCCCCAGCGACCGGAGTCTCGCCTCGAACCGCCGGTACATTGGGGGTTGACCCCGCAGCAAGGGCAGATCGCCATGCAGGTCATCGGCGGGGCCAGCAACCGCGAGATTGCCGTGCGGCTATTCGTCAGTGAACACACGGTCGAATGGCATCTCCGCCAGATCTATCGCGCGCTCGATCTTTCGTCCCGCACGCAACTACAGGCCCGGTTTTTTCGAGATGTCGGGCTGGATGTTTTCCAGGACTCGGGGGTGGAGTAGTTCTGAGTTCAGTGACTTGTCATCCTGACGAAGGAAGGATCTCCTCGCCGCAGCGAGTGCCGCCCCGGAACGCTTCCACCAGTTCGAGCCTTTCGTCTCCCAAGGGCGCGGTTAGAGCGATTTGCAAAGGAGCCGGACTCCGATTGGAAAGGGGTCGTCTGGGGAGACTCGCTGCGGCGAGGAGGTCCCTCGACTCCGCTCAGGACGACGATGAGGAATAAGGCGAACCCCATGCGTCGACATACACGCATGAGGTCCGCCCGCGGATAAGGTTGGAGGTTGTCTGGGGTTACGCGGAGGCTGCTCCGTCGCAGCGGACCACCATGCCGGATGGCTCGCCCGGACCGAAGGCGATCGAGTTGACCGTCACATAGACGTTGCCATCGGCATCCACGTCAGCCCCGATCGGCAGGAAGAGATCCTCGACCACCGGGGTGAGGACGCCGTCCGCATCCAGGCGCAACACACGGCCAGGCAGCGGCATGCCGGTGTCATCGAACCCGGCTGTGCCTTCGACCACGTAGAGCGTGCCGTCTGGCGCGTTGGCGAACCCGAAGGTCATGCCCAGACCGGACGCGACCGGAGTCACCGAACCATCGGGCTCGACCCGCAGGATGTTCGGACCGGTCCAGCCCTCACTCAGCAGCGAGACGTACATGGCGCCGTCCGCATCGAACCCGATCCCCACCGGCACCGGTTGGCGGTCGGTGGCGGGGTCGGCGCCCGGTGTGCCGCCCAGCAGCACGGACAGCGGCGGAATGACGGTCACCAGCTCGCCGGCGCCGGTCGCGGGATCGACCTTATAGATGGTGTTGCCGCCGGCATCGGTCACATAGAGCATGCCGCCTGGACCGACCGCGAGCTGATAGAGATTCGGATTGATATCGGTGCCGTCTGGATTCTGGTCGACCTCGAAATGCGAGAGCTGCGCGATCGGCGCGACATTGCCCGTGCTCGGATCGATCAACACGAGCGAGTTTTCGTAGGTCATCTCCTCGATGTCGATTCCCAGCATATTGCCAGTATCGACCGCGGCGCCGCCGACCGAGATGGTCAGGATGCCGTCGTTCTCGACGATCCCGACTGGACCGACTCCGCCGTAGGAGGGGAGGCCGCTGGCGACAACCGTCTGCGTGCCATCCGGCGCGATCGCCGTCACCTGGCCGGAGGTTCCGCGGGTGATCGGCGGTCCTTCGTCGCCCTCGCCTTCGCCGACGACCGGGGTGCCTGCCTCGGGTCCGGCCGGGGGAGCGCTCAGCACTTCTTCGCCGCCGCTACCGGCTTCGGTCACATAGACCGTGCCGTCCGCGGCGACCGTCAGATAGCGGGGCTGGTTCAACCCTTCCGCGATGACGGTGCATCCGGCTGGAAAGAGCATCGGACCTTCGGCAGCCGGGCTGCTCTCCTGGGCCATGGCAACGCCTGAGCTCGCCAGCATCATCAAGCCCAGCGCGGTTCCTGCGAATTGAAATCGTTTCTTCATCGTGTATCTCATCCTTCGAGTCGTTCGAATCCATGTATGGGGTGTCGATTGGCGATGGTGGTTGGTCGCATGCTCCTTTCACTTGGCACGTTGTGCCGCGTCAATTGGTCGGCGTTTTTCCGCGTGGGTTGGTCTCAGCCAACAAGAGATCCTTCGCTGCGGTTCAGGATGACAAGGGGTGGGGGCGAAGCACGCACGGACCGGATTTCGTCCGGTCCGTGGCGCGGAGTAGAGGGATGGAGGAGTCAGGCGACGGTAAAGCTCTGGACCATGCCGAGCAGGAGGGCCGGAGTCTGGGTTTCGGGATCGATCACCCAGCTGGTGGCGGTGTAGATCCCCGGCTCGAGATCGAGCTCCACATAGGTGCCGTACCCCGGCGAGGCAACCGCGGTGTAGCCAACCCAGACCGAGGTGAGGAATTCGGCCGACGGTGTGCCTGCCTGCATGTCCTGGAAAAACCGGGCGAAATCGTCCGAGGTCAGCTCGCGCTGCGTGCGGAAGAGCACCATCTGTCGCGGCTGCTCGCCGGTATTGGTGACATGCCAGATCTGCGGGCCGGTTGCGACGGTATCGGTCGAGAGCCCGAAGGCGACATCTTGCAGCTCGAGGGTGACATCGGGAACGACCTCAGCAGCGGCGGCCGGCGTGCCCTCGGTCACGGTGAACGGCGTGAGGGTCATGATCTCTTCGCCGCCATCCGGCTGGTACGATGCGGCCAGCTGCCAGAGTCCCGGGGTCAGATCGACGATAAATTCGACCGAGCCACCGCTGAAGGCATAGGAGCCGCCGCCGTAGGTCCAGCCCTCGCTGGGAACGTCATCCCGCCCCATCAAGAGCGCTTGCTCGGTTGCGGTTTGCTGATCGAGTCCCTCGGGCATCTGCATGAAGTCGAGATAGACCGCCACGTCTTCGGTGCTGTTCAGCACGACGTGAAGCTTGCCGGCACTGGCTTCGGTGGTGGAGAAGGTGAAGCCCTCGGCGCTGCCATTGGCTTCCAGCGTCGGCAGCCCATATGAGCCAATGCGGGTGTTAGTAAAGGATGGATCGACCTGCTCGATCTGCGCCGACGCTGGTTGCATTGCGTTACCGGCGGTCACCAGACCGATCAGCAGCGCGCCCAGAACATACAGAAACCGTTTCACTGTAGAGAACCTTTCCGCTATCAGGCATCTCCCGCCGGGAAACACTTAGGCTCGGCGGGCGCCCCTCCTTATCCGCGATGCATCGTTCGCATCTTGGCTTGAGCGTAATCCCCTGGTGTTCCCCTTCGCCCCACGGAAATCCGGGGTTTCCAGAGAACATTTCGGATTTTGGCGGCGCATTTGCTCACTCAATGAGCAAAGGAAGCGAACGGCGCCGGTCAGCAACCGGCGCCGTTTGCGCATCTCCTGGATTGTTGGAAAATTTACCGGACTCTCGTGTCCGGCACATTGGAGGTTGCCTCAACAGAGCGATTTGCCTATGGCAGGTTTCCCTGTCGATTTCCGCAGAGCGCACTATTGTTCAGGCCAGTTTGCGTGCCATCGGCTCCCCCGGCTTTATTGTTGTCTTTACCGAGAAAACCAAAGGCTCCCGAGCCTGCCCCCGAGTCTCCTTCCAAGCCGCATTGGGCTCCGACCTCAGTTGCCTGCTGGCGCCCGGGATTGTTGAGGTAGTCGTCGAGATCCGCTGAGGCTGAACCGACCAGTGATCCCAGCACAACAGCTCCCAGCAGAACCCCGGCGAGGGGTGCGCGTACTTTCATTCTCTTGCCCTCTCTTCGAATCGGATCGCGAAAAACGGATATGTGGCTTCCAGGAGTGAGAGGAAGATTAGCAGCATTCCTTCGTGGCGAAAAGAACAACACACGGTGTCAGTCAATTGTTCGGATAATTTCCAATATTCCGGAAAACTGGTGTGACATTTGAGCTCGATGACGCGAGAACCGAATCCCAAAGTGAATTGCACTGGTTACCCAGGTGGGCATGGCGGATCACCCTGACTATCGGTACTGTTCCGTCTGGAAGGAGACGAATGCATGCGGATTCGGGAGATCGAGGTCATCGGGCTGGTGGGCGCCACGCCGGAGGGCGGATGGAGCAACGAGCTGAAGCCGGACGATTCGGTGCATACCCTGGTGGTGGTGCGCACCGATGAAGGTATCGAAGGGTACGGCGGGGCATTTACCAATGCCGGCCTGGTGCGGGCGGCGGTGGCGGTGCTGGAACCGTTGCTGCTGGGGGAGACAGCCATCGAGCCCGAGCGGGTCAGCGAGAAGCTGCATCAGAATACCTTTTGGCTTGGGCGGGGCGGGTCGCTCACCCATGCGATCAGCGCCATCGACATCGCGCTTTGGGACGTCCTCGGCAAGGCGACCGGCCAGCCGGTGGGGCGCTTGCTGGGCGGCCGTTATCGAGATCGGGTCAAGCCGTACGCGTCGGTGCTGATGGATCAGCCCGGTCCGCTGCGGGAGCCCATGCTGCGATTGCGGGAAGAGGGGTACAAGGCGGTCAAGATGGGGTGGGGGCCGTTCGGCCGGGTAAGTCATGCGCTCGACGAGGAGATCGTCCGCACCGCACGAGAAGCGCTCGGACCGGAGATCGATCTGATGGTCGATGCCGGCGGAAGCGACGCCTTTTGGCCGAACGGTTATGCCTGGGCCCTACGCACCGCGACGATGCTGGCCGACTACGATGTGGTCTGGTTCGAGGAAGCGCTCAAACCGGATGCGCTCGACGATTTCGTGGCGTTGCGGCGAAATTCGGCGGTTCCGATCAGCGGCGGCGAGGTGCTGACCCGGCGACAGACCTTCGTACCCTGGCTGGCGGCAGGCGCGTTCGATATCGTGCAGCCCGATGTCTGCAAAGTGGGTGGGATCAGCGAGGAACGGCGCATCGGCTGGTATGCCGAGGAATTCGGAGTGAAGCTCATTCCGCATGGCTGGAA
>DASTFJ010000004.1:0-3173 GCA_035708745.1 Thermomicrobiales bacterium | reverse complement strand
GATGGCGGCCTGGTCGATCTCGGCATTCATGGCGGTCAGGCTGGCGGGACCGTCGGGAAGATAGCCCAGACTCGGCAACCAGCCGTTGGCGACCCGGCCGGTCAGGCGCAGGATGCGCGGTTTGTAGGCGCCGATCCAGATCTCGACCTCGTGCGCCGGCGCCGGACCGCGCCGCGCGCCTTCGACCTGGTAGTGCTCGCCCTCGAATGAGAGAGAGGTTGCTTGGCCGTCATCCCAAAGCGAGCGGATCAGCTCGATCGCTTCGGACAGCGCTGCGATCGACTGGCCGGCGGAGCGCTTGCGACCGCCCATGGCCCCGATGCCATCCCAGAAGGCGCCGGCGCCGAGTCCGAGCTCCACCCGTCCGCCGCTGAGCTGGTCGAGTGTGGCGACCGCGCGAGCCAGTTCGACGGGATCGCGCAACGGAAGGTTAAGCACATTGCCGCCCAGCCGGATGCGGCTGGTGCGGGACGCGGCATAGGCGATGAGGGTCCAGGTATCGAGAAATTGCGGGTTATAGGGATGATCCTGGAAGGTCACCAGATCGAGTCCGGCGTCTTCGGCGATTGCCGCCAGATCGACTGCATGCTCCGCCGGCTCGGCGACGGGGCTGGCGAAGATGCCGAATCGAAGATCGTGTCCGTAGCTGGTCATCCGGTCACGCCTCCCAGGGAAATGACCGGTTCGGTGACGGCCGCCCCCACATTGAAGTTGTCGCGGAAGAGATTGGTGGGGTCATAGGTGGCTTTCAATGCCTGCAAGCGGCTGAAGGCTGGTTCTGGGAAGGCTTCCAGCAACCGCTCCGGGCGGGTGTCGGTTTCGAAGCTGAGATAGAGGCCGTCGAAGTGCGGCTGCAACTGGTCCCAGAAGACATCGAGGCGGTTGCGGCTTGGTCCGAATGCGACCACCGAGAAGTTTGCCTGCCGGTTGGGGAAGGCGGTCGCATCCGGCGGCACGTCGGCCACCGCGCCGCCCATCGAGCGAATCTGGAAGAAATAGGAACCACCGCCGCGGATCAGCGCCTCGGCGCTCGCGGCGAACTCCGGCGTGATGTGGTTCAACAAGCCGGAACGGACCGCCGGATCGCCCTGTCCCTGGTGATAGTGATCGCTCGCATTTGCCATCACCTCGGCATAGGTGGTGATGGCGATCCGCTGCTGCAGGAGCTGGGCCGCATCGGCGAGCGGTTGCAGGCGGCTGATGACGACATTGGGATCTGGCGAGTCGATGACTGCCAGCACGTGGGCATAGATCTGTCGCGCGCCGCGTTGCTGGCCGATGATCATGAAGCTGGTGATGTCGCGGGGAGCGTGCTCGATCCAGTTTCCCCAGATTTGCAGGAAATCGGCGATGTCGCTGGCGTCCATCACGAGCTGAGCCCAACCGACATTGCCGATCGGATCGACCTCGAATTCGAATGAGGTGACGACGCCCATATTCGCCCCGGCGCCGCGGATGGCCCAAAAGAGATTTGGGTTTTCGTTTTCGCTGGCATGCAGGATCGAGCCGTCGGCCAGCACGATCTGGGCGCGGCGCAGATGGTCGATGGTGAGACCGTGCTCGCGCACCAGCCAACCGACGCCGCCCGCGGTTGCCAGACCGCCGACTCCGACCCCGCCGTAATCGCCGGAGCTGAGCGCCCAGCCGTAAGGGGCCAGCGCAATGGCGACATCCATCCAGCGGGCGCCAGGCTCAACCCGAATACGGCGGGTCGCTTCGTCCAGTATCTCGATCTGGTTCATGCGGCGCAGGTCGATGATGAGGCCGCCGTCATTGGTGGAGCGGCCGCTGATGCCGTGTCCCCGGCTGCGGACCGAAAGTGGCAGCTCGCGGTGGCGGTGGGCGTAGCCGATTGCCTCCGCGACCTCCGTTGGAGTTCGCGGTTGTAAGATCAATCCCGGCGAGCCGCCGCGCATGTAGTTCGAGCGGAGTCGGGCATAGGCGGCATCGCCGGGTTCGACCGCGGTGCGTTGCAACGCGGAGGGGACACCGTCGTAGTCGATGCCGTCGCGTCGTTTGGCGCGCGTGCGGGAGGGTTTCATCGGAATCACCGGTGGCAGATCCGCCCGGGCGGTCTCGACCGCGTTCTGCAACGCGGGGATCGCCTCGACGGCAAATCGCTCGATCGCAGCGGGATCGTTCGTGCTCAGCAGGAAGATGCCGGCGCCGTGATCGAGCGCCAGCGGCGGCAGGTCGGTTTCGGGTTCGACGATGACGATCCGGCTGATCTCGGTCGGATCGCGGCCGGCATCCCGGGCTGCTTCATCTATGACGGTGTTTGCCAGTGCGAGCTGGTCCGGCGAGCCGATCCACCCGTCCGCGGTGCGGCCCGCAAGCTCGAGCAGGGGGAGCGCATTGCCTGACAACCAGATGGGGATCGTATGGTGCGGAAGCGGACCGCGCTGCGCCCCCACCAACGGGAAATGAGGGCCATCGACCGTCACCGTTCCCGGTTCGCCGATATCCAGGATGGCGCGGACGATGTCGATAGCCTCATCCAGCGCGTCGACCTCATCGAGCGAGGCGGGTGGTCCGAAGGCCAGCTCGGCGCGGCCGTGGCTGAGCAGATCGAGACTGGCGATCTGGCGGCCGATGATCGTGGGCAAGCGGCGATGCAATTGGGACTCCAATGCCGCAAGCCAGACACGCTCGGTCTGCCCGGCAATCCAGGTGAGGGTGGTCCAGGCGTCCAGTGGGGCGGATTGTCCAGCCTCCGGGGCCTCATCCCACAGCATGACCAGATCGTACCCAAGCGATTCGCTTTGCTGCGCGAGTTGGACGGCTTGATGGGGGGTGTTGCCGCCGGCGGCAATCAGCGTTCCACTGATGAGCGGGTGTCCGTAATAGGGCATCGGAGCGACTCCAAAAGTTGATACATCAACCAGTATCGTCTTATTTGGTTGACGTGTCAACGAACAGCGCTATACTCGGAGTATGGAACGATGCGATTCGCTGGTTACGCTCTGGAGTCACCTGCAGCTGGTCTACGGTCACCTCGCCGGGCAGATCAACCGCGCGCTCTACCGGGAAACCGGTCTCTCCGAGGCGGATGCGGCGGTGCTCATCGCCTTGTTGGACACGCCGGAGGCGCAGCTCCATACGTTCGAGCTACGGTGCGGGCTCGCCTGGGAGAAGAGCCGGTTGTCGCACCAGCTCCGGCGGATGGAGGCGCG
>DASTFJ010000003.1:0-25134 GCA_035708745.1 Thermomicrobiales bacterium | reverse complement strand
TCGACGTGCCGGCGCTGGTAATCGGGACGGAGCGCGACGTGATGCACCCGCTGTATCTGGCCCGGCGAACCGCGGCGCTCCTGCCACATGGCGAGCTTGTCGAAGTGACGCCTCGGGACGCCGATCCGAATCGCTACGACCGCGAGATTCGTTCGACCGTTCAACGACACGTGCTGGAGATTCTTGCCGCATTCGGCTGATACACAAAACGGCCGTGGCGATTCGCCACGGCCGTTTTCGTTGTCTTTCGGGGTGGAGACGGGGGGATTCGAACCCCCGACCTCTACAGTGCGATTGTAGCGCTCTCCCAGCTGAGCTACGTCCCCGAGAGCGCTGTGATTATAGCCGTTACGCACAACGGTCGTCAATGCGGGCTATGTCGTGATTTGAAGGGAGGTCAGGCAGAGCCGAATGCTCGCTCGCTTGAGGTGGTGCATCTCGGAAAGCCCAGTGCTATACTTGTGTCCGGACACCTGTGCGGGTGTAACTCAGCTGGTAGAGTGTTTGCTTCCCAAGCAAAATGTCGTGGGTTCGAGTCCCATCACCCGCTCCACAAAAACCTCAATGATAACGCGGAATTTCAGCAATTCGGCCCAAAACTGGCGCGACGTCCATGGCGTCTAATCGAAAAATGTGTACGGATTTGTGTACATGTACTCGAAAAACGCCATTGGGAACACACCACGCTTCGCCTGATTCCGGCCGTATTTCCACCCGAGCCGCCACAGATTTAGATACATTCCCGTGGTTTTTCTCCGCACGATACGATCCAGACTACGAGATTTGCCTGCACATTCGAGGTTGACAGGAGCCCTCGCCGAGAGGGCGCCAAGTCGCTTTGCAACGACCTTCGCGAACCAGCTCTTCACGATGCGAAGGCCACAGCGTCTGAACTGAGTCATCGCGCACATTTCGAAAGCGTTCCCTGTTAAAACACAAACAACCATGGCGCTCAGTCCCTCGCGTGATTTCTCGAGCATCGATGCGGCGCTCTGGGTGACGCTAGCTCCGACGCGTTCCTGTGAGTCGAAGTGGTCGTCGTGTTCTGTGGATGGTGTGACCCCACACCTTGTGCGTTTGACTCGGACATCGACCCTATGCAGGACGGCGCATGACCACTCGGCCTCGGCTGTCACGCCGCATAGAATTAGTCATGGCTAATTCGCAGTTTCACCTCCTTGCTCAATTCGCCACATGAAGCTCGCAGAGCGCAACGCAGGCATCACCGCTGCCGAGCCCGAAGGACGCACCTACGCTGGAGAGGCGATCGACGGGCGGCTCGACACGGGAACGGTGTCGGTTGCCCACGCCGTACTTCGCGGCGAAGCGGAGGGCAAGCGGCGACTTGCTCGTCTGTTGCCGTTTCTCGGTCCGGCATTCATCGCTTGTATCGCATACGTCGATCCAGGGAACTTCGCGACCAATATCGAAGGTGGGGCCAAGTACGGTTATCTCCTGGTGTGGGTGATCGTCGCCTCGAATCTGATGGCGATGTTGGTGCAGGCGCTGTCCGCCAAGCTGGGCATCGCGACCGGCAAAAATCTCGCCCAGGTGATGCGGGCAAGCTTCCCCCGGCCGTTGGTCGTGGTGTTTTGGCTGATCGCGGAAGTGGTGGCGATTTCCACCGATCTGGCCGAGTTTTTGGGTGCGGCCATTGGGTTCCATCTGGTGTTGCATTTGCCGCTGCTCCTTTCGGGCATCATCACCGGCATCGCCACCTTCTTGATTCTCGGTCTGCAAACCTACGGTTTTCGTCCGCTGGAAGCCGTGATCACGATCTTTGTGGGCATCATTGCCGTCTGTTATGTGCTGGAGACGATTCTCGGGAAGCCGGATTTCGGCGCGGTTGCCTCATCGTTCACGCCTCCGCGCTTCGATGGACCGGAGAGCGTGCTGCTGGCTGCCGGCATACTCGGCGCCACAGTCATGCCGCATGTCATCTACCTGCATTCAGCCCTGACGCAGGACCGGGTGATTGTGAAGGAAGACGCGCAGCGGCGACGTCTCTTCCGCTTCGAAGTTGTCGATATCGTGGTGGCGATGGGAATTGCCGGTTTCGTGAATGTCGCCATGCTGTTGATGGCGGCCGTGACCTTCCATGGGACCGGTGTCGTTTCGCCTGATGACGATCTGATTCTCCGATCGTATGAGACCCTCACACCGATTCTCGGAAACGGTGCCAGTCTGATCTTCGGCATCTCGCTGATTGCCGCCGGGCTCTCGTCCTCGACGGTCGGCACGATGGCGGGTCAGGTCATCATGCGAGGATTTCTCGGATGGCAGATTCCAATCTGGGTTCGGCGCGGGGTAACAATGCTCCCCGCATTGATCGTGATCGCGCTTGGTGTCGATGCCACCCGCACCTTGGTCATCAGCCAGGTCGTGCTTTCTTTCGGTATCCCGTTCGCGCTGATTCCGCTGGTGCTCTTCACCCGCCGCCGGCAGCTCATGGGCAGTCTGGTCAATCGCCGGATCACCACATTCGCCGCCAGCGCGGTGGCGGTCGTCATCGTCTCCCTCAACCTGTTTCTCCTCGAGCAAACGTTCTTCGGTTAGCCGCCGCCCGGTTGGACCTCGGTCGATCAGCGGCAAATCGATGACACTTGTTCTGAGGGCACGCACGCCCCGAAACGAGGAGCAACGTATGACGAACATGAAACCACTTCCCGCCGGAACGTCGGCACCGGACTTCGAACTGAAGAGCACTCCGGACCAATCAGTGTGCTTGCACGATTTCCGCGGCAAAAACGTCGTGCTGGTGTTCTATCCCGCCGACTGGAGTCCAGTCTGCAGCGATCAGCTCGCGCTCTATCAACAGTTGTTGCCGGAGTTCGACAAGCTGGACGCCGAGATCCTGGGTATCTCGGTCGATGGCGTGTGGTCGCATCTGGCCTTCGCCAAGGACCGCAATATCCATTTCCCACTGCTTTCTGATTTCAACCCGCGCGGCGCGGTCGCCAGCGCATACGGCGTTTTCGACGAAAGCATTGGCGAAAGCGGCCGGGCGCTGTTCGTGATCGATAACGACGGCGACATCGCCTGGAGTTACCTTTCGCCGTCGGGGGTCAATCCCGGAGCCGACGGGATCTTCGACGCCCTCGAGGCGCTGCAAGTGAAGGCAGCCGTCTGATGCGACAAACGGCTGAATCCACGCTGCGCACGCCGGTGGGCGAGCGCGATCACCGGCAGGGTCCGGCAAATGCGCCGGTGACGCTGGTGGAATATGGGGACTACGAATGTTCCTTTTGCGGTGAGGCGTATCCGATCGTCAAGCACGTCCAGCGGGAGATGGGCGACACATTGCAATTGGTTTTTCGCAATTTCCCCTTGACGGCCGTGCATCCCCACGCTCAGCAAGCAGCAGAAGCCGCTGAGTCGGCCGCTGCCCAGGGCAAATTTTGGGAAATGCATGACGCGATCTACGAGCATCAAGACGATCTGTCGACGAATGGGCTGCTCGACATCGGAGCTTCGATCGGTCTCGACCGGGCAACGCTCGAGCGCGATCTGGCCTCGGGCAAGTTCGAGGATCGCGTATACGAAGACTTTATGAGTGGCGCGCGCAGCGGCGTGAACGGTACTCCCACGTTTTTCATCAATGGGGTGCGCTACGACGGCAACTGGGATTTCGACACATTGATTGCTGTGCTTCGCGAAGTTGCGAGCGGTAGCCGATGACGCGAATCGATGTGATCGATGCGTTGCTCGGGCCGGAATCGGCGGCCGCGGTCGCCGAACTGCGAGGCCAGAAACCCGAGCTTGCTACGCAAATGCAGGACTATTACGACGCAGTGTTCGAGCCGGCGCTCGATTCCGCGGAAGCGCTTGCGCCGTCCGAGCGATGGCTGATTGCCGTACGGACGGCCGCGCATACGCAGAGCGACACGGTGGTCGATTGGTACGCGGAACAGGCGCGACAGTCGGGTGTCGCCGACGTGGACATCGCTCGAGCGAGGGACGTGACTACCGCCTGGAATGACAATCCGCGAAGTAGCGCCATCGTGAAACACGTCGACCTGATCGTGACGCACCCGGTCGACAGCGGCCGCGCCGATATCGAAGCGCTTGCAGACGCCGGGCTTACTCCGGCAGGTATCGTCGCGCTGTCCCAGGTGGTTGCCTATGTCTCGTACCAGCTCCGGCTGGTAGCCGCGTTACGCGCGCTGGGAGAGCCACAATGAGCGAACCACAATTCACCCTGGATTTTCTCGACTGGATTCCATGGGCGCCGCGCGCGATCGATACCGACCTTCCACCAGAGCGGAGAGCGGAGATCGAAGCGTTCGTCGAAGGCAAGAACGCCTCCGACTATTTGCTGGTGCTTGCCAACGATTTCGATTCATTGCAAGCGCGCGCGTTCGTGCACCGGCATGTCTATGCCACCGAGGAACCAACCCAGAGCGGATATCGGGAGTTGGGTGCGACTACGACCTCGCGCATCAACGGCTGCGTCTTTTGCGCATCGGTGCATGCCCGCCACGTCGCCAACTATCTGAAGAACCGGCCTCTAGCCCAGCGGTTTCTCGACCAGGGACTCGAGGCGGATCTGCCGGTCATGGAACGAGCAATCGTCGATGTCTGCGCCAAGCTAACGCAGGAGCCGGAATCAATGGCCGGCGCAGATCTACAGCCATTGCGCGACCTTGGCTTGACCGATATCGAGATTCTGGACATACTCAACTACGCGGCGTTCTTCGCTAACGCGAACCGCCTGATGCTGACGCTCGGTGAACCAGCAGCCCAGAAGAAGATCCGCTAGTGCGGAATCTGGATTCGCTGGCAATCGATTGCCAGCGAAACCGTCTTCTCCCGCACTAGCAGAACGACACGTACCCCAGCACCGCGGCAGCCGCGCCAATGCAGCATGGACCGCAGCCCATGACGCAGGTCGCACCGCCCGCCATTCCGGCTACGACGATCAGATCGCAGCCAAGCGATTCGCCGCCGCCCACAGGTGGCTCACCTGATTCACCGGAAACAGGGAAGTTGGACATATCGCGCAGCGACGCGGCGATGCGGTCGCAAATTTCGATCGCGCTGCCGGCGAAATCACCGCCGATGACACCGATACCCGCCTCGAAAGCGGCACGCGCTTCGGGATCGATCGATTCGTCCGAGAGCGAGGCCGCGACCGCTTCGTTGAATGCTTCCGGGAAATCCGATGCCGTAGCGCGAACTGTCTCGACGGCGGCCGTCTGACGACCTCGATCACTTGCTAACCGTGCTTCGAGGGCGAGCTCGGCCGGAACGGGGTCTCGAGCCTCCTCGGCGCGCTGAAGGGCGTTTTCCTCCGCGAGCATCCAGAGCTCGCCATAGTGGCGGAGATCGAGACCTGCTTCGGCCAGTTCGGGAACGATGTCCGGGCTCAGGGAGAAGGTCGCGTCGGGTTCCATGGTCTGCCTCCCTCGATATGTCGATGTCCTGACGAAACTGTCTCCCGCATTGTCTGCTGATGCACCTGTCGATACAAGCCCTCATCGGGTCGAACCGAAGCGCGTAGAATCGGCACGAACTACGGTCGGTTCGAACGATGGACATTGGCGGGTGCAATGGGAAATATTCTCGGAAGTCTTCCGGTCGGAGAAAAGATCGGCATCGCGTTTTCAGGGGGACTGGACACCAGTGCCGCGCTCTACTGGATGCGTCAGCGCGGCGCCGTTCCCTACGCCTACACGGCCAATCTCGGGCAGCCGGACGAGACGAATTACGAGGACATTCCCCGCCGTGCCATGGAATATGGCGCCGAGGCCGCGCGACTGGTCGATTGCCGGCAGGAGCTGGTGCGCGAGGGTCTAACCGCCTTGCAATGCGGCGCGTTTCATATCAGCACCGCAGGGGTTCCCTACTTCAACACCACCCCATTGGGGCGCGCGGTCACCGGCACCATTCTGGTCGCCGCGATGATGGAGGACGGCGTCAATATCTGGGGGGACGGCAGCACCTACAAGGGCAACGATATCGAGCGGTTTTACCGCTACGGGTTGCTGGTGAACCCGGCGCTGCACATCTACAAACCCTGGCTCGATACAGCATTCATCGACGAGCTGGGCGGCCGCGCAGAGATGTCCGAATATCTCTCTGAAGCCGGCTTCAGCTACCGGATGTCGGCCGAGAAGGCGTATTCCACCGACTCGAACATTCTGGGCGCGACCCACGAAGCCAAACATCTGGAGGAACTGAGCACCAGCATTACCATCGTCGAACCGATCATGGGTGTCGCGTTCTGGAAACCCGACGTCGAGATTGCGTACGAGGACGTCTCGGTCCGATTCGAAGAAGGGCTGCCGGTCGCCATCAATGGCGTTTCGTTCGACGATCGGGTCGAGCTGATGACGACCGCGAACGAGATTGGGGGGCGGCATGGTCTCGGGATGAGCGACCAGATCGAGAACCGCATCATCGAATCCAAGAGCCGCGGAATCTATGAATCTCCCGGTCTGGCGTTGCTGAACATCGCCTATGACCGCCTGGTTTCCGGTATCCACAACGAGGACACGATCGACCAGCTGCGAACCAACGGCCGGCGGCTGGGGCGATTGTTGTATGAGGGCCGCTGGTTCGATCCGCAGGCGTTGATGCTGCGGGAGTCGTTGCAGAACTGGGTGGCACGGGTCATCACCGGTGAGGTCACGATCGGACTTCGGCGCGGGAACGACTATTCGATTCTCAATACCGAATCGCCGAATCTCACGTATGACGCCAGCCGGCTCACCATGGAAAAAGGTGAGGCGTCCTTCGATGCGCAGGACCGGATTGGCCAGCTCACGATGCGGAACAACGATATCGCCGATACTCGCGGCAAACTCGTCTACTACGCGGAAACGGGGCTGGTTTCATTTCCGCGCGAGGGCGGGGTGCCGCAAATCGGCTCGAAGGTGGAGGAATAGCGGTGCACCAGCCCTTTCCGGAGATCGAACCCTTCCACACCCGGTTTCTGGAAACCGGGGACGGGCATACGATCTATATCGAGCAGTCTGGCAACCCAGCAGGCAAGCCGGTCGTGTTCCTCCATGGTGGTCCGGGTGGCGGGACGAATCCGCGACAGCGGCAGCTCTTCGATCCAGAGGCCTATCACATCATCCTGTTCGATCAGCGCGGCTGCGGCAGAAGCACACCGCACGCCTCAGTCGAGAACAACACCACCTGGCATCTGGTTGCCGACACCGAGCGGATCCGGGAAGCGCTGGGCATCGAGAAATGGCAGGTCTTCGGCGGGTCGTGGGGGAGTACCCTGGCGCTTGCCTATGCGGAAACGCACCCCGATCGGGTGACCGAGCTGGTGCTGCGCGGCATCTTCATGTTGCAACCATATGAACTCGCCTGGTTTTATCAGGAAGGCGCCAGCTACATCTTCCCTGATGTGTGGGAAGGGTATCTCGCACCAATCCCGGCTGAAGAACGCAGAGACCTGATGACCGCCTATCACCGCCGCCTCTTCGGCGACGACGAAGCTGCGCAGCTCGAAGCCGCTCGCGCCTGGTCGCTTTGGGAATGGTCGACGAGCGCGCTCATTCCTGAGGTCGAAGGCGGCACAGACGACAAGTGTCTCGCCTTTGCTCGTATCGAGAACCACTACTTCGTCAACAAGGGATTTTTCGACACCGAGGATCAGCTGCTGGCAAATGCCAATCGGCTTTCGGATATCCCCACCGTCATCATCCACGGCCGATACGATGTCATCTGTCCGGTGCGGAATGCCTGGGAGCTGCACAAGGCGATGCCGCATGCGGAGCTGCGGATCATCCCCGATGCGGGTCACTCGATGGCCGAGCCGGGAATCACCGATGCTCTGATCGAGGCGACGAACCGGTTTGCAGGAATCTCGGAACGTTAGCCAGCCGAGGACCAGCTTTCGATCGAGATCGTGACCTTATAGCGTTCCTCGCCCGCGTGCCCACCGGTGAAATTGGCGCCGGTGTATTTCTGGGCAAGCTGGTCGACGAAGGTGAGCGTCATGAAGAGCTCGAATGAGATGACCTTGCCACGCAGCTCGAGATAGCGGAATGGGTTCTCGGGATCGAGGATCGAGTGCGCTATCCAGTGATTCGACCGCATATTGCGCAACTTGGCCGTATCGCCTTTCACGCTGAGCAAGAGCCGCTTGCCATCAAAGAGAAACCAGACCGGGTTGACTTGCGGATGCCCGGCGGCATCGACGGTCGCAAGTTGGCCGAGCACCGGGCGTTCCAACAGATCGAGATGCGTCGCTGGCAGCGGTGCGCTTGGCATGGTGGTCCTCCATTGGGTTGAACGTGATCGGTCATGTCAGAAGCAGGTCAAATTGCCTTGGCATGTTTCCTGTCGAAGGGTCTCGGCCTAATCTTCGGCGCTGACACCGGTACGCCAGTAGCCGGTCGCGCTGATGGATGCGGTCTTCAGTCCCCAGTGCTTTCGGAGGTGACGGCCGATCTTGCGCATCGCGTCCATCTCGCCCCCACCCCAGGCGTAGACCAGTGCATCCGGACGCGCGACTTGCTCGATGGCTTCGAGCAGCGTGCTTGTCTCCCCAGGCTCAGCATCGCCGGAAAAGACCCAGTCGATCTGGACGCCCGGATGGAAGGGCATTGGAGGAATCGCCGCTTCGTCTTTGACCTCGGCGATCAAGTGGCCGCTTTCATACTCGGGTAACGAATCGATGATCGCAGCTGCGGCAGGCACGCCGCATTCGTCACAGAAGAGCAGGTAGAACTCGGCGTTTGGAAACGGGTTGTAGGCAATCCGAGGTCCCCAGAGATAGAGCGGCGCGCCGGGCTGCACATTCGTTGCCCAGTTTTCGCCAAGTCCTGGTCCACCGTGCACGAGGATATCGATATCCACAGTACCTGCATCGAGATCGAACGACCGGATCGTGTAATTGCGCGCTTGCGGCCGCGTCGCCGGCGGCAGTGCGTAGAAGTAGTGCCAATCGAAGTCGGGTTTCAACTCGATCAGCTCCTGTCCGGGCCGTGGAAATATGGCGGTCAGGAACTGGTCGGGATCGGTGGGCCGGACGAAAGCGCCCATTAGGTCGCTGTGGAGTGTCAGCCGGACGATGCGAGGGGTCAGCCAACGTCGTGCCACGACCGTTGCGGGAACGGTCGTGAGGGGGTGCTGGGCACGCCGCTTGCGCGGCGCGGGGGTCGCAATGGTCGACATCGGTTGGATTGTCCTCGCTTACTTGCCGATGAATTTCCGTGCTTCGCGCGTGCCGGCCGACATTCCCCAATGCGCGAGGGCCGGACACCGCACACGTTCGAATTGCAAATCCTACCAAATGAGTCGGAATCGACTATGGTTAGGTGCGAATGCGTGTCGAGCACAAGTTTCTCCAGACAAGACGCCCTACCAGAACACGCTGCTGGAATCGACCGCAACCGTGTATTTGCCTTGACACGCATAGGTGGGCGGCGTAAATTCCGATACAAATCGTCGGATATCGGCGAGCGGTGTCAACCTCGAGGATCCTGGCTCATGTCGCCCATCGAAAATCAGCTCCGAGCTGTGCGTCGGGCCGGTCCGGGAATCCGAAATTGAGCGATATGGCCTCCCCCGCGCAGCATGCCGGACCAGTCTTGCAACGACCGCGAATTGCGACCGCCGGCCTTCTGCCGCTCGGTCTGGTGGCACTGACCGCCATCCTGCTGGCGGTCGGAATGTTGAGTCTCCGGGTTGGTTCGCTTGGTATCACCACAGCTGATGCCTGGAATGCCCTCTTTCATTACAACGCCGACAACTACGCCGAGCTGGTGGTCCGCACACTGCGGCTGCCGCGCACGCTCTATGCCATCGTGCTCGGAGCTGGATTAGGGCTGAGCGGCACGATCGCCCAGGCGATCACCCGCAACCCACTGGCCGACCCATCGATCCTCGGCGTCAGCAGCGGCGCGACGATGGCCGTGGTGGTTGCGGTCTTCTTCTTCGATTTGACGGCACCATATCAATATGTCTGGTTCGCCTTTGTGGGGGCCCTACTGGCGTCATTGCTGGTCTTCGTTCTCTCGGCGGCGGGCCGTGGCGGCGCGACCCCGACCAAAGTCGCCCTGGCGGGCATCGTCATCTCGGCGATGTTGGGCGCCTGGACCAGCGCATTGCTGTTGCTCGACAGGGAAACGATGGATGTGGTTCGGTTTTGGCTAGCCGGATCGGTGGCCGGGCGCGATCTGAACACCCTCTATTGGCTGGCCCCGTTCATTCTGGGGGGATCCGTCGCCGGGCTGTTTCTCGGTCATCAGCTCAATGTGTTGACGCTGGGCGAGGAAACCGCGCGGGCCCTCGGTATGCGCACCGGCATGTTGCGGTTGATCGGCCTTGTTCTGGTAGTTGTCATCACTGGCGCGGCTGTCGCCGCGGCTGGGCCGATTGCCTTCATCGGACTCGCGACTCCGCATTTGGTGCGCTCGGTCATCGGCCCGGATTATCGCTGGATGCTCCCTTATTCGATGCTCGTCGGCGCAATTTTGCTGACGAGCGCCGATATCATCGGCCGGGTGATCGCGCGGCCGTCCGAGGTTCAGGTCGGAATCGTTACGGCGGTGATCGGCGCGCCCGTGCTGATCGCGCTTGCCCGCCGCCGCACACTGGCGAGCTGAGATCCGATGGCCGCCATGCAGCTGAGCCCGAACCAAAGTCGCGCCGGTCACCGCACGGTTCGCCGTGGTGGTCTCGCTGTCCGGATCAACGCCGGTGTGCTGATCTTCACTGGAATTGCGCTCACGGCGCTGGTGCTTCTCTTCGTTTGGGCAATGACGCTCGGCAGCTATTCGATTCCGTTCGCGGATGTGGTGAAATCGGTATTCGGACACGGCAGCGACGATCAGATCCTGGTGGTGCGTGAGCTGCGTTTGCCGCGGGTGTTGAGTGCAGCCATGATCGGCGCCAGTCTCGCGGTGTCGGGCGCGATCTTCCAAGGGCTGGTGCGCAACCCGCTGGTGTCGCCCGACATCATCGGGGTCAATGCCGGGGCGGTACTGGTGGCGGTCTTCTGGATCGTTTCCGGACTTTCGTATCGACTGATGCCGCTGGCTGCGTTCTTCGGGGCAGCGGTGGCCGCAACTGCGGTTTATCTACTTACCTGGAAAAAGGGCATCTCGCCAAATCGGATGATCCTGGTCGGCATCGGCGTCGGCGAGTTCCTCTACGCCTTCAACCAGTACTTGCTTGTCAAATACCCGCTCGAGCAGGTGCGGCCGGCCATCGTCTGGTCGATCGGATCGATCTACGGAAGCAACTGGTTCGATGTCAAGGTCCTCGCCGCAACGTTGCTGGTGTGCCTGCCGGCCGCGGTCGTGCTTGCGTGGCCGCTGCGCGCCATGCAACTCGGCGACGACGTGGTGCGGGGACTCGGACTGTCGTTGGAACGCACCCGATTGGGACTCATCGTGGTGGCCTGCGCCCTCGCCGGTGTGGCGGTCGCGCTGGCAGGACCGATCGGTTTCGTCGCGCTGATGGTGCCGCATTTTGCCCGGATGCTGGTAGGGCCACTCTCGGGCTCGATGATCCTTTTCACCGCCGTCATCGGCGCGATCTTCGTGCTCGGCATCGACACGATCGCTCAGCATTTCATGCCCGTCGCACTGCCGGTCGGCGCACTGACCGCGGCCTTCGGGGCGCCGTATTTCCTTTTCCTCCTCTATCGCACGAATACCAGGATGTGAGTCGATGAGCCGCCTGCACGCACAAAATGTTACGTTGAGCTACGGCGCCGACCCGATCGTGGTCGACACGTCGATCGACATCGAAGACGGACTTATCACGACGATCATCGGTCCGAATGGATGCGGGAAATCGACATTGCTCAAGGGCCTGGCGCGGGTTCACCGGCTCTCCGGCGGAGCAGTCGTGCTCGACGGGCAGATGATCCACCAGCTGCCGAGCCGCGAAGTGGCGAAACGGCTTGGGCTTCTGGCCCAGCAATCCCAGGCGCCCGATGGACTGACGGTAGAGGATCTCGTGCGCCGTGGACGATTCCCGCATCAGGGGTTTCTGCAGGCGCCGACGTCACAGGACGACCAGGCGGTCGAGCATGCCCTGCGCCTGGCGGGTATGAACGAGCTACGGCACCGGCCGGTTGATGAGCTTTCGGGCGGTCAGCGCCAGCGAGCATGGATTGCGATGGCGCTCGCCCAGGAAACGCCCCTCTTGCTCCTGGATGAGCCGACGACCTATCTCGATGTAGCCCATCAGCTCGAAATCATGGAGCTGGTCGGGCGGCTGAATCGAGAAGAGCACCGCACGATCGTCATGGTGCTGCATGACATCAACGAAGCCGCGCGCAACAGCGACCGGATCATCGCTTTGATCAACGGTCGCATCGAAGCGGAAGGCACGCCGGAAGAGGTCATCACGCCGGAGATGATGCGGCGTCTTTACGGCGTCGAGTGCACCGTGCGGCGACATCCGCGAGAAGACTATATCTATATCGTTCCGGCGGCATCCGAAAGCGGCGTCCAGCCCGCACCAGGAGCCGGGGCGTCCGGTCCAGCGATCCGATTCGATGGTCTGGGCGCCGGATACGGCAAACTCCGCATCCTGGAGCAGGTATCCACCCACATCCCTCCTGGTTCGATCACGACCATCATCGGTCCGAATGCGTGCGGCAAATCGACGTTGCTGCGCTGTTGCACCTGCCTGCTCAAGCCGGTGTGCGGCTGTTCACGCATCGAAAACGTCGATGTGCGCTCGATGAAGCGCAAGGCTCTGGCACGGCAGATGGCGTATATGTCGCAGGGCGCGGTGCCTCCAGCGGGATTCGTGGTCGAGGATCTGGTTGCCTTCGGGCGGATGCCCCATCAGGGTTTCCTGCGCCAGTGGCGCTCCGAAGATGAGGTCGCGGTGGAACGCGCGCTGCTGCAGTGCGATCTCTGTGAGCTGAGATACCGGGAGATCGATACCCTCTCCGGCGGCCAGCGACAACGAGCCTGGTTCGCGATGGCGATGGCGCAGGACACTCCCGTGCTGATGCTGGACGAACCGACGACGTTCCTGGACCTGGGTGCGCAAATCGAGCTGCTGGAAATGGCGGTCGAACTCAATCGAACCCAGAATCGCACGATCGCACTGGTGCTGCACGACATGAATTTGGCGGCGCGCTATTCGGACTGGATCATTGCGATGAAGTGTGGCGAGGTGGTGGCCGCTGGTCCACCCGAGGAGATCATCACGCAAGAGCTGTTGGCCGACGTGTTCGAGGTTGAAGCGACGATTCTGACGGATCCGGACACCGGCGCGCCGTTCGTGCTCATCGATCGAAAACTGGCAGCGTAACCGCGAAGCGCCAACGCATCCCGCCGGGGTCGTCAGCTTTTGCGAGCCGTATCGGCTACGGCTTGTAGTAGTGGAATCCCTTCACCTGGGCGTCGATGACGGCGATCACCCCTGGGTTGTCTACGTTGATGAAATCGGGAAGCGATTTCGGGTCGATGCCGTGAATGACAAGGGCGTCATTGGCTGCCACGATTTCGGCCCCGGCGTCGTGGGCCGATTTCAAGTTGTTCAGCCCGTCGTCGGTCGCGAGAACTTTGACGGCCGAGCCATCGATGATGAGCTGGCCGTCCGCCTTCTTGTAGTGTTCGGCGATCGTTTCCAGGGCCGAGTACGCGTATTGCAGCGAGTCCTCATCGGTGACATGAATGGCCGCGCGAAAGTTATTCGGCACCAGAGCCGCTGGTTCAGCGCCCGACGGCTCCGGCGCCATCGCCAGCAGGCCGGTTGCCGCAACGCCGCCTGCTGCAACCTTGATCAGGGTGCGCCGGTCCAGCCGTTCATGTTCTTGGTTCGATGCATGTTCCTCGGAACGGCTCACCTGGGGTTTCCTTTCGAACGGTAGCATGCCAATTCGGGGCGGACGCGTCCGGCGTCGAGCGCACCCTATGGTATCGGAGTCGTGTTTCGGCGGGAAAGGTAGCCGACCACGTAGATCGTGACGCCAATCGCGAGGAAGACCTCGGCCAGATCGATGAAAATGAAGAACCACTCTTCGCCAGCGATAATCGTCGCCAGCGCGGCCACGGCAATGCCCAAAAAGGCATAGACCCACCGTCGCTGCTGCACCGACGACACGAGCCGTGGCACGAGGAGCCCGATGATGACTCCGGCCACGACGGGAAAGACCTCGTACATGATCGTCCCCCATTGTTGAAATCGATCCGCCCGGGATGTCCCGCAACGCTAGCGGTACCCTACTCCTCGCCGCTCGATGTTGCAATTGCGGGAGTGACGGTAGGGTGCGGTTCAGATTTTCGTAATTGCGACCCCGTCGCAGACGATTCTGGGCAGTTTTACACAGAATTGTCCGATTCGCTCCGCTTGATCCTGTCTCTACGTGTCTGGTCCGGAATGGAATAACGGAAAAGAGAACCGCACCCGTGGCGTTATGAGTGGGGCGCCGCTGTCAATTGGCTCTGGAGGCCCAGGAAATGAGTGATCGGCAACGGCGGAGCGTATTCGCTGTCATATTCATCGTGTCGCTCGTCGTTGTCGCGTATCTGGTGTTTTTCACGCCATCGGAAACCACCATCGACACGCCTACGCCGACCGTTGTCGTCGATCCAGCATCTGATATGGGGACTCCTGCACCGGGCGCATGAGAAGAAATCCGCCAGATCCGCTCCACTTGCGCTTTTCTAATTCCGACTGATTTAGTATGATATTCGTCTCAGGCGCGTTCCTGGAGGAGCGCAAGCAGTAGCAGCAACACCTTTGATGGAGACACGACGGCATGAATTTCAGCGGAGCGAAAGTCAAGAAATCGCGCGCGCTCGGGGTGGCATTGACACCCAAAGCCGAGCGCATCATGAAGAAGCGGCCGAATCCGCCCGGTTCGGCGGGAACGGGTCGCCGGCGGCGCAAGTCCGAATTCGGCATACAGCTGATGGAAAAGCAGCGGTTGCGATTCCAATACAACGTGGGCGAGAAGTACCTGCACCGCATGTTCGAGCGTGCCAGCCGCATGCCCGGCGCCACCGGAGCAAATCTGATCGTTCTTCTGGAGAGCCGAATGGATTCGCTGGTGCTGCGCGCCGGTCTGGCGCCGACGATCTATGCCGCACGGCAATATGTCACTCACGGTCATTTCACGGTCAACGGTGCAAAGGCGACGATCCCGTCCCAGCGGTTGAAACCGGGAGATGTGATTGCCGTCAAACCGCGGAGCCAGTCGATGGCGGTCTTCAATGAGCTGCGCGGTCAGGGTGCGAGCGTGCCCTATGTCGAATCCGACTTGGGCGGATATACCGCTCGCTTTGCCTACCTCCCCGAGCGCGAGGAAATCCCGATCAAGTGCGAAGAACACCTGGTGGTGGAGTACTACTCGCGCTAATCGCCGGCCAGTTCCGGCTGACAATTTGGGCAAAAGTGAGTGCCCCGCCCAGCAATGACCGCACGCTGGAGCGGGGTTCCGCATTCGTCGCAGATTCCTTTGCCGCCCTTTCCGTAGACGCGCAAGTTGGCGGCATTCGTTCCTCTGGCGCCATCCGCGTCGAGATAATCCGAGAGTGTGGTTCCTCGTCGCTCGATTCCCTCCGCCAAAACGGTGCGGATCGCGTCGTACAACCGCTCGGTTTCTGATGAGTCCAGCGTGCCTGTCAGCCGGCCGGGGTAGATACGGGCGCGATAGAGCGCCTCATCCGCATAAATATTTCCGATACCGGCGATCCGCCGCTGATCGAGGAGGAATGCCTTGATTGGTGTCGTTCGATTTCGCGTTTGCTGGAAGAGCAACTCGGGCGTGAATTCGGTCTCGAGTGGCTCGGGCCCAATCAGCCGCTCTTTGGCTGCCCATTCGTCATCGGTGAAGCGGAGAACCCGCCCGAACTTGCGCTGGTCGGCATAGGCGAGCTCCCAGCCGCTGGAAAGACTCATGCGCAAGTGCTCGAATCGAGCGCGCTCCACTCCAGGCCGCAGGAGCAAAAGTTGTCCCGTCATCATGAGGTGGACGAAGAGCCCGTTCCCACCCTGGAAAGCGAGCCAGAGATGCTTACCGCGACGATCGATTCGTTCGAACGTCTCGCCGGTCACGAGGCCGGAGAAATGTTCGGGCGCGAGGTCGCCGACAATGCCGGGAAAGTCACGAAAGGTGACCGATTCGATGGTTGCGCCCACGACGCGCCCAGCCATCGAGCGGCGAACAGTTTCGACTTCGGGTAGCTCAGGCATCGGTATGGTGCAGGAGTATTTCCAACATGCCGCCAGTATCGCCGCTGCTGGCGCTATCGTCAGCCCTTGACCGAGCCAGCGGTCATTCCGGTCACCATGAATCGCTGCGCCATAAAGTAGAGAATGATGACCGGCAGCGACGACAGCACGGCTCCCGCCATGATCGGTCCCCAGAGGAAGACATCGCCGGTGATGAGGTAATTCAGCGCCAGGGGCACGGTGCGCTTGTCCTCCGAGGTGATGAAGATCAGGGCGAGCAGCAGCTCGTTCCACGCGCCAGTGAACGTGAAGATCGCAACGGCCACCAGTCCTGGCGCCGACAGCGGCAGCAGAATGCGAAAAAGCGCGCCCAGCCTCCCCGATCCGTCGACCAGGGCCTGCTCTTCGAGATCGGCAGGCACTCCTCGGAAATAGCCGGAAAGGAGCCAGGTGCTCAATGGGATCGAGAAGGTCAGGTAGACGACTACGAGGCCGAGCAGCGAATTGCCCAGATGGAGCCGGGCGACAATGATCGAGAGCGGAATGAAAAGCAACGAAACCGGCGTGAGATACGCAAAGAGGATGAGCCGGCCGAGGAGTCCCTTGAATCGATATTTGAACCGGACGATGCTGTACGCCGCGAACGACGAAATGATGACCGATACGATGGTGACCGTTCCGGCGACGATCAGACTGTTTTTGATGTTGGTAAGGAATCCCTTTTCGTCGATCAGCTCCCGGTAGTTGTCGCCGGTGACGTTGGTCGGCCAAAGCGATGGCGTGCGGTAGATATCGCGCGGGATCTTGAGGGAGATCGTCAACATCCAGTAGATCGGGAAGGCGATGATGAGGAAGACGACGGCCAGGATCAGGTAGAGCCACAGATTGCGCCAATCGAACTTCCGGCCGGGTGTGGTCGGCAACGCGGACATCAATCGTCCTCCCGTTCGATCAGCGTCGTCACCAGGAAGACCAGAATCAACAGTGCAGGCACCATGGCCACCGAGACGGCGGCAGCTTCCCCCAATCGCTGGGTTTGCATCCCAAAATAGGCCAGCACCGGAAAGACCATGGTGGCATCCGATGGACCGCCCTGGGTCATGAGCCAGATATTTTCGAAGCTGTTCGCTGTCCAGATCGACGAGAGCAACACGACGATCAGTATCACTTGGCGCAAGTGCGGCAACGTTACTGAGCGAAAGCGCTGAACCGCATTAGCGCCGTCGATCTTCGCGGCTTCATACAGCTCGGGCGGGACGGTTTGCAGCGCCGCCAAAAAGGAAATGCACCAAAATGGAAATCCACGCCAGACGGTCGCGATGATGACGGCCGGCATCGCGGTCGATTTCTGACCGAGCCAGTCGATATAGCTGTTATCGATACCCGTCTCGCTCAGGATGAGATTGATGCCGCCACCGATCGGGGTGAAAAGCAGCCGCCAGACCAGAAACGCGACGAACCCGGGCATCGCCCAAGGGAGGAGCACGAACGCGCGAAACATGCCACGGGCACGCAGCTGCTCGTTGAGGATCAGCGCGAGGCCGAGTCCGAAGAAGAGCTTGAGGACATCGGACACGACTACCAGCGTGATCGTATTGCGAATCGTTTTTTCGAAACTGGCTGTTTTCGAGAGATACCGGAAGTTGTCCAGACCGATCCAATGACCCGCGTCACCGACGATTCGGCTGGTGAACGAGATATAGATGGCATAGAAGAAGGGATAGGCAACCAGCCCGATGAGCAAAATCATGGCCGGAATGACCAGCAGGTATCCCCAGATCGCGTTCCGGCGGGCAAACGTCAGGAACGGCCGGTCGTGGACTACGCGGTCGGCTGGTGGTGAAGCGGCCATGGTTGCTCACTCGGAAGTCCGGGCGAAACCGCTGATTTCGCAGTCCCGCCCGGAATGTGGGTGATCGGCGCCCTACTTGTACTTGTCGTAGATGAGCTGACCCTGCTCCTGCGCTTCCTTGATGGCATCGTCGACCGAGAGGCCGTCGACCACGACGCGCTGAACCATCTTGGGCACGATGAAGTTCGCCGAGAAATCGGCATAGGCAGTGTTGTAGACATCCGGCGCGCCGGGCGCGGTGCCATGCTCGACCAAATTGAGCAATCCGGCATGTACCGGCTCCTGGAAGATGGCGAAGCTCGCGTATTCATTCAATGCCGGACCGTAGATAGCGACATTGAGGTATTGCTCCATGAAGTCCTTGTTGGCCAGGAATTCGATCAGCGCCTTGGCCGTATCGGGATCCTCAGTGGAGGTCGGAATGGCGCGCACGTTCGGATTGATCGGCGACACCTGCATGACTGGACCGGCGGGCAATGCCGCGAAGTTGGTGTTGGCGTCGAGCTCCGGATCGTCCTCTGCCGCGGCGAGGTGCACGCTGCCGGTGTTGGCAATGAAGATTGCCTGACCGGCGAGATAGGCGGTGTTGTCACCCGCGCCGTCCCAGGTGGTGGCGCCTGGCGGGAAGAGACCGTCGGCGAATGCGCCGGTGACCCACTCCATGTAAGTGCGCGTTTCAGGTGTGTCGAGCGTCACGGTCGTGCCGGCATCGTCGGCGATGCGGCCGCCATATGACTGCAGCACCGACATCTGCAGGTTTCCGTCCCCGACGTTGGACAGGGCCAGCCCCATACCAAACAGCGGGGGCTTTTGCGCTTGTTTCGACCAATCACGCACATCCTGCCAGGTGGCTGGCGGCGGCGTGAGGCCGGCAGCTTCGAGCACGTCCTGCCGGGAAAAGAGCAGATTCCCTGACGGGCCGAACGGGATGCCGGTCGTGGCGCCGGCCAGTTTGGCGGCTGCATCCACCGATGCGTACCAACCGCCATGCGCATCGCCGATCTTGGTGTAGAGATCGTCGAGCTCCATCAGCTGACCGGTGTTGGTCAAGAGCAGTTGCAGATCTAGTCCCATATCGAGGGCATCTGGCATCGTGCCCGATTCGACCGCCGCCGAGACTTTCTGGTTGGTCTCGTTCTGGTTGATCATCACCACTTCGGTATCGACGTTGTTGTCTTCACCCCACTGGTTGATCGTGTCGGTCAGCAGATTGTTGGCGTCGTCGGAGAAGATAAGGCCGCCCCAATAGGTGAGCTTCGCCTTCTCCTGCAAGACGGCAGGCGCCGCCTTGGCCGAGAGCATCTCGGTGAGTCGGGTCGAACCCAGCGCCGCGGCGCCTGCTGCAGCGGTCGTGGTTCCCAGGAATCGCCGGCGAGAAATGTGCGTCATCTTCGACGTGCTCCTTTGCTCGGTTGTCGGCGGACCCATAGCGGTCCATGTGTGGTGCAGAGAACCTTACATCGGCGACGAGATTTGTCAACAGATGGGAAATTGACAGTTCCATCGAGTCGCCGCATTGTTACCGGCACGTGTGCTGACCCGGCAGGCGGACCAGCAAGAACGTACGATCGGAGGGGTATTCCACAATGCGCATTGCGATCGGCCAGTTCAACGTGCTGACAGACGAAAAGCTGCGATTCGCCCAGCAGATTGGTGTCCGCGGTGTACAGATGAACACCCCTCGCCTGCCGGGCGAAACCAAATGGGAGACCGCGGACCTTCGTGCGCTGGTGGATAAATGCGAGTCGTACGATCTGACTCTCGAGGCCATCGAGAACGTACCCATCCACTTCTATGACAAAGCGATGCTCGGATTGCCGGGCAAGGACGAGCAAATCGCCAACTACCAATCGATCATCCGCAGCATGGCCGAAGCTGGCATCCCGATTCTTGGGTTTCACTGGATGCCCAATTCTGTTTGGCGAACCAGCCGGGAAGCGCCGGGCCGTGGCGGGTCGAACGTTACGGCTTTCGATATGGGAGCGATCGACGCCGCTGGGGGCGCAATGTCCTATGTGGCGAAAGCCGACGAACGCCTGGCAACGCTTGCCGTGTCGGACGAGCCTCTCCTCTCCCACGAGCAGATGTGGCAGAACTATGCCTATTTCATGCAGGCGGTACTCCCGGTCGCAGAGGACGTAGGTGTGAAGCTGGCGCTTCATCCCGACGATCCACCTGTTCCGATGCTGGGCGGCGTGCCGCGCATTTTCGGTAGCGTCGAAGGGTTCGAGAAGGGCATGGAAATCGCCAATAGCTCCGCGTGGGGGCTCGATCTCTGTCTCGGGTGCTGCTCAGAGATGCCGGGCGGAAAGCTGAATGTGATGCGGATGATCGAGCGATTCGGTCCGCTGGGCAAGATCCTTTACATCCATTTCCGGGATGTGCAGGGCACCGTGCCATCGTTTCAGGAATGCTTCATCGGCGAAGGCAACTACGATCCGGCCGAGATCATGCTGGCCTTGAAGCGTTCCGGCTTCGACGGCTTCCTGCTCGACGATCATGTCCCGCACATGGACGACGACAGCGACTGGCAGCATCGTGGGCGAGCGCACGCCATCGGATATATGCAGGGTCTGCTGAATATGATGGACTATTGTGGAGCGTAATCCTGCCACCCACTCCGGGGAAACGCCATTGGACGAGAACTGTATTTTCTGCCGCATCGCGGCCGGCGAGCTTGGCACCGAGTTCGTGGCGCAAAGCGAGAACGCTGTTGCCTTCGACGACATCGCTCCATCCGCTCCGGTGCATGTGCTGGTCGTGCCGAAACGGCATATCAGCAGCTTGCGCGACCTCGATGACCCCGCGCTGGCTGGTGAGCTCCTGACGCTGACCAGCCAGGTAGCCGAAGAAAAGGGACTGCTCCAGGCCGGATACCGGGTGGTCACCAACGACGGACCTGAGGCCGGCCAGACGGTCTTTCATTTGCATTTTCATGTGCTCGGCGGCCAGAAGCTCGGCCGCATGGCCTGATGAGGTTGCCGTGAGCGAACCAACACTCGACGCCCAGATGCTCGACGATCTGAAAACCGCGATGAAAGCGGGCGATACCACGGCCCGTGACACCATCCGCTACACCATGTCGTCGTTGAAAAATGCCCGCATCGAAAAGAAGGGAACGCTGACGGCGCAGGAGGAGATCGCCGTCTTGCAGCGCGATGCCAAGCGGCGGCAGGAATCGATCGATCAGTTTCGCGCCGCGGGACGCACCGACCTGGTGGACAAGGAGGAAGCCGAGCTGGCGGTGCTCAAGCGGTATTTGCCGGCTGAGCTATCCGACGCAGAAGTCACCGCGCTGGTTGCCGAGGCGATTGCCGAAACCGGCGCATCGAGTCCAAAGGACCTTGGCAAGCTGATGCCAGCGCTCATCGAAAAGGCCGCCGGGCGGGCCGACGGCAAACGGCTGAGCGAAGCGGCTCGCGCGGCGCTCTCTGGCAGCTGACCGGTGGTCGAGAAGCGCACCTGCGAAGTCGAGGTCGTCGACCTGACTGAATCGATGGAAGCGCAATTGGCAGCAGAGCTCACCGAGCTTTGCTGCTTTGCATTCCAGCGCGAAACGAGCAGCGAGGATTGGACAGTATCACTTGTCTTGACAAGTGACGACCATCTTGCGCGACTGCACGATGAGTACATGGGCAACCCGGAGCCGACGGACATCATGACCTTTCCGGATGACGAACAGCCCGGCGGGGATATCGTCATTTCCGTCGAACAGGCCGAGCGCCAACGACACGAAGACGCGTGGCCGCTAGCGCAGGAGCTGCGATTTCTGGCGTTGCACGGCGTACTCCATCTGACTGGTTGGGATGACGCGACCGAAGAGCTGCGCGCGGCCATGCTCGACCGGCAGCGGGCATTGCTCGCCGAATATCAGAACGATCCGTTGAGGAGCCGGTGAAGCAAATCGGCGGTAAAGAGCATCGATCGCCGTTGCAGCTCGGCCAGTGACGACTTCATCGGGAATTCCTGGGCGCCGGAAACGGCGCCCGAAATGGCCACCCCGATGACACCATCGAACACATTGCCGGCGGGAGAGGCGTCGAGCGTGATGCCGACCCCGAGGATCGCCGGCGCATTGCCATGCATTTCATCGGCGAGCTCCGCCGCGGATCGGCTCCCCGACGGCCGCGCGATCGCCTCGGCCGTCACGCCGGCGCCATCTGAATCGCCCAGCATCATGGCTCCGAACTGCCCGCCGCCTCCCGCATCCAGAATGCGAAGGCGCACGTCTTGGCTCGTGAGCTTCTGAGCGAGCGATCCGGCAAGCGATACGTCGTCCTGGCCGAAGACCCACCGCTGCAACCGGTTGCGCACCTCATCGGCGGCTTCATCCCGGATTTGGCTGGCTGTGACTTCGTCGTCGGCGATTCCAACGACGCGCACCTGCACCCCATCGTCCTTCGCATAGGTGGCGACGATCGGATTGGTTTTTGCGACCAGATCGGAGATCGCTTCCTCCAGCGCGGATTCACCAATCCCGATCGTCTTGATCGTCACCGAGCTATACGACCGGCCCGACAGTTTCCGGCCAAGACGCGGGGCGGCCTGCTCGGCCCACATCCGCTTCATTTCCCGCGGCACGCCGGGCATCGCAATGATGACGTTTCCGTCCTTCCCAACGAACCAGCCGGGGGCAGTTCCGACCGGATTAGGGAGGGCTTGCGCGGACGGAATGAGCCAAGCCTGTTTGGCGTTCCGCTCCGGCATGGTAAGACCGCGGTTCCGAAAGAATGTCTCGACCTCGGCGCGCAGGCCGGGATCGACCTCTGGAGTCTCACCGACCGCGTCGGCAATGCCTTCGCGGGTGAGATCGTCCTCGGTGGGACCGATGCCGCCGGTGCAGATGACGATCTCGGCTTCGGCCATGGCGCGCTGGATCGAATCGCAAATACGCGCGCGGTTGTCGCCAACCTGAATGACGTGCAGGAGCTCGATACCGCGGGCATCGAGCTCTTGTGAGAGAAAGGTTGCGTTGGTGTCAGTAATATGGCCGTGCAGCAGCTCGGCCCCGATCGACAGGATGTACGCGTTCATCGAATCCCCTCGCTATTCATAGCAGGAGGAATTTTCGCAGACCGCGGCGTTAGAGGAGTTCCATCAGCTCGATACGATTGCCAAACGGATCGGACACGTAGAATCGCTGGTAGCCTGGGAGCTCGCATTCGACGGGGCCAACTTGGTAGCCGTGCTCGTTCAGCCGCCGCCGGAGTTGTTCCAGATTTGGAAATTGCAAGGCGATGTGGGCCTTGCGAGCGGGATGGAAATCCTGATCGATACCGAGATGAACGTCGAGCGAGCCGGTCGAGAGCCAGAGTCCTCCCCGACCGCAGAGGGAATCGGGTTTCGGCGTCTCGATCAGACCGAGGATCTCGACATAGAACGCCCGCGCCGTCGGCTCGCTGGCCGGCGGAATGGCGATCATGACGTGATGAAGTCGAGGCAAGGTGGAAACGGTGGTGGCAATCATCTCTATCTGATTTCGAAGGCGGTTGTTGACGACACGGTGAGGCAGCGCGCGAGGCAGGATTCGAACCCGCGACCCCTGGTTCCGAAGACCAGTGCTCTATCCACTGAGCTACTCGCGCATATCGATTCGTGATTCGATGATTCAGGAGGGGTGCCCTACGGGGCTTGAACTCGTGACCTCTTGTTCCACAGACATGGCCCGTAAAATGGGCCTTTTTGGGCCTAAAACCCCTTGACCACTTTTGGCCAGACCTCTTGCCTTGTCTATTCTACCAGTTGCATTCGATTGATCGTTCTTCACTCCGTTTATCGGCGGGGGTCGACACATACTGGGACAATGCTAATCCCGCGGGCAGAACTGGTTCCCTGTGTTGAGAAGTCCGCACGTTCCGGCTGGCTGGCCGTCGCAGCATTCACTATAGAGATCGGGGCAGGGGTCGCAGAGCCTGAGCTCAGGGTTCAAACAGTACTTTTGGCAGCCATAGTCGATGAGTTGATCAGTACTCTGTCGCAAGCATAGTAGATGCCAGGAAGCACACTCGCTTCCGCCAGGGCCGCCAGAAGTTGGGATCGACGGACTGGAGAAGCCCCGCCGAGCCGCCTCCGTATTGCGTGCCATTGTAGTCAGCCCAGCTGCTCCACCGAAGCCGAGCAGTCCCTTCAATGCGTCACGTCGCGTGCGGCCCTGCGCCAATGTCCGGGCGATTGCGTCGATTCGCCGTTTTTCCATGAGAAGCGCCTCCAGTGGGAATGGCGGTTAGTCTCGATGCGACCAGAGTGACATGATATCAAACAGCATAATGTTCCGAATTGTTGCTAATTTTAATAACCCTCTGTGGCCCTGCATCCGAATCATGTCATCCAGCTCTTTAGAGGCTCGAGGAAGGGAAAACACATACCTCCTGTTCGGAAGTGCTGTTGCATCTTCAAACCACTACTCAACCGGCGACGGAGCTAATCCTTATCGATTACCTTCTTCCCTCTCTGACATAGTGTTAGCCTCTTCGGCAGCACCCTGCGCCTCAGATTCGCTGGTAGCTTCTGCTTCTAAAGCGGCCTTTGTTTCTGACTCTGCTTTAGCTTCCATCTGTGCTTCGCATGCGCCTTTGTCTTCGTACATAGAGAGTCCTCACGAAAAACCGCCTCCCGTTCATCCCATGAGGCGGCCATGATCAAACTCACTTCGCAGGAGTGAACTGTTAAGGTATTTCATATCCTGAAAAAAAATAACTTATGTCAAATCGTAACCACTTGTCAGATCACGCCTGAACCTCTTGTCTTGGATCACTCCAGACAGGAGGTCTTACATCGGCTTTAAACCACTTGCGTTTTTAGATATGCCGGAATTACTGGAGATTTTGCATCTGGGGTGCCCTACGGGGCTTGAACCCATGACCTCTTGTTCCACAGACAAGGCCCGTAAAATGGGTCTTTTTGGGGCTAAAACCCCTTGTCCCATTTTGGCAGAACCTCTTGCCTTTCCTATTCTACCAAACAGCAGTTGAGGCGGTTTGACTCACGGTACTTGCACTCCTGGGCGGATGTACGTACACTTCCACGCATCTGTGAATTCGCACAGATGTTTCGATCAGGGGTTCTGAAAAAAATGTCTACCGGAGAAATCAAACTCACACCTGTCGAGCGGCTGACGCTGGCCAACCAGTTTCGGATTCTGAGCAACGTCGATCCCAAGTACGCGAATGACT
>DASTFJ010000002.1:0-6933 GCA_035708745.1 Thermomicrobiales bacterium | reverse complement strand
CGTCTCGCGCCCAGATAGCGCGTCGAGTAGTACGTCGAGGTCAGGGAGCTGATGCGGACGCCGGTGTTCTCGTTCTCGGCGTGGATGAACTGATCGTTGCCGATGTACATCCCGACATGCGAGAGCCCGACCGTGTATGTGTTCTGGAAGAAGACGAGATCGCCCGGTTGCAGATTGCCGTATTGAACCGGAGAGCCGGTGCCCCATTGGGTCCAGGTTCCGGCGCCGATGTCCCGACCGGTCACATTCAGCACCACCCAGTAGGTGAAACCGGAGCAATCGAAGCTCGACGGTCCGTGCGTCGCCCAGACATACGGATAGCCCAGATACCGCATCGCGTAATTCACCATCGACTGTCCGGTCGCGCTGCCCGATCCGCTGCCGGCCCCGGACCCGCCGGTATTGCCGCCGACCCCGCCGTTCGGACCGGTGGTCGAGAGGGCCGCGGTGGTATAGGAGAGATAATCCCCGTGCATGTACCCGGAAACTCCGCCCCAGGTCACGGGATAGAACCCGCTGCTGGACGAGCCGGTAACCCGCACGACCGTTCCGATGGCCGCCACGCCGACGACCCCACCCGAATAGCTGGGCGCGCTGCGGAAGTTGAGCGTATCGGTGACGCGCGCGTTGCTGCCGGGCGAGAGCGCCGTGCTCCCCACGCCGGAACCGGAACCGGGGTTCGATGGATTGCGCGCGGTGGTGAGATAGTCGCCGTAGACGAACCCGTTCCGGCCTCCGTAGGTCACGGCGGTCCAGTTGCCAACGTTGCCGCTGCGCAGCGTCACCGAGGTGCCTTCCATGAGGACCTCGATCACCGCGCCATCGTAGCTGGCGCCTGCCCGGAAGCGCACACCGTCGCCATTCGTTCCCGACACCACGGCGGACCCAGTAGTCGAGCCGGGCGACCCGCCGCTATTCGAGCCGCCGCTGGAAACGCTGCCGATGTAGTCGGTATGCACCCAACCCGCCACACCGGCGCAGGTGATCGGCTGCCAGGAACCGGACGCCGCGCCGCGGGAGACGATCTGGGTTCCTTCCGGGAGCACCGTGATGACCGATGCGGTCAGACTCGCGCCCGAACGGCAGCGAAGACCCATCCCATCGGTGTTTTGCACGACCCCGGTCGATCCCGTAAGGGCCGCCGTCGATTCGACGGCATCGCCGCCATCAGACGTCTCCTCGGCGGCCTGCAGGAACCGGGATGCCATGAATCCGCTCTGACCTTCGCAGACCACCGGTTGCCAGCCGTTGCTCGCCGGGCCGGTCAATGCGACCGACGCGCCTAGCGGCAAGACCAGCAGCACCGGGCTTTCCAGCGACGCCCCGCTGCGGCAACGCAGACCGCCCGCCCCGGTGTTGTAGACCACCGCGGCACTTGCCAGCGACGCGGCCATCACCAGACCGTCGCCGCCGGAGACCGTCTGTCCGATCGCATCGACGATTTCGACGATCTCGGTTTCGGCCGGCTGGACGGTGACCGTTGCAGCGGCTTCGGTGGGCGCCGGTTCGGTCGTTCCGACGATTTCAGTCGCTTCAGGCGTAGAGGTTTCCGTCACGGCCGTTTCGGTCGCCGCGGGCGTGCCGGTTTCGTCGATTGCCGTTTCGGTGATTTCAGGCGTCGATGTTTCCTCGACGATGGTTTCGGTTGGTCCCGGCGTGGTCGTTTCCTCGGCTCCGGGCTCGACCACGTCTGGTGTTTCAGTTTCCTCAGGTATGGCGACCGTTTCGGTTGCTTCCGGAATCTCGATGGTCTCGGTGACTTCTGGAATGGTTTCCGTGGCGATCTCCGTCGCTTCTGGAGTTTCGACGATCTCGGTGGCCACCTCGGTCGGCTCGGGCGTGGGCAGATTGGCCGGATCGTAGACGAGTTCTGCCGGCAAATAGCCGAGCAGATTGGCGCAGATGACCGGTTGCCAGCCGTCGACCGGCTGGCCCGAAAGATCGACCGAGCTGCCGCTGGCATAGGTGAAGAGCCATTCCGCGTCGATTGCGGGCGCCACCCGGCAGCCGATATCGGACCCGTCCGCAGAGATGACGACGCCGTTGCCCGTGACTACCGGCGGCGCTTGCTCCTGCACCGGGGGCGCCTCGGTTTCGATGGGAGCTCCCCAGGCGAGATCGATTTCGGCGATATAGCCGGTCAGCCCGGCAACCGTGATCTGATACCAGAGCAGCCCGTCGGCCCCGGTCAGCGGCCCGGCAATGATCTCGGCCGGGATGCCGTTGTCGATTTGCACGAGCTCGGCCGCGGCCGGATCGGGCGCCGCTTTGACGGATGCGAACGGAGCGGTTGCGCTGCTCACCATCGCCGGCGCGCCGGGAGACAGATCACTCGCCGCACTCGCCTCCAATACCGGTCCGGTCAGGGTCAGGAGCATCGTCGCCGCAATGGCGAATCGAACGACTCGACGAAAATTTGTGGGCACCGGCATTGCTCCGCGCTCGCTTGCGGCGAATCGGTCGGGAATGCTCGGTAGGCGCGTCCAAGGTCGGGGAGACGCGCCAGGAGCCTACGCCTGATCGTTTTTCGATGGTGGCTCAGGGCGAACCCTGCCATCTTCTAGACTAGAAGCCATCCTTGGGGCAGTCCAGAGGATCGGATAGCCCGTTGGTCCTAGATCGGGCAACCAATTGGGTGGCCGGGCGCAATGAACTGGGAGCGGCGATGTCGACGGTGACCGGAACAGAGACGTTGAAGGTGCTGCATTGCAGCGGCACGCCGGCCGAGCGCGGCCGCCAGCAGGGTGAAGAGCTGCGCCCGTTGATCGAGCTCGGCGTCGGGAATTGGCTGGATGCCATCGGCGCCCGCCACGGCATCGACCCGGATGCCTATATCGACGAGTTTCTGAGCAAGACCGCCTTCCGCGCCTCGATCGAGCGCTGGACTCCGGAGCTGCTCTTCGAGGTGCATGGCATCGCCGCGGGTTCCGGACAGAGCATCGAGCGGATGCTGGTCTATTCCATGCTCGATGAGGAATGGCGCTATTCCCGGACGCGGTCTGCCGCCGAGGCGCCCGGCTGCACGGCGGTCGGCGTGCGCGCCGAGGACGGTCGACCCACACTCATCGGCCAGACGATGGACATCCCGTCGCTGCACGATGGCACCCAGGTGGTCGTTATCCATGAGGAGCAGGGCGCGCCCACTCAGGCGGTCTTCACCGCTGCCGGCATGATTTGCCTGATGGGCGTCAATTCCGCCGGGGTGGGTGTGGTGGTGAACAACCTCGGCATGCTCCCCTCGGCTCGCACCGGTATGCCGGTCACCTTCATCGAACGGAAGCTGCTCGATACCTTTTCGGTCGAGGAAGCGAGCTATGGGTTGCAGGCCATGCAGCACGCCATTGGCCAGCACTATCTGATCGGTGATACCACGAACCTGGTGTCATTCGAGGCCGATGCTGCCCGCGTGATCGGCGGAGCCGAGGACCAGCGTGTCGTCTCCCACACGAACCATCCACTCTACGACTCACCCGCCAAACCAGAATTCGAAGCGATCTATGCCGCCTCGAATACCCGTGTGCGTTTCGCCTGCATGACGGCGCTCGCCGAATCGGCTACCTCGCTCGACGACATCGAAACCGCGCTCACCGACACCTCGGCGCCGATCAGCCGGTCCGCGCTGCGAGGGCATATGACCTTTGGGGCCATGGCCGCCGAGCTCTCCTCGCCGCCCATCGTCCGCTTCGCCGCCGGACCGCCGCACGAGCGTCCTTTTGTCGAGGTCACCGTGCCGCCTGGCGGTGAGGCTCACATTCGGGAAAACGCTCCGATCCCTGCGCGCTGAAGCGCGAATCCAGTAACTCTCGAACCCGTGCAGCCAAACGCCCGGCCATTTGAGCGAAAATGGCGCCAGCGAACAAGAGAGACGTGGACGGCGAATGGTCGCCAGGGAAGGAGACCGCGCAATGGCGATGATCGAGTACGAGTTTCTCGACGAGCGTTTTGGCAAGTGCGTCAACATCAATGCCAGAGTCGAGCAGCTTTATACCGGGTGCCGCTGGGCGGAAGGCCCGGCCTATTTCCCGGCCGGGCGGTATCTGGTCTGGAGTGATATTCCCAACGACCGGATGCTGCGCTATGACGAAACCGACGATCAGGTCAGCGTCTTCCGCCATCCGGCGGGGTATACCAACGGTCACACGATCGACCGCCAGGGCCGGCTGGTGTCTTGCGAGCACGGCGGGCGGAGGATCTCCCGCACCGAGTTCGACGGCTCGGTCAGCACGGTGGCAGACGCGTATGATGGCAAGCGGCTCAACAGCCCTAACGACGTGGTGGTGAAATCGGATGGCTCGATCTGGTTTACCGACCCGACCTATGGCATCGATTCCGATCTGGAAGGCTTTCAGGCCGAGAGCGAGATTGGAGATTGCCATGTCTACCGAGTCGATGGCGATACCGGCGAGGTCACCATCGCCACCGATGCGCTCATTCGCCCGAACGGTCTCGCATTTTCGCCTGACGAGCAGTTTCTCTATGTTTCGGACACCGGCGGCTCGCACGTAAAGGGGCATCCGCCTCAGATCCGGGTATTCGAAGTCATCGATGGCAAGACCTTGCACGGTGGGGGTGAGTTCGCCACTTGCACCAGCGGCTATTTCGACGGCTTCCGCCTCGATACGTCGGGCCGGCTCTGGACCAGCGCCGGCGACGGCGTGCATGTCTACGATCCCGATGGCACCCTGCTCGGCAAAGTGCTCGTTCCCGAGGTGGTCGCCAATGTCGAATTCGGCGGTCTCAAACGCAACCGCCTCTTCATCTGCGGCACTACCTCGCTCTATTCGTTATTGGTTCCAGTCAATGGGGTGAAGAAGGTCTAGGCCGGAGAGGAAAGACGAGATGGACGTACGGCATGGACTCCGCTCCATGCCCGGACCGTCGTTCTCGGTCGCAGGAGCATGCCACGGTGTGCGGGTCCCGCGACCGGGCTCGCTCAGGACTCGGAAGCTATTTCTGATACGCCAGATTTTGCACCGCTGTCGCGATCAGGTTGCGCAGGCCGTCGCCATCGATCTCGTAGCTCGGGTCCATGATGACGGCCGAGATAGCAAACCAGCGGCCGTCCGCGCGCTGCAACAGGAAGTTTTCCGACATCACGCCGGTTTCATACCCGCCCTTATATCCAACATAGGTCCAAACGGTCGGATCGAACACGATCTCCGGTTCCAGGGAGAGCGCGTTCAGCACCGGCTGCATACCGGGCCGATCACCATGCATTTGCAGGTAAGCCAGGGCGCGGCAGAGATCGCCGGATGAGGCGAACCACTCGATTTGCGAAGCCCAATTCGAACCGGGCCACGGCTCGGTTTCGACGATCGTGTCGGCCACCGGATCGGCGACATCCTGCAAGAACGCCAGCCGCTCATCGTCGGTGGAGTCCAGATAGTCGCGCAGCTCTTCATCCGAAAAGCGCATGCGTAGCGCGAACCATTCGCGGGTCAGCATGAGCGGCACATTGACCGTCGGATCGCCCTGACCCATTGCATCGAACGCCGACTCGACCTGCGAACGCCCCAACCGCGCGATCAGATGATCGGTAGCGGTGTTGTCCGATTTCGAGATCATCTGCTCGGCGAAATACGAGAGCGGGTATTCCGATCCAACCGGCATATAGCGCATGTCGCCATTCGGCTGGCTGATGAATTGCGGTTCGAGCGGCAGCAACTCATCCCACGATGCGTCTCCTTCGCTGACCTGCCGGGCCAGCTCGCCCAACACATAGAGCTTGAACGATGATGCGATCGGCAGCACCAGATCGGGATCGACCCGCGCGATCGGGTCGCAGCCGCCGTCGTGCACCTCACCGATGGTCACGCTGACCTGCGGCGCGATCGATTTGAAATCGCGCTTCAGATCGCTCCAGCTGCTGGGCGCCGCGTCTGGCGTGGTGGTGACATACACCGGCTCGAACCACATCAGATCGATCTTGTGCGCCGCGTCCGGGGTCACGGTGAGCTCCACCCGCCAGTAGCCCGAGGGACCGAGCATGATGGCGTTGTTGCGCAGCTCGGTCGCGCCGCCCTCCCAGCGGATGATCTCGAACGGGCCAACCGGGGCGAGGTACTGGCTGAAATACCAGATCAGCTCGTCCGGGGTGATGACATCGAGATAGGCGTCGGAGAAATGCGCGGTGATATCTGCCTGGCTTGTCCCGTTTCCCGCGGTGGCAATCTGAGCGAGCGCCCAGGTGAGCTGTTCGCCGGCCGGCGAGTCCGGAATGGTCAGCTCGGCCGCTGCCGGATGCGCCGGCGCCAACCAGCCCATCGTCAGCGAAATCAGAACCAGGAGGAGGACGATGGGTTTGCGCAGGACCGACATGAACAACCGTCTCGGATACAGAACGAGGTGGAGCAATCGTGACACAGACCGATACGCGCGGGCAAGGCGCCCGGTTTCCGTAATGCGCACTTTTGCGGATTCCGCCAGATACCTGTGCTAAATCGGGGAGGATTCTGTGAATCCGTGCGAAATGATCGTCCGTAGAAGCTCGTGACCAGCTTTCATATTTTGGAGACCGTCTGGTCCGGTCTCAAGACGTTCACGGAGGTTGCATGGCTGGAAACGAGGGAAGCTCAGCGATGACCGCGGCTCGCAAGGCCGCCGGTCCGAGCGAATGGGGGAAGGTGCGTCGAATGGCTGCGGCGCTCCTAGTTGCGTTCTCGATGGTTGGCGTGGCGAGTGTCGTGTTTGCAGGCACGACCTCGGCGCAAACCGACGCAGTCTTGCAGTGGCTGCCGGAGATTCAGGCCGCATCGGCCGCCAGCGGGGTTCCGGCCGAATACATCGCCGCGGTCATTCGCGTCGAATCGGTCGGCGATCCGAATGCGGTGTCGTCTGCTGGGGCGATCGGGCTCATGCAGGTTATGCCCGCGGAGTTCCAGAGTCAGGGTATCTCTGAGGATCTCTGGTTCGATCCGGCGACAAATATCCTGG
>DASTFJ010000001.1:0-5690 GCA_035708745.1 Thermomicrobiales bacterium | reverse complement strand
GTGCAGGATGCGCCAGGCGAAGGGGAGCTCGTCCTTGTTCTCGCGGATGGCGCGGGTGATCTCGGCGAAGTTGTTCGGATGTTGCTGGCCGATGCCGAAGGGGACCTTGCTGGCCCAAAGGGAGGGGTTCCAGCGTTTGGGGACGCGGTCGAGATGCGGTTTGTCGGAGTGCGCCATTGCACGGAGCTCCTGAACGGATACGGTTTCGTTCTGGGAAGTATCCCACTCGGGAGTGGTATGGGCTTGCTCGCCCGACCCCACGGTGGAAATCCTGGGCTGAACTGAGTTGAGAATCTGGAGGCGGGGATGTGGGGTAGAACTCGCTGCGGCGAGGAGATTCCTCGACTCGGCTGCGGTGAAACGTCCCCGAAACGGGAAGGCAGAAACGCCCTTCGCTACGACCGCAAGGGGCCTTTCATGCGGCGATGGCGCTGGCCTCCAGCATGTTTACTCGGAAAGGCGGAAATTCTCGATATGGCGGAGCGGTGTCGATCCGGCCGCACTCCGGGCGACTATTTCATAGCGGCGCCCCTGAAACATATTGGGAAACGAGCGCTTGTTTTTTGGCCGACATGGGCGCCGCTGAGGAGGAATCGCTATGGGACAGAAGATCACCCCATGTTTGTGGTTCGATATGAACGCGGAAGAAGCCATCGCGTTCTATGCCGGCATCTTCGAAGACGTCAAGATCACCGCCACCGACCGCTATCTCGAGGGCGGCTATGGCCCGGTCGGCGAGGTGATGTACGTTGAATTCACCATGAACGGAATCGATTTTTCGGCGATCAACGGCGGTCCGGAGTTCTCGTTCAATGAAGCGATCTCGCTGGAGATCGAGTGCAAGGACCAGGCGGAAGTCGATTACTTCTGGGAGAAGCTCGGCGCTGGCGGACAATACGGTCCGTGCGGCTGGCTCAAAGACAAATACGGCCTGTCCTGGCAGGTCGTCCCGCGGCGGCTCTTCGAGCTGATCCGCGATCCCGACCCCGCTCGCGCATCCGCCGCCACCAAAGCCATGCTGCAGATGGGCAAGCTCGATGTGGCCGAGCTGGAGGCCGCCGCCAACGCCGCCTGATGCAGCCGGCGCTGGAGCTTTTCCGAGGACCGGTCCCCGAACCGCGCCTCGCGCTCGTTATCCCCACCGGCGTGGACAAACTCTATGGGCACCGCAGCGGGAAGGACGATCACGATCGCTCGCTGGCCAGCTCCCATTCCACGATCCGTAACGGGCTGTCGCCGCACTGCACAACGATCGATCCGGACCCACGCGCAATGACCGACCCAGGCGTGTTACCACCGCCAGCGGCCTCGGCATCTCCCAGGCGCGTGCGCAAGACCACTAGCTGCTCGCCATCGACATCGCCAAATGCGCCCCTTGGCGTGGTCCGTTGACCAGTCCAGCTCCGCACCTGGTTGTGAATCGTCCGTGCTGGGCGCGTCCAATCGATGAATCGCCATTCGGGTTCGAAAGCAGGAGTATCGGTGGCGAGCGATTCGTCCTGGGGCTCGCCTGTCTCTCCACGCGCGATCCTCGCCACCGCGGTCGCAAACAGATCGGGCAAGAGGGGCCCGAATTTTCGGATCAGGGAATCGGCATCGTCATCGTCCTCGATGGGCACGGCCACCTGTGCGAGGATCGCTCCCGTGTCGAACTCCGGCGCCATGCGGTGGATTGTGATTCCCGTTTCAGACTCATCGTTGCGGAATGTCCATTCGAGCGCATACCGGCCGCGCAGCCGGGGCAAGAGCGCCGGGTGCAGGTTGATGACGCCCAGGCGAGGTAGCTCCAGAACCTCCGGCGGTAGTCTCCACGGGAACCCCCCGACGATGATCAGATCCACATCCCATTCACGAAGAATCGACGCGAGCTTTGAAGGACGCGACGTCACCAGCACCTCGGCCTCAGGTGGCGTATTCGCGACCACATCGAGATAGGCCGGATCGTAAATCCGCTTCGGCCCTGGCGTTGTCACCACGCCGACGATCCGATGACCGAGCGGCTGCAAGACGCTGGCGGCAAGGTGATAGACGACCCCGCCCTGGATATTCGAAAGCACGACCACACGCCATCGGTCGTTTGCCGAGGAATCACCGAGATCGGACATCGTCGACTCCAATCATCGAAATTCACATAGTTTGTCGAAAACGATGGGGATGGTAGCACGGGAAAACTCATAGCCAACCTGTTCAACGCAAGGGCAACGAACAATATTCAGAATGCGATACGTTTACGCGCTGGTGGCTCACCGGCTCTCCACCGTGACTCTGGCCGACCGTATCGTCGTGCTCGACGCCGGGCAGGTACGCGCGGCCGGCACGCGGGCAGCTGATCGATCTGGACGAGCTCTGCCGCGAGCTGGCCGCCACCCAGCTTCTGGCCGTGCGCGACGAAGACCACGCCGAGGCCGGTCTCATGGAGGGTCACCCGCACCGAATAGTCCCGGTCGCCTAGACTGCTCGAAACGGATCGACGTACGTATCCCGGAGTATCGATGAACTTTCGCATCGAGCCGATGACGGTTGAACATCTCGACCAATGCGTGGAGGTTTTCGTCGCGGCTTTCACCAAACCCGACCGCTACACCTGGCGTCCCGAGGATGTCCGCATCCGGCTGACCGACCTATGGAATGAGCCGAAGCGCCTCGGTCTGATCGCGCTGGACGGTCCGGACGCCAACCTCTCTGGATTCGCCCTCGGCAATTTCGTGCAGGTCGCCGACGGGCCGGCGCTGCGCATCGGCGAGCTCTGTGTCCATCCCTCACGGCAGCATTTCGGTCTCGGTTCGCGCCTGCTGCTCGGGATGGAGGATCTCGCCCGCGAAGGCGGCGCGCATTCGGCCTATCTCACCGTCCATCCGGACTCGATCGAATTCTGCCAGCGCCTCGGTTATCAACGCCAGGAAGAATGGATCGCGATGGGTCGCCGTCTGAGCGAGCCGGAAACGCCGGAGGAGCCGGGTCCTGAGTCCTGAGCCCTGCGACGATCGTAGGTGCGGCCGTGCGGGTGTGCTGAATACTGACTGCTGCTCGATTCTCCGGGTCCCGGATTCCGGCCACATTGGTACCATTGCCGATTGGCATGAGATCGAACGAAAGGGAATCCACTGATACTGCTTGCCGCCGACGAATCGACCACGCAACTGACTGGAATTGCTGATTGGGCGGTCCGGTTTATGGATCGGTTGGGAGCGCCGGGCGCGGGATTGCTGATCGCCCTCGAAAACATCTTCCCTCCCCTGCCAAGCGAAGTCATCCTGCCGCTTGCCGGTTTCACCGCCAGCCAGGGTGGTTTTTCCCTGTGGGCAGCCCTTTTCTGGACCACGGCCGGGTCGGTGCTGGGCGCGCTGGTGCTCTATGCGATCGGAGCGGCGCTCGGGATGCAACGCACCGTTGCCATTGCCGCGCGCATTCCGCTCATCCAGACCTCGGACATCGACAAAACCGTCGCCTGGTTCCACAAGCACGGCACCAAGGCGGTCTTTTTCGGCCGCATGCTGCCGGTCTTTCGCAGTCTCATCTCGATTCCCGCCGGCATCGAGCGTATGCCCATCCTTACGTTCATCGGACTCACCCTCGCCGGCAGCCTGATCTGGAACAGCGTCTTCGTGATCGCCGGCTATCAGCTCGGTGAGAACTGGCACCGTGTGGAACGCTACGCCGAGCTCTTCCAGTACCTGGTCATCGCCGTCGTCGGCCTGGCAGTCATCTACTTCATCGCCCGCCGCATTCGATCGCAACGCTCGGGCACCGAGTCTGCGGCCTAGTCCACTGCCCACCCCCGTCATCCCGAGCGAAGCCGAGGAACCTCCTCGCCGCAGCGAGCTCTCCCCGACGACCCCGCTCCCGATCGAAACGAAGATTCTGCCGAGCCGTCGCGAGCAAATCTCACCGCCGGTTAGAATTTCTTACAAACGAACTGGTGCGCAGAAACGAAACTGGAGGAAAGTCGATGCCCGTTGTCTTTTTCCTGAACAAGCTGCGAGATGGCGCCAGCGCCGAAGCGTACGAGCAGTGGATCCGCGAGGTCGACTATCCGACCGCCCGCGCGCTGCCGCAGATCGAGTCGTATGTCGTGGCCAAGATCGATGGCACGCTCGATGGCAAACCGAGCCCCTACCCCTATATCGAACGGGTCGAGATCACCGATCTGGCCGACTACCAGAATGCCCTGGCGAACGCCGAGGGGATGGAGGATTTCTTCGCCCAGTGGAGCTCGTTCGTCGGCGAGTCGATCGCGGTGCACGGGGAAGAGATCGAGTGACCGGCGGCCCAATTCGCTGCGGCCTTTCGCCGGTGCTGCACGGCGGTTTCCCTGCGGGAAACCGTCCGGGCTTGCTGCGCTCGCTTGCGACCGTGGCCGACCAGGGCGGTTTCGATATGTTCTGGGTCGAAGATCATACCCGCCTTCCCGCTGAGGAAATTTCTGCCTCCGAAGGCGTCACCGGCGTCGACGAGCCGCTCGACGCCTGGACCACCCTCGCCTGGCTGGCCGGTCAAACCGAGCGAGTTCGCTTCGGCACCGAGGTCACCCCGGTCACGCTGCGTCATCCCGCCACGCTGGCGATGTCGCTGGCGACCCTCGATGTGCTCAGCAACGGCCGGGTCGTCTTCGGCGCCGGCACGGGTTGGCACAAGAACGAATTCACCTCGCTCGGTATTCCGTTCGAAAAGAAGGATGAGCGCTACGCCAAATCGGTCGAAGCCCTCCAGGTGATGCACGCGCTCTGGACCGAGCCGGTCGCCAATTTCGCCGGTCGCTTCTACCAGTTGACCGATGCCGTACTGGCGCCGAAACCAGCACAGCCCGGCGGCATTCCCATTTGGTTCGGCGGCTTCTCCGATCGGCTGCTCGATCTGGTCGTGCGCTTTGGCTCCGGCTGGATTCTGGGCACCAATCCCGATCCGGACTTCATCGTCGAGCGGCGCGAGGTTCTCTGGCACAAGCTCGACGCCGCCGGCCGCCCGCGCGATTCGGTCCGCATGGCCGTGCCACTGATGGCCCACTTGAGCACCGATGGGGAGCGCGCTCGCGCCACCCTCGACGGCTATATCGAACGCGGCAACTTCGGCGCCTGGCTGGGCGATTTCTTCGGGGAGAACGCCAGGAAATTTGGCTTGGTTGGCGCCACCGAAGATGCCAAAGCGCGTCTCCAGCCCTACCTGGATATCGGCGCCCGCGACTTCATCTTCGATCTGCGGCCGCCCATGGTGGCCCTGGAAACGGCCGAGATTCTGGCCGAATCCATCGTTCCCTATCTGAACGAACAGGACTGACCATGACCGAATCGCAAACCAACCGCACCCGCTCCATCATCGACCAGCTCTACGACGCCTACCTGACCGGCAACACGGAGGGGATGCTCGCCCTGATGGCGCCCGACGTAAAGGTCACTTTCAACTATGCCGGCACCTTCACCGGCATGGCCGAAGCGCGTCCGTTCATGACCTGGAATGGCGCCCAGCTCCCCGAGCTGCACTTCAATGTTCGCCACAAGATCGTCGACGGCAACCGCGCTGCCGTCACCTGGGACGAAACCGGGAAAACCATTCGCGGCGACGACTGGTCGGCTATGGGCGTCGATGTCTACCGCGTCGAAGACGACCAGATCGTCGAAATGACCTGCTACTCCGACACCGACAAAGTCGCCCGCCTGCTGGACCCGTATCCGGGCCCGCAATAGACACCCAAT